>JBHPIW010000035.1:0-23165 GCA_042568495.1 Fidelibacterota bacterium | reverse complement strand
ATCATCCGCCCCGCGCAGGATCAGTACCCGCTGTGTCAGTCCTGCCAGATCAGGTGCAAGATCAAATCCTTCAAGCTGCGCGTAGGTGAGCTGATTGGCTACAGGGCTGAGGTTGATGACACCTTTCAGATCTTTGGGTGGGAACCGGAAGGATGGATCGGAGAAGTAGGCGGGAAGGATAGCCTTCATCGCCTCAGCGGTGGATTGGGGAGGTTCAGTGGACATGACGCCCTCCTGCTGCAAGTTATGGATCCGCATACTCAGGGCGGCCTGAGCCCGTAGTAATCCCTCCCAGGAGGGTGGTCCCCCGTTGACCAGGATCAGTGACTGCACGTTATCGGGGTAGAGGACGGCATACTGCAGAGCAACGATCCCCCCCCAGGAGTGGCCCAATAGATGCACCTTATCCGCACCGACTGCCTGGCGCACGGCATCCAGGTCCTCCGCGTACTTCGGGAGCGTGTAGTATGTGCTCTCATCGGGGGGACTGGTGGATTGATCCGCTCCTCGCTGGTCCCAGCTCACGACGGTGAGATCCGGACCGGCGAGCTGCTCCAGGCTGAGCATATAGCGGCTGCTCATCCCGGGACCACCGTGAATGGTGATTAGTGCCGCCCCGGTATTAGCCTGGCCCGCCACCCGGACGTACAAGGAGACATCATCCGAGGCCGGCACCCGGATTTCCCGGACCGGCGACTGCAGATCACCTTCAGATTGGAGCATGGGTAAACAGCACGTTGATAAGGCGAATATACCCGCACAGAGGATTGGGAAGAGAATAAATCGTCGGGATTCGGACATTATGGGTCTCTTCATAGCGAAGGATAGAGCGCGAGCAAACACCTGAGTAAAATTACGTTCGAGATTCATCAAAAATGCAGCCTGCATTTGACAACCGGATCGAATTCCCTTATCTTGAAGTCATTCAACCTGGCAAGGAGGGTACAATGAAACTGAGCATCAAGGCATTGGGTCTGGCCTGCGGGATAGTCTGGGGCCTGGCAATTTTTCTGCTCACCTACTGGTTCCTGCTACGGGGATTCGAGGGCGAGACGCTTTCGCGTCTGGGGAACCTGTACCTGGGCTACTCGGTGACCTGGTACGGCGGATTCATCGGCCTGGTATGGGGCTTTATCGATGGCTTTATCGGGGGCGCCGTTCTGGCCTGGCTGTATAACCGGTTCGCATGCAAGGAGGTGGAAGGGGGCGAGATAGCCACTGCTTAATCGCAGCCGTCGACATCTCCAAGATCAGAATTGGGCGGTCTCCACGGATTATGAACGCCTGAGCGTCCAATCGGGCTATAGCGCGGAAAATACCGGGTGATGGGGCGCACACCGGCGGATTCATCGGCTGGAGGCTGCCGATCCCGTGCCGATATGGGAGCTGGGATACCCAGATTGAAAGGATATGCTGATGCAGTCTGAAGAGAAAGAGTTCAAGCTGTCTGAAGAAAGGGAAATTAAACGGGAGAAGGAACGGCTAGCGGGCTTGGCCAGCACCGGCAAGACCGGATTTGCCCGTCGTGAGAAGGAGGTCTCGCGCAAGCGTCTGCGCTGGTGGGAGGACAACCGGGAGCGAATCCAAAGCGAGGGGAGTGATCACCTTTCAATCCTCGATCAGGCCTACCGCATCTTCTATGTCGAGTATCTGGGACTGAGTCCAAAGGAGGTCCCGATTGTGGAAAGAACGGATAAGCAACTGGTGATCCACTCGCATAATTTCTGCCCTGTGCACCACGCCTGTGCCGATCTGGGCCTGGATACGCGAGAGGTGTGCAAGGCCATCTATGAGCGTCCCGTGAGTGACCTGCTTGAGCAGATCCATCCGGGACTCCGCTTCGCCCGCAACTACGAGGCGATTCGCCCGCATACCTGGTACTGTGAGGAAATGATCCAACTGGACAGCAACGACAAGCAGTAATCCGCTCGAAACCATACTCCCTCAAATCTGCTGCGAATACCACATTTCTCCCTCAGGGTGATCCAGCTCACAATCTCGTACATGGGGATTGAAGAGATCGGGCAATCTGCCGATAAGGGAGATAGCATGATCTGCGAAACCATTACCGGGAGAGAGCCCTCATGACCTCATCGCTTGACTTTGCCATGATCGGCATGCGTGCCAGTATGGAGCAAATGGAGCGCACGGGAGAACAAATGGTTCAGATGATCTCTGAGAATACCCTGGCTGAAAATACGGTGACGCTTATGGCCGATCAGCGTACCTATGAAGCCAATGCCACGGTAGCCCGTGCCGCCGACCTGATGATGGGTACCCTCGTCGATATGTTCATCTGACGGGCAGCAACAAGATTCCGGTGCTGAGTATACCGGCACCAGCATTCACGATCTCCCCTCCACGATACCATCATCCAACCTGTTTCAGAACCGACTCTTTCCGGTTTCGGGACACGATCAAGGGGTGCTGTCAATAGCTATTACTGCGAGATCAAACGGGGTAAATTTCCTCCCCCCCCAGGGAAGTATGACAGCATGAGTATTCGCATCGCATCAGTTGAACCGGACGGATTGGGAAGCCACCTGGGCCTCAAACCGGGAGACCGCCTGCTCAAGATCAATGGGCGGAAAGTGCTGGACCACCTGGATTACCGCTTTCGCATCAGTGAGCCGGAGATCGAGTTGGAGTTGGAGATAGACGGCCGCCGGGAAGCCGTTGCCGTTGAGAAGGACGCAGAAGATGATCTGGGGGTGGAGTTCGCAGATTTCAAAATCCGCAGCTGTGCCAACGATTGCGTGTTCTGCTTCGTGGATCAGAATCCCCCCGGGCTGCGGGAAGCCCTTTATTTCCGTGATGGTGACTACCGGCTGAGTTTCCTGTATGGGCATTACATCACCATGACCAATATGGGCACGCGGGACCTGGAGCGCATCGTCGAGCAGCGCCTGTCCCCCCTGTACATTTCTGTACATGCCACGGAACCGGAGCTGCGGCGGGAGTTATTCCTGTATGGCAAAGATGATTACCTGCTGGGCAAAATGAAGTACCTGGTGGATCATGGCATTAAGCTGCATGGGCAGGTGGTGCTGTTGCCCACCATCAATGATGGCGAGCACTTGAGACGAACCCTGGACGATCTGCTGCCGCTCACACCAGGCTTGCGATCGGCGGCAATCGTACCCGTCGGACTGACCGGGCATCGCGGCGGGCAGATGGATATTCCCCCAGTGACCGGTGACTACGCCCGCACACTGGTAGAAGAGTACCCTACCATACATGGCAGGTATCGCCATGCTGATGGCGGTCGATTTGTGGTTCTGAGCGACGAGTGGTACATTCTGGCCGAACAAGAGGTGCCCCCGGCCGCTTTCTATGAGGACCTGGCGATTGAAGAGAATGGTGTAGGCCAAGTGCGGGCGTTCCTGGACCGTTTTCGAAAAGAGCAGCGACGATTCCCAAAGGAGCTGAACTCCCCCACCCGTTTTACCATCGCAACGGGGATCCTGGCGGAGAGCGTTTTCAGGGAACATGTGCTGCCCCGGTTGAATACAATTAAAAATCTTACAGTGGACCTGAAAGTTGTTCCCAATACCCTTTTTGGCATCCCGGTTACCGTGGCCGGTCTACTGTCGGGGAACGATTTTCTGGCGCAGCTTTCCGGTACTGACATGGGCGAAGCCGTGTGGACCACCCACCGCATCCTGAATGATGGGGGAACCTATACCCTAGATGACATGAGCCCGGCGCAGATAGGCGAACAGCTGGGCGTGCCCTTCAATATTGCTGAGGACAGCATCCTGGAAATTTTCCAGCGAGGGATTCATGGCTAAACCGACCCTGGCTATTCTGGGTCGTCCCAACGTGGGTAAATCGACCCTGTTCAACCGGCTGGTGGGCAGGCAGCACGCTATTGTTGACGAAATTGCCGGCGTAACGCGCGACCGGATATACGGCTCGGTGGAATGGGTGGGCCATCACTTTCACCTGATCGATACCGGGGGTTATCTCTCGGGTGCCGGCGATACCATGGAGACGGTGGTACGCACACAAGCTGACATAGCGGGGGAAGAGGCGGATCTGATCCTGTTTATGGTGGACAGCCGGGTGGGCGTTGCCCCTGATGACCGCACGCTAGCCGACCGGTTGCGCCAGCTCAGCAAACCGGTGCTGTTGACCGTTAACAAGATCGATGATCGAAAGCATCAACCACGAGCCATGGAGTTTTACGAGTTGGGCCTGGGCGAACCTATGCTGATCAGCGCCTTGAGCGGGAGCGGTGTCGGCGATCTGCTGGACAAGGTGGTGGAGGAGCTGGGTGCTACGAAACAAGAGGAGGAAGCACCTCCAGAGGCCATAGGTCTGGCAATTATCGGTGTGCCCAATGTGGGGAAGTCGTCCTTCCTGAACGCCATTCTCAAGCAGGAAAAAGCCATTGTAACCCCAATCCCAGGCACCACCAGGGATTCCATCGATTCCTATATCAAATACATGGGACACACCCTGCGCCTGATCGATACGGCCGGCTTGCGGCGGAAATCGAAGGTCACGGATGCCATCGAGTATTACAGTACTGTACGTACCATGCGCTCCATCGATGAATGCCAGGTGGCGATCGTCCTGGTGGATGCAGAACGGGGCTTTCATACACAGGACCAGCAGATCATGAGTCATGTAATGGATAAAGGTAAAGGCCTGGTGGTAGCGGTGAATAAGTGGGACCTGGTGGAAAAAGATTCGCAAACCGTGGGGCAGTGGGTCAAGTCCATGCGGGATAAGTTCAAAGTGCTGGAGCATTACCCGCTCACATTTATTTCCATCCACCACAACCAGCGGGTCTGGAAAACCTTGCAGACCGCGTTGAAGGTGCATGACCAGACGGTTCGCCAGATCTCCACATCGCAGCTGAACCGCTTCCTGGAGGAAGCGGTAGAGTATCTTCCACCGCCGGCTACCCGGGGTAAGCGTATCCAGATCAAGTACGTGACGCAGGTTCACCGGGAACCACCCCTGTTCGCGTTCTTTTGCAATCACCCCCGTTTAATCCCGGTGACCTACCGCCGCTACATAGAGAACCGCCTGCGGGAACGGTTCGGCTTCGAGGGTGTACCCATCAAGTTATCGTTCCGTCAGAAGTAGATGCGCACCCTGATCGCAACGGTATCCCTGATCGCCATGTTGGTGGGACAGGCTGCGGGGCAGCCTATCAAGTGTGGCTGGGCCAGTCATCCCCCCGCTGCGCACGACCGGATTACCGCCGTCGCGTTATTCCGGCCTGACCGGCATCAGAGCTACATTTCCCCCGACACCGCCTTTATGGTTCATTATGATACCTCCGGATTCGATGCCCCGGATTTGACCTCTACCCGACCTGACGGTATACCCGACTGGGTGGCAGAGATAGCGGTGGCGCTGGATTCCGTCCGCAGTCTCCTGCTGGCATTAGGATTCGATCCTGCTCTGCCGGATGACGATAGTATTTTCGACGTTTATCTGCAGGACAACGGAGGCGGGCTGTACGGTGAGACAATTTTTACTACCCCCGAACCCGGAGGGGGCTACAGCGCATATATCGAAATGGACAATGACTTTGGCCCGGACGAGAACTACCACACCCATGGTTTGGCTGCTGCCCGGGTCACCTGCGCTCACGAATATTTTCATGCCGTGCAGCTGGCCCAAGGATTTAAAGCATCCGATGTTTTCCTTTACGAGCTCACCTCCACTTGGTTTGAAGAGGTCGCGTTTCCAGAGGTGAACGACTGGGTGTGGTGGTTTGATGAAGCAGGTGGTTTCGCCCATGACCCCACAGAGGACATGGTGCGTACTGATGGCTACTCGATTGCTGCGTTTGGCCATTACCTCACCAGCCGGGCACCCGACACCCTGAACATCATGGCACGTATATGGGAGCAGTTCAGATCAACCACTGCCAGGGAGGCGATCAGCCAGGCCTTAGTGTTCCATGGTGGAAATCTCACCTCGGCCTGGACTGATTTTGTCGGCCGCCTGTTTCTAAACGGTCTGACCGCGAAATACTATTTTCATCCCGACCAAGACCTCATGGCGGAACCCGATGATGGCCCGGTTCATCAGCTCTCCGAGCTGCATCGTGTCTCGTTCGATTACCTGACGCCCGGCAGGGTGGATATTCAGGCGCTAGAGATAGCGGCCAACCAGGGCTTTTCCTTTGAGGTGGATCACGCGCCCTCCGAGTATGCCGCCCGAATCGTGATCCTTGGTAATCAGCCGTACTTCAGTCTGTTGGGCCGCGACAGCTGGTTGGGTACCGGCACGGATCAACCCAGCCCAATTGTCCTGGTGGCAGGGGCTGACAGGGATAGCGTCGTGGTGATGGCTAGCCCCGGTCCGATCCGGTTTGCCCTGAACAACCTGTATCCCAATCCCATGTCACTTTCCAGAGATGGCACTATGTCCCTGGAATACGTGGTGCCGGGGAACTTGTCCCCCGGCCGGCATCGGCTGGAGGTCTATGATCTGCTGGGACGTGAAATTTATCGCCTGGGCATCGATGAGCCCATGTATGGTCAGCTCCAGAGTTTGAGCATCCCCGGTTATACCATGAAGACCTGGGCCTCTGGGGTATACATCCTGCGGTTGTCCCTGGGATCGGCCACGGCAACCCGCAGATTTATTCTCCTGAAGTAGCGTGTCAGGCTGGCTTACATTGAACCAGCCCACGCGCCAGGTGGAACACCGCGTGCGCGGCTCGCGTTTCATTGCCCGTGCCGTTCCCGCCACCAGTCGCGAGGTGGTCGATGTTGTTCTGCAGGAGGTGCGACAGGCCTTTCCCGATGCCACTCATATTTGCTATGCTTACCGCCTGGCAACGGATCGGAGTGAGCCTGAAGAATTCAGCACCGATTCCGGCGAACCGGGTGGCTCAGCGGGGGCACCCATCCTCAATGGTTTGCGTCAACAAGAAATAGTGGATGCAATGATCTGGGTAGTGCGATATTATGGCGGAACCAAGCTGGGGATTCCCGGCCTGATCGAAGCTTATGGCGACGCAGCGCGGTTATCCCTGGAAAACGCCAGTAAAGTTCCCTGGATTGACATGTCCGAGCTACAACTGATACTGCCGTATACGCTGGTGGACCGGGTGAAGGGTGAAATGCGGAAACTGGGCGGAAAGATATTAAAGGAAGATTATGCCTCAGACGCCGCTATCACGTGTCAAATCCCCAGGGATAAGGCGCCGGAATTCAGGGCACGGCTGAAAGAATGGGGCAGTGGGGCTATTTCTGTATCTGATCGGTGATTGATTCAGACTGAGAGTTTCAGTAAATTGCATAGCTTTATTGCGGGGTGGAGCAGTCTGGTAGCTCGTCGGGCTCATAACCCGAAGGTCGTAGGTTCGAATCCTACCCCCGCTACTGAGAGAAAGGCCCTCATCTCCGTCGGGAAGTGAGGGTTTTTGTTTTGTAGGAATGTGCATTGCTGTGTCTGTTTGTGCATCAACGTTGTTCACGTATTGTTCACGTTAGGTTTCCAACGTGAACACCATTCACGTAACTAGGAACCTTATTTACAAAACCTGAAGCCAGCTCGAAGTTGGGATGCGTGTAAATCTTGGTAGTTTCACTGGAAGCGTGAGCCAACAAGATTTGGCGATCCTCAATTGATAGCCCCAGGTCTCTGAGTGTGTTGTTGAATGTTACCCTGAAGCTGTGCAAGGTAGCCTTTGGTCTGCCCGATGCTTGGAGTAGGGCCTGCATATACTTCCTTGGAGCTGTCAGGTTATCGTTCAACTTTCTCTCATTGTCAGCGTAGAGCGCAGGGAACAGGGGTGCGTCACTACACCTGCCATCTGGCAAATTATCCAACAGTATCTTGGCAATAGGAAACTGATGGATGCTACGTGATTTGCGCACGAAGCTCGTTATCGCCTCTTTTTGCCTGTTGATGTTACCAAACTGTAATAGAGCAACATCTCCAGCTCTCAATCCCGTATGGTACAGGAAAGAGTAGTAGAGCAACCAACTTCCTGCGTGACGAAAGATGATCTCAAGGTCAACGGGATCAAGTTGCCTATGCAGATCGTTTCTCACAATCTGAGGAAGGCTTACCTGCTTTGCTGGATTGCTTTCCAGCACACCCTCCTTGATGGCCTGATCCAGCATCAACGAGATTACCCCAAGGTAGTTCTTTTTGGTCTTGGGGGAATTGTCGAGCCAGTCGATATAGCCATCAAGCACGTTGACATTGATCTCATCCAGTTCATTGACTTTGTTGGATTCCAAGTAGGTCTGCAACCGTTTCAGCACTCCCCTTGCAGTCACAACCGTTTTCTCCGATTTTCGGGAAGAGAGAAAATCAAGATAGTGCCTGCAATAATCTCTCACATTAGATGGGGAGTGAGTTGGTAATCCAAGGAATCCAAGATCGTCCAGAGCCAGGTTAAGGTCCCATTTTGCCTGTACTTTATTTGCGAGGTGTTTCTGCTTGACCAGCGTTGATATACGGAACAATCTGCCTTTATAACGAGCAGCCCACCAGTAGTATGGGCTGTCAGTTCGTTTGTAAAGGCAAGACATTATGTGTTTCCCTTGTGTTTTATTGCTTCTTAGGTGTTGATTTGTTCTCGATCCTGGATATGGGCTTCTTGCGATCTGCGTCGGTCATCATTCCGCTATCTACCAGGAAATCCTCAACGAGTTTCTGTATCTGCCCATTGACGCTCCGGTATTCATTTGCAGATGCATTGGTCAGAAGCTTCCAAATCCTTGAAGGGAGCCGGATACTTCTAACGCTGGATTCTTCCTCTTTTGGTCTGCCTCTACCCATATCCGCCATAATATATTCCCATAATAGTTGTAACACAAGTGGTATTTATCATTTCTTGATTGAAAGCGACACTACTCTAACTGAGTCCAAATATTGCTGGAGTGCTGATTTGGAAATGCGGAATACACCCCCGACTTGGTAGGCCTCCAATTCGCCCAGGTGAATCATATCAAGCACCTTGTGGTAGTTAATGTGAAGTATCTGCGCAACTTCTTTTGGTGTTAATAGCTCAACCATCTCCACCATACTCGCAATATGTCTTCTTTGCGTTCATTGTTGGATTTTCAGATCTTTTACTTCCCTTTGTTGTGGCAAAAGTACATGATCGCAAGGAAAACGCGGTAGAGCGCCATAGGGAGCCTCAGCGACGATTTTTTCAACCAAGCTCTGACCCAGGTTTTCCACGTCCTGGTAGGATTGCTCAACTACCCGGATCATTTCGGAGGTTTCCAGTCGCTTTATGCGCTCCTTGATGAAGTATTTCTGTACAGCCTTAAGCATGGCGGTCAGATCGCTGAAGTACCAACGTTGGCGGCTTTCAAGTGGGTCTTCATCAGGTTTACATCGAATTATGATCCAATTATAGGTTTCGGTGGCGATAGCCAGTTTCTTGCCGTGAAACTCAGTTTCGTAGATTATCTTGGCAGGCTTCCTATCTGGGGGCTTGTTCATTGCTTATGGGCTATAACCTTCGCGCTGATTTCTTTTTCCCAACTATGACTTTTCATACTGAATATGATCTCCCCGTTATTAGCAATAATCCACTCTTTGCGCTTCCCTATCGGTACCTGGGCCATCTGCCGCTTTGCTAGAAACCACATCAGAACTTTTGCTGCCTTACCGTTAAGATCACGAAAGGCTCTTGATGCCAGTAATTCCTGGTCAAACACTATCGGCCTGGGTCGAGTCCGGTTTTTAAATTGTTAGGCATCACTCAGATTTCTCGTTTTTAGCTCACTGGAGGACTTCGCTGCCTTTGAAGCATACAGACATCATGTTCACCCTTTTTCCTGGATGTATTAACCCTGTAGAATTATAGAGAGTCCCTTTAAGGTTGGGCCTTCGGCTGGCAGTATAAACCTTCGCCTTCAGACATTCCCCCACATAACCCGCCTCGTCAGCCTCCTCCTGGGAGAAAATCCTGAACTCCCGGTTTTCGCCACATATCCGACGTTTGATCATATCCATACTTACATCCATAATCTTTTTAAACCTTAACCATCCTAGCTTCTTTAGCTCTTCATACTCTCCCTATTATAGCTCTTCCTCCCAGAGTATATAAGACTTTATACTGCCCAAACCCCCTGCCCAATCATGCTGATTAGGTCTACCCAATTTCCTGATTAACTGGAGGAAGTATAGACGGAGAAAACGGGAATTTAGGTCTGCCCATTTTTAAAGAATCGGTCTGCCTTTTGGTCTGCCCAAGGTGCCAGCCTACGAGGGTGAGGACTCTACCGCACCTTTCGGGGAGTACGCGCTGCCGTATGAAACCTGATATTTGAAGCCTCTCGAGGGTAGTTCTCAACATCTTCTCCGTATAGGGGGGACATATCATAGCTAGTAGGGGCAATGATGTGAGATATTCCCCCGGCTGAAGTATAATACGCTGACCATTGATTTCAGATGTGACCACGCGATATCTAGCAGCCCGAAGGATTATATCCTGATAAACGAGCCGATCTCGGGGTGCCAGGCACCGAAACTCATCCGAGAGCATTTTCTGTCGAACGAAATCAGGAACATCCGAATAAGGCTGTGCTACTCTTGCGTGTTCCAATACTTCAGAGATGAACGTCCCGCCGTTCTTCCCAGGTAATGAGAGATAATCAGTCACATCTCCCCTTTCCTGTACAAATGGGGTTAGGTCACAAGCACGGAGTGTGATGCCAGGGAAATCAGCATGTAGACGGGCAATCCATTTCTCAACACCACTATCCCCTGCACCATTGGCATCAAAGCAGAGATAGACCCTTCTAAATTTCTTTAGTGGTGAAATATCCTTGGGGAGTCCTGTTGCTCCCCCGGTGGAGGTCACGGCTTGGATTTGGGATGAAATTAGGCTAGTGCAGTCCGGCAACCCTTCACATACGACCACGTAATCAGGGAGGTAATTGCTGATAAGGTTTAAGGGATAAAGAGATACCTTAGCCCCTCGAATTTGATGGCTTTTATGCCAAATTATATTGATGAGACTTCTTTCTGAATCATAGACCGGGAAGACTAACCTTGAATCCCAGCCCACCTGTAAAACACGCACAACCCATTCTTCCCACGGTGATCGCCATTCCCCCCTGTTCAGTAACAGGTTGCCGTGTAATCGCTCGACCAGTGCTTTATCAGGAACGGCAGCTTCTTGAGGTATGTCACAATACGGGTGGTAGTCCTCTCCAAAGTCCTTGGCAAATTTGATAGCATTACCGCGAACACACCTTTTACAGTGGAATCTAAGGGTATCACCGTTTACGTAGAATTTGGGGGGGCGTTTATCCTTGCACGCAGGGTAGGGGCAGCTCCCCACCCATTCGCCGTTTGTGGCACTCCGCAGGTCAGGAATATGCCTGCGGTAAAGTTCTATGCCCTCAAATCCCACCAGGGGTTCCCATTTTTAGCTCGCTGGAGAGCCTAGCTGCTATCGAACCTGAATGAATGAGAGATTTAAGTCGCTTCAGTTCGGAAAAGAACCGGATGGCCGAAACTTCTTGGCCGTTAAAATATCCAGCGACAAGCTCCTTGCACTTGTCGGGAAAATGGAATGCAACCCGTCCGTCTGGTTGACATTCAGCACCCATTATTTCAGAATCAAGACATAGGAGAAAAGCTGCTAAATCAGTGGAGGTTGTGGTGAAAGTAGGTGGATCTAAATGATTCATGTTGTTTCCATTCTTTATGTGTCAATAGGCTGCTTAAATAACAACCTAATCTCAAATGGAAACTATGCAAGAATGAGTAGCGATAAAACGGAAGGTAAGGAGATTTTTTCTCCTCTTAGAAGCGGATGCTTAATTTCCCTTAATTAGATTTGATAGAATGACCTCTTATTATCTGGAGAGCCTCTTCATCCCATTTGCGAATCCGGTCCTTTGCTTGCTCAGCATATTGACTTCCATAGCCCTTAAAGGTCTCTGTGTCTTTTAGCAGTTCATACACAAAATCTACCACTTGTGTTTGGCTAAGCCCAATTCCCCTGAGAGCTACTAGTATGTAAGATGCAGTAGTTATCAGAAGTCTATTTGCACTTGCCCGTCCGTTCTCTATTTGTTCGAATTTATCCCAAAGGCCGGTTATCTCTCTTGACAGATTGCCTCTACTCAATCCAATACGGGAGATAAGCGAATCATCCTTTACAATCGTTAAGAGACTCCTAATTTGTTTAATGTAGTCCCGCTTCCATTTTCGTCGTCGCTGTTTGTCAAAAGATAAAGCGGATTCGGGTAAATTTGCACAAACTCTCATTCCGACAATCACTACATATAAAGAAGTACCTAATTCAGGCTTCTTTCGGAAAAAATTCGTAATTATTTCTTCGGATACTTCATACTCCCGCAATTTCACCCTGATCACTTCTTTTATATCATCGGGCGAGCTTTCCATTCTCCATCTCTATCTATATAACCATAATACAATAAATCCCCACACCTAGTGGGGGGCATGACTATTGAATTTTGTAAGATGCAGAAGCCATGCAGATATAGTAATCTTGATATTCCCAATATGTACAACCTTCGCCTGATTCTTCGAGGCTACAATTTGCTGCATCGTTGGCTACAGCAGCACCCCCGTCTACATAGATATAGCACCAGACATATACAACAGGCAAATATTGGCTATAAGGTTCTCCGTAACTCTGGGCTATTATGGAAAGGCTTGATCCTTCTCTGACTTTAAATTCTAATTGCCATGTTTTATGTCTCTCATCATGTGCGAATGTTATCCCTTTTGATTCCCCATTCTCGTCGTTATAGATAATCGCTGTTGTGTCTCCACCAGACTTAACTAAATATTCAACATCATAGTATTTTATTTCTGGTTCAGTGCTTTGCTTTTCGCATTGGACTAGAAATATAATGGCGAGAAGCCAGAATAATCGTTTCATTTTCTCCTTGATTAATGGAGGGGGAAACGTTTCGCTTGGGACACGCATTCCTTCATTGTTTTGCTACATATGGGAATCTTACGTCAGGTAACAAGTCTCCATCAGTGTCCACCCCCGCTTCATCCCAATTGCTGTCTCCATCATTATCGAAAAGCCAATATTCAAATGTACCGTTATTATCATTATCATATAGAACCCTATCATTGACTCCATCTCCGTTGTCATCAAACTCAACAACATCAATATTTCCATCAAAATTACTATCAATGGCACGAATGTTATATTCACCATCACCACTATTATCTAAAGCATAGAGATCGTATTCACCATCAGAATTTATATCGAACGGTTTAAACCCTGCTTTTTGAAAGGCTTCAATTTCATTTCTTTTCTCTGCGCCTTTTTCATATTCAAAGCGTTCTCTCTCCAATCTTAGTCTTTCAGCATCAATTAATGTTTGTTGCCTTTGGTACTCAAGCGCCTCTTTACGCATCGCTTCTTCATTCAGTTCTTTTAAAAAGTTTGGAAGCTCGTCTGCAAGTTTATTTAACAAACTCTCATATTGACCAAAAGCTGGTACTGCTAAAAGAAGCACGAAAATAATAATCCGTTTCATGTTATTTTCTCCTTTGGTTTCTATTGCGATTGCTTTAGCCGTTTCCCCTAATCAGCCTTCCTTTATGGCTTTCTCCATGAAAGATACCCAGGGTGCATATGCTTACAGACAAGCGCTCCCCATACCGAGAGATTAGGACTCCAGGCAGTTTAGGCTTTGAGTTCCGCCCCATGTAATAGGTTCACCAGCCCATCAAAAAGTCGCTTTGAGGCTATAGTATCCCCGTCCCTTATTTCTTTGCGTAAAAGGTCTAGCTGTATAAGTATCCGAGCTGCAAAGTCCTCAAACGAGTTCTCCCCATATCCACGATAACGAACCAGGGGTAAAAGGCCACACATTACCCCGTCCGGTTGATCCCTCCAAATATCCCCCGTTTCCTTATCGTAGATCATTGCTGGATCTGTCGGAAGTCCTTTTAGTGCCAGAATCTCCTTCGCCCATGCCTCTAGCCCAGTTGCCTCTATTCCACGTATTTGATCTTCAGGGTCGAGAACGTCCTTGATCCCGGCAATGTACTGAATCGCTTCTCTTACTAGATCGAAGGAACCATCCATGATCATTATTCAGTTCATAAGCCTGGCAATCAGGTAAAGCAGCCCAATTCCTATTGCTATAATAAAGCCTAACACTACGTGGCTTCGTGCTCTGTTTTCGTAGAGATTCATAATGAAGATTCAATCACCTCTGGCTCATCAGTAGCCTTCTTCCGAAATCCGAACATGCTCACCAGGTAGGCGGTTTACACACCGAGCAAGGCAAATAGGCCCTCTCAACCGCATTTAATAACGTGGTTTTGATCTTACTCTTGCGAAGGTAGCGACAAGAGCCATGATGATATTTCTCACCTGTGCGTGTTATATAGACAGTCGTATTGGCTTTACTATCATCGAAGACCGTAGACTTGAGATTGGTAAATGGCCTAGGTTCTGTTTGAACAAGTAACGGCAAAATGTAATCTACGGGATATGCGAAATTGAGGTTTTGACCTCCTGTATGCAGGAAAGATGTAATCCCTATCAGTTCTCCACGGTCGTTAAACAGCCCTCCCCCTGAGCTACCTGGAGACACTGGGGCGGTTGTCTGGATGATTCTAGTTCCAGTTTCAAATTCCCTGATTCCGCTGATTATTCCTTCTGAGACTGTGTTCGCGAATCCCTGAGGACTTCCGATTGCGATAACCTTTTGTCCAACCTTCAAGTCTTCAAGAGAGACCAAACTGGGACAGACATCATCCTCGATCCCTTCAGGCACGTAGATACATACCAAGTCTCTATCCTCGTCAACGCCAAGATAGCCTGTCGCTCCTAAATCCCGACCATCTTCAAAGTGGGCGGATACCTTAGAGGCGCCAGCGATTGCGTGCAGATTTGTAACGATGGTTTTTCCATCATTGATGATCACGCCACTTGCCTGTGCATTGGCCGTAAATCCCCGCCCCTCAGTATTGAGTATCACTACTGACTTCGAGACTTGGCTGACAACTTCGGGAGTGGTCTTGGGTATGGTTTCTTGGGGATATAGAATACCAATGAATGATATGAGGCTGATCAATGATGTAATAGGGAGAAATCCAGAATGATAGAAATGACGCATATATCTAATAAGATATTTCTTAAAATGGGCGAAATGAATCCCCAACAATGCTAAATTACCAAGACCGACTCAAAATACCATAATAAATCGAGGTTAGGATGAGACCTCTTCCGGCTGTGTACAGTGCAGTTGATCTTCGTAGCGATATTTGTAAGTAGCGAGGTCAATTTTTAATGATCAGGCTTATCGCTTATTTCATTTTCGTAGTAATTATTGTTCTATACTCTGCCTATACTCTCGCATTTCAAGGGGCGACTCTGTATTGGGGCAAGCGAATAGCTTCCGACAATCCCTACCTTCCTACTGGACTCCAGGACGCCATCACACCTCCCCAACAAACTCGACGTAATATTCTAATGTTTATATTATTGCCCGTGGCATTGATTGCTGGCTTCCTCGTTTTAAAATGGTATTGGGCAATTTTGTCCGGTCTAGTAGTGCTAATTAGTAGGAGATTTGCACCGGTTCTTTTTCCCGGGCCACAAGAACCCTATTATAAGGAGAGGATCATTTCATCGCTTCAGACTAGACGTAAGAAATTCGAGAATGCTGGAGATATGGATCGTATCGAGGCAGTTACAGATATGCTGCGGCGTTTAAATGCTACGGATGATGATAACAATGATTCCACTTGATACAGTCTTTTCGCTCCTCACCAATGCTGTAGGAAGTATGCCCGCCTTAGAGCTGGTCAATTCATTAAGGAAGTTGGGCGATCTTGTGGAAGGGCCATACACAGGGACTCCCTTTGACGAAGATTTGCCAAAATTTGATCAGGGCTATCGCTTGGTTGGGGTGAGGGAAAAAGAAATGATCACTTTGGAAGTGCTTGAGAAAGATAGCAGGATTTTACAGGCTGGTAGTATGTGGCTTTATCAACGCAAGCTGTTTTCATCCAAGGTAAAAAGGGCTGAGGTTATGCTGAATGCCCTTGCAGAACAGCACTACGGCCCAGGCACACCTATTCAATACTCTGGTGCCCTAATGATGAACTATGGTGATCAAAGAACAATTTGTTATGTCGCGTCAATAAAATCGATTGACTCAGATACGCTTTCTCTCAAAATCGGTAACAGGGAATATTGGGATGCTTGGCGTTGAAATATGGACATACCAAGGATTCAGTAGAAGCAGGGAAGCCGTAAAATCCTATCTCTCTGAGTGGTCCAATGAATAGGGGTAGGTTAAAGCCAACTCGACAACCTGGATTAACTAGCCGATTAATTTTGGTATCCCTCTTGCCAGCTCTTCTCTTTTTAGAGATGGATGTAAACTCCTACACTATCCTTAAGAAAGGGAGAAAGTTCGTGCAATATGATCACGTTCCTGAAACAACATTGAACATCTTGTATGGTATTAATGAAATCCTCTCACAGTACATTGTAATTCATGATGTTTTTTTTGACTTTAGGTGGGAGAGAGCGCTCCCCATTCCGGGTGTGTTCGAATCTATGGACTTTCGGGAATACTCCAGGAACTTGGATTCCCTTTCTGCTAAGCTAGATTCAATTATTTCAAGTGTACAAGACAACGATGATCTATCTGTATTAATAAGAGAGTATTCCGCGGCTCTTAATGAAACAATAAACTTGTTAAAGGATATCTGTGTCAACCTGCATAACAAAGCTGAGGCCATTGACCGTGGATATACCTGGGATAAATATAATCAGGATCGGCTGCAATACGAGAAATCGGCAAAGGAATATCAAAATATAGGTTTACGGCTTAATATGCAGTTACAGAAAATGTAAGTGAGTAGCTATCGGGCCTATTGTGCTGAGTACTGGAGAAAAGTTCCACTATGACTATGCCCCTAAAACACGTCCAGAGCTTAATATGGTGTTTGGGCTCGATTCACCTTCGGCATCTACATTGCCTGGTTGGTGACGCCGGAGTATAATAAGTCCATCAAAATGGTTCTGTTGAAGTAGGGGGAAACTAAGGAAGTGAGACAAATAATATCTGTCGTTATCATTGGCGTTTCCATATCTGCGCTAAATGCCCAATTACTCGTGGGTTGGACTTGGAACGGTACACATGAGGAATTGCGCATGATTGATACAGAAACAGGAGAATCAACGGTCTTAGATACTATCTGGGGGCTGACCGGAGTCTCTTCCGGTACCAGTGCAATTAGTAATGGTTCCAATGTACTCTACCTTATAGGCAATGGTAGGTACTTGTTTAGCCTTGATTCATACACGGGAGTCTTCATCGATACGGTCCAACTTGATTGCAGTTTCTCGGGCTTGGAAATAACCAGCGATGATCTGCTGATTGGCTGGACATGGAACGGAACGCACGAGGAATTACGCTCGATTGATATTGAGACGGGAGAATCGACGGTTCTGGACACTATCTGGCAGCTGGCAGGGATTTCAGCTGATCTAAGTACCATGGACTTCGATTTGAATGAACTCTACCTGATTGGCAACGGTAGACAGCTATTCAGGCTTAATCCATACACAGGAGCACTAATTGACACGGTCTGGCTTAATCATATCTACGACGGGATAGAGATGACCAGTAACCGCACGCTTCTGTGCTGGCTATGGACTGGGGATCACGAAGAACTGCATTCGATTGATACTATGACAGGAGAATCTACTCTACTGGATACCATCAATGGGATGATCTCGCTCTCACACTTTCTAAAGGCAACCAGTCGCCGACTGGATGAACTATACCTTGTTGGCAATGGTGGGCAGCTGTTTACACTAGACACATACACCGGAGCGCTGATCGATACAGTCTGGCTTGATCGTATTTATAGCGGGATAGAGTTTTGTGATTCTCTCAGTTTCATATCTTCTCTTAACGAAGGTGGAGATTATCCACGTGGGTTTTACCAAATAGCAAATTATCCAAATCCATTTAATCCCATAACTACGATCAGTTACGACCTCCCACAAGCCAACGAAATTTCGCTCATCATCTATAACATATTGGGCAAGGAATTAGTAAGACTAGCGGATGGTTATAGGGAGCTGGGGAACCATCAAGCAGTTTGGAATGGAAGGGACATAACCGGTCGGGAATTGACCTCCGGCATCTACATCGCACGGTTGGTTACACCGGGGTACAGCAAGTCGATTAAAATGATACTACTGAAGTAGTACTTTGATACCAATTCACTGAGAAACGCGCTCAGCGTGCCATAGGAAGCCCCACCCACGATTTTTCAAGCAGTTCTTAAAAGCCTTTTATAGTCAATCTGTGTAGGCGGGATATGGTCATATCACACACTGCCCCCCTGGGTGGACCTATCCCCCCCCTTGATTGTTGGGGTGGATTGTTTTTGGGGTGTAAATCGGGTGGAATTATTGCACTACCGCCCTAGAAGGGCAGTTGGCTCTAGCCATCAAGATTGTTTTGCTAAAGAAGGATTCGAAATCGCAAGACGCCACTCACCCACTATTAGGTGAAGTCCCACTATTCGTTATTAAATAATGTTGCTTGCGCTTTCAGTGCTTGTGCAGGGATTGCTTTCTTCTTAGCCGTCACTTCCAGCCTAATGAATCGTTCTTGGACATCTCCCTTTATTGTTTTATACAATACAGTATAGCTATCATTATTTGCAGTTGGGGGGAAAGCAAGTTGGTGATCCACTAGCCAGTTAAACGCATTACGTACCCAATCAATCTTTGGAAATTCCCTTGACCTAGAATCTCTAAAAAGTGCTCCGGAACCCCAAGCATTCTGGAGTTCCTTTGTAACCTTAGAAACAGAAGCTTCAAACCTTACTGATTTTACTGCCTCATCAAACTCACCACCACTGGCCATCTCAGGAAACACCATTAGCCACAATTCCTTCACTAAGAACACGATAGGTGGTTCTCTATCGTAGTATGTGATCGTGCCAAATGATTCCAAGACTTTATCGAGAGGGACTGGAATCCCATCTTCTAGGCCAGGGGCCAAGTCCTTGTCACTAATGTTTCCTTCTTCAAGTCGAAAGAAGAAAAAAGTGGTAGATTCATCAGCCCTGCTAAACTCCACAATGCTGGTATTTGGGCCAACCTTTATTTCGTCAGTTTGAGAATCAGAAAAGAATCTGGCAAATTGCCTGCTCCGTGAGATGTGAACCAGCAATATAGTATCAGCAGTTGTTATTTTCTCATCTCCGGTCCACCAACCAACGAGATCATCGTCGTATTTGCGAAGCTGGGTCAAATCATGTAACCAATTTTCTTGGTCCTTTGAGAGTGATTTTTTTGCCTCAGCAATTATACCATAATCGCTTGATTTCTGAGCAACTAGGTCTGGGGTTATATCAGCTGATGGGTTAACTATATTTTTCTCGGAAGTAAGCATTCTGCGACCGAGGCCAAATCGTGACGATGGACGGAATGATTGACCATCATGTACTACAAAAGCAGCGAATGCAAGGAGTGCCTGGACAGTCTGCTCATAGTCCTCAATTTTATTCGAGAGTTCCTGTATTCTTTGATCAGTCACGGTCTCTATTAACTACATTACCCTCGTGAAAAGAGTCGTATATGTAATGTATTAATCGCTGAAGTGAGGCTTCAGTCGTTTTAAGCCCAGGAATAAGTGTGACGTGTTGAGGAGGTACAGCGTAAACATCTAATGAAGAGCCATCCAGTAGATCGGTCAGTTTTATATGGGCATATGGATTCCCATGATTTATCGCGTACATAGAGTGAGGATACTTCTTTAGTACACCAACAAAGAATTGAACTTGTTCTTTCTCGCTAAAAAGTGAACCTGAGAAATCAATCTTTATAGGTTGAGATTGATACTGGCTGTCTCGAAGCCCTCTAGATGATAATGTATGAAGTTTCTTCTCCCCAATTCCAGCAACATGTGTCGCAACTGTGTCGAATGCTAGACGGAAACTTCCCGTTACTTCAATTTCACCATTTTTCCGTAGATTACATACAGCTCTCGGCTGGACATGCGAATAACGGCCAATGTGGGGATAGAACTCAACCTCAAAAGCTGTTACTATCTGATTCCTTTCACGAATAACTTGAATCGCTTCGTTCAGCTCCTCGTTAGTCCATTCTCGTATGGACTTACTTGCCCTTCCCTCACGTTTGGATAATCTCTCCTTCGCTGAGAAGGCTTTTACATTAATGGAGTGTTCTGTATGGGAGCGGAGTAGTTGGATGGTCTCTATCAGCTCACCTTGTGATAATAACACAGGAACGAGCGATGGATACTTGTGTTGGGTGTAGCGTCTTAAGGCATTCCATTCATCCCGTTTGCAAACGGATACGATTGCCTCTGTATGAGATTCACCCCCAAGTGATTCGAAGCTTGCAACGAAAAAGGGGACACTCAGTTCTCGCTTATGTTCGCGACCGACTGTAGTGTTATAGGTGTAGCTATTTGATCTCGGACCAAGGTGACTAATCTCACCCCGGTTGGCTAGCTTTTCAAACACTGTCGTTGGAGAGCTCGATGAGTATAGGACTTTTATTCGAAGCCGAAATGGAGCCAAAGTCTCAAGCTCAACAAGCGCATCCTTCACGCTCGATGTGGAGTCAAGTTTGAATAAAGCTTGAATATAATCCCGAAGTTGGCCTTCCATGTGGTGTGGGAGTTTCACTAGAATGCTCTCAGTTGACCTCAAAACATGATCGTTTGAGATGTGATGATACGACGTAAACAGTATTAATGTCAATTATATGTGTATACTTCTCAAACCGTCTCTTTACCCCCTGTCCCCTACGCATTATACCGTTTTCGTTGCATTATCTTTCCTAATGATAAGGTTCTCAATCCAGTAGCAATATTTAAGAATAAGTAGGTTCGATTACAGCTTAATTGCAGCTTTATCGTCTCTATCGCTGGCCTCCACGTTCATCCTATGCCTCCGGGGGTCCTTTCGGCATGGGAAACTGAAAAATTATTGTAGACTGTGTGTGCGAGATGTACATATCGAACGTACCCCCTCAAAAGGGATTGCCGGGGGTCCGATTCTCGTTGAAAAAGTGAATCGTTTTTGACTTGGCACCAGCTACCAGGATTCATACGGCTATAAAGTGCTCTCCAGAATCACAACTCCGTTTAGACATACCTAATATGGCTTTGGGCTAGTTGTGATCGTAGAAGCTCCCAGGGAGCAACGAGCGCATATAAAACGGGATTCTAGAGGCAGTTGAGAGTCCGGTATTAATAATGTACGCATTATTGAAATTACACCAAGAATAGACGCGCTCTATTCCTGATTGACCCCGCCCGCCTCTTGACCTGGGTCCGATTGTTTTTGGGGTGGAAATCAGTTAATTCTGATTAACGGACTTCCAGTAAAGGAATAGTCATCGCTCATTCTACATTGCTGGTCTGGATAGAAAATCTACGTCGTAGATTATTATGCCAGCTATAATTAATAAGCTTGTCGTGCTGCAATCGTCCCACGACTATCCCCGGCGCAATATCTAATTTCTTCGCAAAGCTCAGGATGTCCCCTCTAGAGAAAACGCTAGAATCAGTAAATGCTCGATACTCCGCATCGGGTATTAGGAAACTAGCCGCAAAAGCGTCGGCCTCCTTTTCATGCTGATCTTGTTTCATTCCCTCTTCATCCAAAAAGCGTTCTTTTTTATTGTGCATTAATATATGTGCTGCTTCATGAAAGAATGTAAACCAGAAAATATCCTCCCAATGATAGCGCAGGCTCAACATAATAAGCGCTTTGTCTGGCTGTAACCACCTTGTAGCACCGCACAATCGAGAAGCTGATAGTCCTGGAACAAATGTGACCACAATACCTGCTTTTCTACAATATTCCTTCATAAGTGGTTCAAACTTATTTGGTGATTCCTTTGTTAGATTCCTTATTCTGGTGAGTCCTTCTAGGAATAATTCTCGGTCGTAGGGTGCTGTGTCAATTTCTTCAGCTATCTTTTCACCGAATCGTAGCCATGCGGAAATTGACACTGGATTACTCTTGAAAACAGTTGAATCACGGTAATATACTTCGACAAGTTGCTTGAACCGCATTTCCCAAGCATCAATAGATGCTACTCGAAAGAAGCTCAGCAGTTTTTCTGCTGTCTCAACAGGATCAGTTGTTCGTGGTAATATGCCTCTTTTAGTAAGATCTTTGAGAGGGAATTTATTTACCCAATCTGCTTGGCGTCGAATTTCTGCTTGGGCCTCTTGCTTCGCTAAATGAAGTTTATGGTTCGCTTCTAAATTGGTCCATGTTACAGCTGAGATTCCAAGTACAGTCTCAAGTTGTATCGCGGTTTCTGGGGAAATTGATGCTTTCCCTTTTGTAATTTGACTTATGTGTTTCTCAGACAAACCACATCGCTCAGCTAGCTCAACTTTCTTTATACCACGGCTACTTAATATCTCTTCAAGAATAATCCCAGGTGGAATGGCGTAGTCTGGTTCGAATGCAGTATTTGGATAATTAACCATCAGTGGGTGTCCTTAATACCTAGTATTGTAATATCAGTTACCTTGGCTAGATCAAGTCCTCCATCATCCTTTTCGGGCAAAGGATCATGATTGGGCTTTATTATTAGCCTGTAAGGGTGCTTTACGTCTATACTATATTTCCCCTTATCAGTTCCCATTAGTTCATGCCTTCTAAATGGTGGCAAGTGTGAAACGTCTTCCAAACTAGCTGCGGCTTGAAGATAGTTCATTCGCATCATAATAATTCGAGCGTTTACGGCTCCAAATTCTCTTATAAGTTCTTTTTCAGAATTGAATATTTTCGAGAGCTTTTTAGGCCTGAAATCAATGTTCATTACCAAAAGACATTACCACATTGGTAAAGATAAGTCAATGACTATTTGATAAATAGTCTAGTCCGAATTAGAGGAGCGTAGTCTGATTTGGTGAAGATGGACAAGAATCTATGAATTAAAATATATGCACTACCATATGAGCTGACTTAGTGAAATAAACCCTACCCCCCCTCCATCCCTTTTGCGTAGGCCGATTTTCGTTGAGATTTCTTCCAGATTGAAATAGATAGCAAAAACCCCACAATCAACGCTTCGTGGGGCTTGCTGGCTGACTGAAATCAGCCTGTTTCGTTGGCAGTTTGTTCACGTATTGTTCACGCTCATTCCTAAGTTATTGTTATTACTTACCTCTCGTCGGGCT
>JBHPIW010000034.1:0-24242 GCA_042568495.1 Fidelibacterota bacterium | reverse complement strand
ACGCGGAGTCGCTGCGCTCGGAGAACGTGGACCTGGTGGAAGCGGTGATCACGCCGGGTTCGCCGCTGGACAGCCGCGACCTGCAATCGCTGCGGCGCCGCACGGGATTCCAAATCAATCTGCTGGCGCTGGCCCGACAGGGTCAGCCGATCCGGCAGCGGCTGGCGAAGGTGCGATTCAAGGTGGGGGACCTGCTGCTGCTGCAGGGTGAGCATGACGTGATCCACACCATGCTTCCGCGGCTGGGGTGTCTGCCACTGGCGCCCCGTGGGCTGCGATTGCAGGCGGGCAGCCGGATCCTCATCACGCTGGCGACGTTTGTGGGTGCCCTGGTAGTCTCGGCGGCGGGCCTGGTGCCGGTGGCCGTGGCCTTCGTGGGGGCGGTGGTGATCCTGGTGTTGACCGGCCAGATCTCGATCCGGCAGTTGTACGAGCCGGTGGACATGTCGGTGCTGGTACTGCTGGCGGCGATGATCCCGGTGGGGCATGCCCTGGAGAGCACCGGTTGCACGCAGTTGTTCGTGGACTGGATCCTGTCGTTCACCGGGGCCTTGGGACCCGCGGCGCTGCTGGTGTTGATCATGGTGGTGACCATGACGCTGTCGGATATCATCAACAACGCGGCCACGGCGGTTATCATGGCACCGATCGCGGCCACGATTGCGCTGGAACTGGGCGTGAATCCGGACACATTTCTCATGGCGGTGGCCATTGCCGCCTCGTGCGCGTTCCTGACTCCCATCGGCCATCAGTGCAACACCCTGGTGATGGGTCCCGGTGGGTACCGCTTCGGTGATTACTGGCGCATGGGGCTGCCGCTGGAGATCATCATCCTGGTGATTGCGACCCCGCTGCTGCTCTGGATCTGGCCGCTGTAGCTGCTGCCGGGGACCGGGCGGCGGCGTGGTGCGGGATGTACTGCGGTCTGCCGTAAATGACATCCAGCAGCGGGTGCAGCGGGACTGGGACTTCATCGTGGAGTCGCTGGGAGGTGCCCCCGAAGAATCCCCGGCGGTACCTGCCCAAGAGGCGCAGTTCGTGGAAGTGTTGCCGGAATAGGCGGCGGTGCCTGAGGGGGAGCGGGTGAATATCGCGGTGGTGGAACTGGAGGCCTACGGCATCTCGGAGACGGAGGTGCAGGCGCTGACCAACCGGCTGCGGGTGGAGCTGTTCCAAACGAGTCGCTTCGCGGTAGTAGAGCGGGACCAGATGCGGGCAATCATGGAGGAGCAGGATTTCCAGCAGACAGGCTGCACCACCAACGAATGCCTGGTGGAGGTTGGCCAGCTGCTGAACGTGCAGCAGATCTTCGCGGGGAGCATCAGCAAGGTGGGGGAGGTATTCTCCATCGAGGTGCGGGTGATCGACGTACTGACAGAGGGTATCGGGGGAGAGCGGCGGCGCGGTTGGCGCAGTAGACAACAGACAAGCTCCCTTTTTTAGACGGTAACCTTTTCAACGCCCTACCGGATGGTGGCGCGTTTTTATTATGTACCACCCTGGACCAGTGGATTCCCAAGACCAGTCTGCTTTGCTACTTAATAGGCTTTAGTACAATAGCCATCCAGTTATAAATTTGCGGCGGTATAGGCTAAATGCCTTCGGAGGCAATCCCTGGTCATTGCGGAGTGATAATTGGGAGCTAAGACATTGATTTTATTTCGTGGAATCCTCCCCAGCTTCATTTTGATCTCGGTTCTTATCGCCAGCTGCGGAAAGGATCGTCAGCCTGCTGAGAACCTGCCCAAAGATGGCAATGTTACCGATTCGCCGGTGACATATGACCATGCTCTCCTCACGGTTGCTGAATCCGAGCGTTTATGGACGGGAGTTGCCGTTTCCAATGAAGGCCGGATTTTCGTCAATTATCCCCGCTGGTGGCCGGAAGAGCATATATCCGTGGCGGAACTGACTGCTGAAAAGGGGGCTGTAGCATACCCTAGTCAGGCATGGAACAGTCCCAATGCACGGGTAGTACCAAAATGGTACTTTGTGTGCGTGCAAAGTGTGTATATCGATCGAGAGAACTACCTGTGGATCCTGGATTCCGGGCAGGATCCCAGGCAGGGCATCATCACCGCAGGTCCCAAGCTCATCAAGGTCGACCTTAAAATCGACAGGGTCATCAACCGTTATTATTTTGACTCCACCATTGCGCCAGCAAACAGCTACCTGAATGACGTGCGTGTAGATACCAAGCGCGACTACGCCTACCTCACCGACTCCGGCCTGGGAGCTATTATCGTCCTCAACCTGGCCACCAATGAAAGCAGGCGCCTGCTGACAGATCATGCTTCCACCAAGGCCGAAGATATCACCTTATCCATTGAGAATCAGCCCTGGGCGCGACCCGATGGTTCGGCGATACGGGTGCACTCTGATGGCCTGGCCCTGGACCCGGCCGGCGAATACCTGTATTACCAGGCTCTGACGGGCCGCAGTCTTTATCGCATCCCGACAGAGGCCTTACGCGATGCGACGCTATCAGCCGAGGAATTGTCCGGTAAAGTTGAATTTGTGAAGGCCAGCGGCGCATCAGACGCCATAGAGTTTGGTCCCGATGGCAACCTGTATCTCACGGCCATCGAGCACAACGCCATCCGCTGTCTGACTCCGGCTGGTGAAGTTGAGACTGTCATCCGGGACCAGCGTCTAAAGTGGCCGGATAGTTTCGCTATTACAGCCAATGGTGATATTTACGTAACCACGTCGCAGATTCACCGGGCAGGGAATCCCAGCGAGCCTTTCGGCCTGTTCAAGCTAGTGCCTAAATAGTTGCACCGCAGCCCCTCGCTCTCACTGATGCATGCAGCAGGCACTCCCCCCTCCCGACGTAAGGTCGGGACAGGCTCTCACTTTCGTATCGCTACCCTGCTCGCTGCATAAGCCGGTTCTATTCCTCCAGGCGGAAGGGGGGATACTCGTCGGTCATGAGGGCGACATAGGCCAAGACGCGAAAGCCCCAGCGGTTGATACCCATAACCAGCTTGAAGATATCCTTTATATATCCCCCGGTGAAGAGAAGGACGATGGCCGCGATCACCACCAGAATCCAGAGCAGACCACCGTGTTGATGGTTCGCGACTCCGGCGGTGGAGGTGGATTCCCAGCCGAAGAACAGAGCCGTGACGAGGTAGTGGGGCATAGCCAGCAGCCACTTTACCAGCACCATCCACTGGGTGAGCTGCTCTGGATATTCCACTGTCAGGTTGGCGGGGTAGTCCTCTTTCTCGTCTAGGCTGAAGGGTGGATAGTCGTCCGTTGCCAAGGCACCATAGCTGTAGAAGGCCACGCGCCAGGTCCAGCGCATGACACCCACGTTGAACTCGAACAGTGACTCGGGATATTTGCCCGTGAAGAGAATGGCCCAGAAAGCGATAAAGGTCACGAATATAAAGGCAACCCAGAGAAAAGCCAGGACGATGAAGTGGGGAATCAGGAGTATCCATTTCACCAGCCACAGGGCAGGGGAGAGGGATTCATCGAGCTCGCCTTTCAAGACCAGCGGGTAAGTTTTATCTTCCATTTCGGCCTCCTGTTTGAAAGTTTCAGCTAATTACTATTCGCGTCGATGGATACGGTTACCGGATCAATTTCACGACTGCGTTGTGCATACCGCTGGTCAAGACGTCGCTCAGGGATCCGGTGACGTCTTCCACAGCCGCACCCACAATCACCCCGGTCGCCACATCGAATATGCGCAACTCAATGGAATATACCTCTCCGAATTTGCTGACGCTGCCTGAGACCATCTGCTGCATGTTTAGCAGCTGACCAACTTCGACGAGACAGTCGCTGGTGGTGCAACCCGTCTCCTGAAAGCCCTGCTCATCTAGGATTTCATTCATCTTCGACCGTTCCAAAACCATGAACCTGCCCGTACGGAACAACTCCACGCGCAAGCGATTGGTCAATGTCACGGCCTCAGTTACGGAGATGGAAATTGCATCCAGATCGATTACCGCCACATTCAGCTTTTCCGCCTGTTCGTCCACTGGATCGTAGCTCATGGATTGGCTAGCATCCAGCCTCGGTTCGGCAGCGGGGAATCGGCCAACGTGGTCATTCGCCAGTGCCAGTGCACGCCGATCATTGAGGAACTGATCCTTCAGGTCTTCTATGGTGAGCTGCAGCGCGTCTTTGGTGATACCGCCCTGGTTGGTGGTGCTGGGGAACACCGACCGCAGATTATAGATACCGTACCACTTGTGAAGATATTGGCTGGATCGGTAAGAACCGATTAGGTCATCATTTAACGTGGAAATCTCGAGTGAAGCTTCAACCGCTCCAGTCGCTTTGGCTAACGGCATCCCGAACAGGTAGAACGGATAGACCATCCATGAGAGCCAGTACCATTGTTCCTCGCGATAGCCGAGCTTGTCCACATTGACGTTCACCTTTAACGCGATCTTATCGCCACCATAAAATATATTCTGTTCCAGATCCCGTTGGATGGTAGTACTAATCGACCTTTTCGCTGACGCTGCCTGAAAGCGCCAGTGGATGTCGCTCCCGGTAATATTGACCGTGATGTCGGCTTTGGCAGGAATGGAGTTGCGATCACCGACGTCTGAATCGTAACGCACCGATGATACCCCGGCAGTACAGCCGTTCTGGCTGATCAGTGCCAGAGCCATGAATAACACAGTTAGTGACTGAAATTTTCGTGATTCCCGAGCTGTAATAATCATATATGACTGGCTTGTTATATAAATATTAGTCTGATTTGCATTAGGCTACAAGGCAAAACATCCTGTAGTCTGGGGGCGGCAAACATCGGGGGGACGAAGTGTGCCTGCGGGTATCTATATCGCCCGGATGGCAACGCCCCAATACGCGAAGTCGATCAGGCTGGTGCTGCTGAAGTAGTCCGAGGCCTTGATGGGGTATTGCCGCCGCGGCTAACTGTCCGTGCCGGCACTCGCGATGAAGGGGGAATGAGTTTCCGGGCCGGTCCCGACTCGTCAGAAGGGGTCATTAAACGATCGATTGGGCTCCACATACAGGTGGCCGCACGTTCCTGCTGATTGTATGCGGCTCCGCCCCGCCAACGGAGGAATCAGAATTTCTTCTGGTACACGTGGCAGTAGGGCAGGGTGCCTTTGTGGTCGTAGTAGTCCTGGTGGTAGTCCTCCGCTTCGTAGAAGGCGGAAGCCGCGGTCACTTCGGTAGCCACATCATAGCCTTTATCTGTGAGGAGCCCAATGAGCTTCTCCGCCACCGCCTTCTGTCCGTCATCCAGATAGAAGATTGCCGACCGGTACTGGGTACCGACATCGGGTCCCTGGCGGTTCATTTGCGTTGGATCGTGGGTCTCGAAATACAAGCGGGCCAGTTCCTCGTAAGTCACGCGGGTTGGATCGTACACTACTTCTACAGCTTCCGCATGCCCGGTTTTGCCCGTACACACCTGCTTGTAGGTGGGATTGGCCTTGTGGCCTCCAGTGTAGCCTGCAGTGGTGGAGATGACCCCGTCCACTTTGCCGAGATGGTACTCGGTACCCCAGAAGCAGCCGGAGGCGAAGATGGCCCGTTGGGTGGGAGCCGGGTTGTCAGCGGGGATGAATTTCATAGAGATGGAATTTACGCAGTGGCGGGTGTTCTTGGGAGTAAACGCTTCCCCCAGGAATACATGACCTAGGTGACCGCCGCAGTTGGCGCAGAGAATCTCGGTGCGCCGGCCATCGGCGTCGGGCACGCGCTTAACGGCACCATCGATTTCGTCGTCGAAGCTGGGCCAGCCGCAGTGGCTGTCGAATTTATCATCAGATCGGTAGAGGGGGGCGTCACACTGCCGGCAGACGTACGTGCCGGAACCGGTGTGGTCCCAGTATTCGCCGGTATAGGGTCGTTCGGTACCCTTTTGGATGATGACCTTGGCTTCTTCGGGAGTCAGCGGGTTGTATTCCATTTTCTCCTGTCCTAACAGAACGACGGTCAAGACCAACACGAGGCTACCCGGAACGAGGTGGACAACTCCAGCTCGTCGCCGATCCGTGCTGCGGACGTTGCCGCCGCCCGATACTTTCAAGCGTTTGATCTGCATATTCAACCTTCCTTCGTGGCAATAGCGAGCCGAAAGTATATCAACAGCCGTGATGATGGAAAGGTTCCGAAATCATCCCGCTTCAGCGAAAGGTGTCGGGTGGCTTACGAAACGCCACTTTCATTCAGGAACCGGGCGTACTTCCGGTCATCGGTGAGGATATGATTGACGATCCAGTCCCGCAGGAAATTGATGATTTCCAGACCGATTTGCCGGGAATCCGATTGGAGCTGCTTCATGAAATCATCGACTTCCCCCAGGAGCCGCTCATGTTCCTTCCGATGGGCTTTCAATCCACGATAGCCGTGCTTTTTCATCAAGCGTTCCTCGTCCTTAAAGTGGGTCCGGGTGTATTGAACGAGGGACGCCAACACTTCATGGATCGCTATATCTTCCTGTCCGGTATCGATAGCCTGGTGAATATTCCCCGTCAGGGTAAAAAGCTGCTTATGCTGATCATCCATGGCCTTGATACCCACGCTATAGATGTTGCGCCAGTTGAAGATCGATGTTTGATGGAAGGTGGGATCAAACAGCATCCGGATACGCTTCTGATAGGCTTCCTGAAGTTTCCAAAGAACCACGGGGATGTCGAGAATGGCATCATCAGGGATACTGTAGAGTTCAACCTTCGATCTGGTGGTGATTTCGAAGAGACTTGGCAGGTCTTCCAGCAGCAGGCTTTCCATGAAAAAATCGCCGGTTGTGAGCTGTTCATAGACAATGCCGTCAATAGAACTCTCTAGGCTGCCGCTTTTCACGATGAGCAAGCCTCTCCCCTGTATTTGAGGAGGAGAAACGGTCTGGTTTGCCTTGAGAGAGATCGGCGATATTTTTTTGGCGATCTGGTTTTGAACGGGATAAGACAGATATTCTCCGAATAGCCAGGTGGTTTTCAGGAAACGCCGGGTATCGGCGAGTTCCGCCATATCTTCGAACAAACCGTTACGCTTGATAAATGCACGATAGACACTGACGGGTATTTTCAGGAGATCTACGAAACTGGAGGCGCGGTAGGTCTCCCCCACGGTCTTATCCATCATGGCGGCGACATCGGCAATGAAGGCCCCGGCGGAGAGGATGTTGTACGTGGCGGTCGATGAACTGAGCATGTCAACCTCGCCGGTCAACAGGAGGTAGGCGGAGTCGGTCTTTCCGCCTTCCTTCAGGAAGATGGTCTCAGGATTATATTGTACGACAGGATTGTTCAGAAGCATGCGGATCTCATAGCTCGGTACATCGGGGAAGTAGGTCTGCAGGTAGCTGTGCGCATCCCGGAGGATATAGTCCTGGTGAGATCGAATAAGCACATCCACCATTCCGAACGGTGCTCCCGAACCGATTTCTTTTTCCTTCTCGTTCAGTTTGCGGGCGGTATGGGCCAGGAGAATCTTTCCTGATTTATCTTCCCGGAAGTCTTCAGCGCTGCCGTGTATCAAGCCACCGCCTATATCGAGTTTCTTGATGTCGGCCTTGGTCAGGTAATTCGACGTTACTTTTTTAAGAAATTTAGGACTGATCCCATACTCATCCTGATCGTCGGTGACCATTTTTTCCAGGACACTGAATGAGGCAATATCGGCGAAGTGGGCATAGTTGCGGTATCCGGTTTCCGAGAGCGCGCGGAACTGAAAGATGCTGGTCTCCACAGGATGGGGAGAGAAAACAGGCATGACCTCCAGACCTTGAATATTGTTCCAGACACCAAACTCCAGATCGTGCACCTCGAATAATGCCAGTAGATCTTCTACGGGTATTGCGGTAAGGGCAGACAGTTTTTGCATCACGGAGGATCTCACCAGGGGTGTGGCGAAATATTTCAGTTTATGATCGACGTTAAGCAACGCGGTGATCCCTGCGAAGTGATCGTCATGGGCGTGAGTATGGAAAATGCCCTCGATCTCGTTCGCGCCGATCCCGAGGGCTGTGAGGGTATATGAAAGGTTGGGACCGGCATCGATGAGATAGATTTTACCCTGAAACATCAGGATGCTGGACATGCTGGGGCGATTGATATCCCAGCCATCCCCTTCCCCGGAATGGATCACGGCGAAGTACTCCCTCGAAATGCGGTGATACCCCAGATGATAGGGCACATCGTAGAGGGTGTCCGGGGACAGGTTCAGATTGACCGTGGTGGTTTCATCTTCGTATTGGAACTCAAAGACATTTAGTCCGGTCCGCCGGATTGTGACCCCATGCTTGATCTCAAGAGGATCATTCCCGATGATTCTACTGTCGAGCAGCTCCTGGGTGGATCTCAACTTTCCGAAAGCGAATTTCATCTTCATGCGGAACATTTCACGGGCCAATTCCCTGGAGGTCCCGGTGGCAACGATCTCCTGTTCGGTTGTCAGGCCGTAATTCCCCCGGTAGATATACTCCATCTGGGCCTTTACCTGCTCAGCAGAGCCGATAATGATCGGCTTCTCACCGGTATTCCCGGGATGGTTCGGGAGAATCATACCCTGCCGATAAAGCATCTGGAGCACCGGGAACTCGGCCAGGTTGGAGATATCTCCGTTCTGGGAGTGCACGTCGGATAACAGGATAGCGTTGGGTCCGGTCTCGTACATCACGCCATTCTCTTCCCGCGCTACGATCAGGCCTTTCTTCATGAGGTGCTTGACACTGTCGGCGGGGCAGCCACACAGTATGTACAGGTATACTTCCGGGACTTCCACCCAGAACATGCCATTGGTGACTTTGATAGTTCGCATTTTCATGATTCAATCCCTCCCAGTGGACCCTGCCCGAAGAGCAGGTGGCTTATGAGAAATTGCATATGCTGTCTGACCTCGGCAGATTTGGAGTTTCTGACGTGTGATGCCGGAATATACAATGTCCAGAGAGAGTCAACATTCAAATTAAATCGGTGTCGGCTCGGCTCTGGAGGGGGAGAAGCTAGAACAGGGACAGGAGGCCTTGGACTTTGATCATGAATCTGTCTGTTGAAGGAGGAACCTTTTCCTTGATTATCAGCGCCCGACCGCAATTATGAAGGTACCGCAGGCAACTTTGCGCCTAAATTATTAACGCGCGCATTCTGACGATAAGCGCACAATCTGCGAACTCATGCGCGCAGCCTGCTGAACATCATAGTAATCCGGGGAGGGTGATATGGAATCTGTATTCAACGCACAATTCATTGCGGTTATCCTGCAAAAGGCAAGCGAGTGGTTCCTGGAACACGTGTTGGTAATCAGCAATCTGGTTCAGGTGGCGGTCATACTTCTCCTGCTCCTGCTGGGTAATCTGTTGGGAAAGCGGTTCCGTCCCCGTTTCCCGGTGAGAATCAGCAGCCTGTTGCGCCGCAGCATTCACCTGAGCAACCTGCTGGAGACATTCACCAAGTTGCTTCCGGCACTGTATGGATTGATACTATTGGGCATTACCGCCTTATTGTTTCGACAACTGGGTGTGGCCCCGGTGGTCATCAGGCTGGTCGCTACCCTGCTGCTGGCCTGGGTGGTCATCAAGCTGGCCTCAGCTGTCATCCTGGATCCTTTCTGGTCACGCAATATTGCGATCGGTGCCTGGTCGCTGGCGGCTCTGAACATCCTGGGTGTGTTGAGACACGCGGTAGCCTTCCTCGATAGTCTGGGATTCACCATCGGCGAGGTTCACCTGACCCTGCTCTCCGTGCTGAAAGCACTGATTTTTCTGTTTATTGCGCTGCGTCTCGGCCGATGGTTGGGAGAATACATCGAGAAGCGCCTGCATAAGATACCCGCCCTCTCCGCCTCCTCACACGTATTGTTCAGCAAGATCGTGAAGATTACCGTCTACGTGGTCGTTACCATGATTGCCTTGAGCAGTGTAGGCATCGACCTGACGGCGTTCGCGTTCTTCAGCGGTGCCCTGGGTGTTGGTCTCGGTTTTGGTCTCCAGAAAGTCGTTTCCAATTTTATCAGCGGACTGATCCTGCTCACCGATAAGTCCATCAAGCCCGGCGACGTTATACAGGTGGGCGAGGTGTACGGCTGGATATCCAGCCTGAAAGGACGCTACGCATCGGTAGTCACTCGCGATGGGCATGAATACCTGATACCCAATGAAGATCTCATCACCCAGCAGGTGGTGAATTGGTCCTATACGGACCGTAAAGTCCGGTTGAATATTCCCATTGGGGTATCCTACAAGTCCGATGTCCAACAGGCGATCGCCCTGGCATTGGAATCCACCGCAGAGACTGAGCGTGTTCTCAAATACCCGGAGCCAATCTGCCTCCTTGAAGGGTTCGGGGACAGTTCTGTGAACTTGGATTTGCGTTTTTGGATCGATGATCCCAAGGGAGGTCTTGGCAATGTGAAAAGTGAGATCCTGCTGAAGATTTGGGACAAGTTCCATGAGCATGGGATCGAGATTCCGTTCCCGCAGCGGGATGTGCATTTCGATGCGCGCAAGCCTCTGGCAGTGAACTTGACGCGGGAAACACCGGAAGCGTGAGGCCGGGCTGCGGTCTGGCTTGGTTCCGGAATCTGAAGATAATAGAGGAGATGGAGGTTTAACATCGGCACATGCACCAGCGGGCTCCGGTGGAGGTGATTGCCGGTCCACAGCTGGCATGGAACCTAACGACACACCAAACACACGTTGCCATCGCTAGAGAGGAGACAGCCGTATGATCAAGGAGATTACAGTGCAAGAGCTGGATGCCGGGCGTTTTATTACGGAGAAGGTTGAGGATATCGTCTCGGCAGTGGGTGACGGCTTGGCGATCAACGCGCTTTCGGGCGGGGTGGATTCATCAACGGTGACCATGCTGGGACACCGGGCACTGGCAAAGCGACTGAAAACTTATTTCATCGAGAACGGCCTCATGCGGGAAGGGGAACCGGAGCAGGTTAAAAATCTGTTTCACAAGCTGGGTGTCATAGTGGAAGTAATAGACGCGCGGGAGGAGTTCTTCGCCGCGCTGGAGGGAATCACGGATCCCGAAGAGAAGCGGGAGGCGATCTCCCAGACCTTTTACCGGGACGTGTTCGGGCGGCTGGTGAAAGAAAGCGGCGCCACGTGCCTGTTGCAGGGAACCATCCTGACCGATGTGGACGAGACGGTAGCGGGGGTCAAGCGGCAGCACAACGTGTTCGAGCAGCTGGGAATCGATCCTGAGAAGACGTTCGGCTACCGCATTTTGGAGCCGCTGATCCAGCTGCGCAAGGACGGTGTGCGCAAGGTGGGGGAGGCGCTGGGTCTGCCGGCAGAGTTGTTTGCGCGAATCCCGTTTCCGGGGCCGGCGCTCTCGGCACGGGTGATCGGGGCGGTGACCCAGGAGCGCATCGCCACGGTCCGCAAGGCCACCACGGTGGTGGAGCGACTGCTCAAGGATACGGGTGCGTTCCAGTACTTGGCAATTCTGCACGAGGACCGGGTGACCGGTATGCGTGACGGCCAGCGGGATTTCGGGCAGCAGATAGAGGTGCGCTGCTGGGACAGTGTGGACGCACGGACAGCAACACCGAGCCGCCTGCCGATGGAGCTGTTGGAACAAGTGGCCCAGGAGATTATCCAGGAAACGCCCGGCATTGTCAGCGTCACATACAACCTGGCATCCAAACCGCCCTCAACCATCGAGGCGATCTGACAGGCAGCGACTCCGAAGGAGATAAGGTAACCCATTCCGGCGACCCGTGTTGGCCTTATGATAGAAGCACACATTTCAAACGGTAGCCCCACCGTACAGCGATCTGTCCACGTCCGCTTTCCTTAGATAGCCCTATTCAATTCATCCAAGCTTAAGAATTCGCCTGATTATTATCTAAATCGATATACACTAGCTGTCCTGCTAATCCCGCATATGCAGGACATAGATTGCAAAATACAATGTTTCTAACTATCTTTTGTATGAACGAGGTTGCTTTTATCGGAAGTTCCTTAATCCGGATAATCTCCTTTTCAGCTCGAGAAGATAAGTCAGAAACATATATACGGTGCTTTAGTTGCCGTGTCCGTTCAGATCATAGCCGTTCAGGGTGGTGAGCTGGCACAGGGTGATGGGGGGATTCAAGATATTCGGATATGGGAACAGGATCGATGGTCACTTGATCTTGCACCCTATGTGCATATCCAAGCTGTCGGGGAAGAAGAATCTGATACGGCGTGGGTGATTCCAACTGTAGTTGCGGCTCGACAACGGGGATCGTGGACCTTCACCTATGTCCCCCTTGGTCAAGGATTCTCATCCGGCGGGGGGATCGTGCTTCACGTACCTTTCGGCTACTCTCCTGCCATAAAAAGCTGGACCTATCCCCAAACCGGTTCGGCTACCAAGGAAGGCTTTGTTAAGGTAGTATCAAGCAATCCGGGGACTCAGTTCGTATCCACGATAGCACAGAATGGTTATGATTATCTGGTACAGATCACGTTCAGTTCTGTACTTCCACAACCGGGTGACACGATCCGAATAACGTACGGTGATACAACACAGAGTTCTGCGGGCAGTGCAGCCAGCAACGTGTTCGCGCGGGAATATCCGTTTCCAATAATGGTGAGAAAAACAGCGGCGGGAGGTTACTACTCGGTCACACCTGGACCGTGTATCCGGGTGACAGCCAGGGAGGCGAAGCAATTTCATATCGTCGTACCTTCAATTATAAGCCAGGGAGAAATTGCGAAAGTCAAGCTGGTGGCACTGGATGAATACAATAACCGGGATAAGCTATATCGCGGTACGTTACTGTTATCATGCGGGGATGGTTCAGAATGCGGTATATCGGGTCTACAGCAGTTTACTGCCGAAGACTCGGGGCGGCTGGTAGTGGATTTCCTGCCATCACCAGGGCAGCACCAGATCGTGGCCGTGGATTCCGCAGGCAATGAGTACCGGAGCAACCCGTTCATCGTAACCGACAGCGCGCCTGAGTACCGAGTTTTCTGGGGAGACCTGCACAACCATACAGATCTGAGCGACGGCAACGGTTCCCTGGAGGACGCAATGAGTTTTGCGAAGGAAGTGGCGAACCTGGATGTCGTGGCAATCACTGATCACGATTATCTGCACCAGACGGATTACCTGAAACCCGAAGTGTGGAACTCAATCGTAGAAGTGTCGAACAGATATAATGGGCTGGATAGATTTGTAGCACTAATCGGGTATGAATGGACGCAAGAGAATAGTGAGGGACACCGGCATGTGCTTTATCGATCAGATCACGGTCAACCCATTTCACACCGCGCCTACCCCACTGTCGCTGATCTTTGCTGGGCGCTTGAGGATACGAGAGCTCTGGTAATCCCCCATCATGTGGCATGGAAGGTTGTCGAGCGCCCGGTTGATTGGAGTTACCGGAATGATGTTTACCAACGGGTGGTTGAGATCTACTCACAGCATGCGGCCAACGAGTACTATCTCAATCCTCTGGACTACCCGCCGACAGGATGTGCCCCCGGCCACTATGTCCGGGATGCTCTGGCCCTGGGACATCGATTAGGGATTGTGGCTTCCAGCGATGGCCACTATGGCTATCCCGGCCATGGTTGGGTATGGGGATTTACAGCCCTTGATTCCACTTCCAGGGGCACTGGTCTGACTGGGATTTATGCAGAGGAGCTCACCAGGGAAGCCATATTCGATGCTCTTGAAGCACGGAGAGTATTCGCCACAACCGATCATCGAACCATACTAGACTTTCGCATCAACGGAGCCCGGATGGGATCGGAAATCAGTTCGGATTCAATACCCGTCATCCAGGGATCGGTCTTCTCCCTGACGCCCATCGATACGGTTGAACTCGTGAAGTATGACGATCGCGGATATAGAATAGAGCAATTGATTGCGGACCATAGTACCAGGCGCTATGAGTTTAGCATGGTGGATACACTGTTTGACCGTGATTCATTTTACTATTTGCGCGTAGTATCGGAAGGCAATCTGAATAACCGCTTTGCCTGGTCGAGCCCCATCTGGGTGAACAAGCATATCCATCAATCACCTATAATTTCAGCCTTGCCGGAGTTGACTATTCTTGAGGATGATTCACTGACAATCCAAGTGTGTGATTGGTATAGCTGTGTTGAGGATGCGGATACACCGGATTCTCTACTGACTTGGGTGATTACTTCAAGAAACACCCATATAGACATACAAAAGGATATCCGGCCATATAATTTCGTCATATGTGCCGATCCGGACTGGTGGGGTGTAGACACACTAACAGTAATTGTGTCCGATGAGAAAAGGTGGGATTCTACGCGACTGGCGCTGCATGTACTGCCCGTTAATGATCCGCCCGAGCCATTTGGCCTTGTATCGCCCGTAGACAGTTGTATGATTCATATCCCGATTGGGGAACTCCGCAGGCGCTCAATTAAACTTGAGTGGGAATCATCGATAGATATCGAATCCGATGAGTTCTGGTATTATGCGAAATTGACAAGCCCTGACGAGAATATGGTTCGTAGTCCGGATATATTTTATCCTGGATGTATAATATCCTTGAGCGGCCTATGGGAAGAACCTCGGGCTCTCGATGGCGCGCAGCATTTAAGCTGGAATGTAGCCGCAATGGATGGTGACGATACTTCCTGGTCTGCAGATGGCCCGTACACATTAATAATCCAAACCGGGGCCCTGGAAGTTCTGAACACTACCTCAATACCTGAAGAGTATATGCTTCACAATAACTATCCCAATCCATTTAATTATGGTACGATCATTCCATACGACGTACCAAGGACCGAATCTATTCGTTTGGCTATTTATGATGTACTTGGGCGAGAGGTGATACTACTGGAAGCGGGGCGGGTTGATCCCGGTTATCGCCAGGTATTTTGGGAGGGAAGAGATCAAAACGGCGATGAAGTATCATCCGGCATTTATATCGCCCGGCTGGTGACACCGAATTATCATAAGTCCATTAAGCTGGTGCTGATGAAGTAGGAGAGATGCCTCGATGTGGTCCGGATGAAGCTAAAACTTCCCGAACTTGAATATCAGTGAACCGGACAGTCCTGACAGGTCATTGTCGGTCAGGCCTTCCAGATCGACGCCGGATACATGTCGGTACCGGGCTCCCAGACCGACGCGGAAATGGCGGGTTACATTCATGACTAAGTGCAGGGCAGGTTCAATGACGTAAAAGCCGTCGACTATGGGATTCTCCCGGTAATCACTATCCCGGTCCCGCTGCTGATAGTTCGCGCCACCCCCTCCAAGAAGGGTGCTGGCGGTAAGGTGCAGCAGCCGATTGGATGCCACGACGAGACCCACTTCGAGTCCGCCGTAACCCAGATTCAGATAGCGTTGATCTTCCAGATCGCGCTCGAGTTGGAATTCACCATCCATGCCGAAACCGGCCAGACCCAGGTAAACGGTGTGGTTGATGATCCAGCCACCATGGCCGCCAATCATGATTGCCATATTGTCATCTACTTGAGTCAGCTGGTAAGCCATACCACCGAAGCCCCCATGGTCGATATCGGCACTGATGAGGGTTTGTTCCTGTGCAGAGAGCGGAACGAATGTCACAAGAGTAAGGATTATCAGGTATAACTTTTTCATTTTTTCTCCAGTTCAATCTTCGACTACTTGGACCTTATGGATTCACGGATGGTTGTCCGGTTTGGGTGCGACGAGTAGTATGGCGTGATATGGCTCACAGATGATGGGTGGGGAACCATCGGTCGGGCTTGATGATCGCGGATCCAAATCGAAGAGACCCTTGGAATCAGGGGAGCAAGCGATTATTTTATTGTCAACACACCCGGAAGGGCGGGAGCATCACTCATCAATTATTTCGGAGGCATGAAACGATGACGGAAGAAACAGGCGAAGCAGCGGTACCCTCAAAAGATGCGCGCAAGTGGGCCATGTTCTGCCACCTGTCGGCACTGGTGGGATTGATGGGGAACGGGCTGGGCTTCCTGGTAGGCCCACTGGTGGTATGGGTACTAAAGAAAGGTGATGACCCCTTCATCGATGACCAGGGGAAGGAAGCGGTGAACTTCCAGATCACTATGTTTCTCGCCCTGATCGTGAGCGGCATCTTGGTGCTGGTTGTCATCGGGTTCGTGCTGCTGGTTGTCGTAGGCATCATGATGATCGTGTTTCCGATCATGGGTGCAATCAAGGCCAATGAGGGAGAATCCTACCGCTACCCCTTCTCGATCCGGTTTATCCAGTAAGATACAGACGCGTGCGGTACCGGCTCGGCCGGGAGGAAGCGTTGGCGCGGATCAGACCAGGTCGCAGGCGTCGGCCGGCATCCAGTGGGGGTCCTGGCCGTCCCATTTCACGTTGCAGCCAATGGGATTGGTGAGGGGCGTGGCGACGGATTCACCGGCGAGAAGCTGATCCAGCGCCTGCTCAAGGTCATTCCCGGTAGCCAGTGAGGGATCCTTGGGATTGTCGAGGGCGCGGCCGGTATAGACCAACCGACGGTTTTCATCAAACACATAGAAGTGTGGGGTACGCAAAGCACCGTAGGCCCGGGCGATATCCTGACTTTCATCATACAGGTACACCCAGGGGAAGCTCTGTTCCTGCATGCGCACGACCATGTTGTTGAAGCTGTCATCCTCATAAGTGCGGGGGCTGTTGGAATTGATGCCCACAAATTTCACTCCCTGTGGAGCATATTTCTCCACCGTTTTGCGGGTCGATTCATCGGAGCCAATGACGTACGGGCAGTGGTTGCAGGTAAAGAAGATCACCAGGATCCGGGCATCGCCGAAGTTGTCCAGCGAGTAGGTATTCCCATCGGTAGCGGGGAGTTGGAAGTGGGGGGCGGCATCGCCGATCTGCAATGTGAAAGCCATGATTATCTCTCCTTCATAGTTACGCCTGGACCCGGAGCCAATTCAGGACCGGGTTATTATGGCCCGGCTGAAGGTAAAAGAAAGCAGGGGCTGCTCACAAGCATCTTTGGTGGACCGATTGGGCGCATAGCTGGTCCGGTCTTTCCCTAAGTCACTGAATTTCAATAGCCTGGACGTGCGTTCTAAGGGGGCGGTGGCATCATATTTGCACCTGGTTGGGCGGGAGAAGGAACGGAGGGATGTCCTGCGCAGCAAGCATATTACTTTTTGTGGCCCTTGTGGCCAGCGGCTCGACCTACCAGATGAGTATCCAGCGGTTCAACGCGGTGATTTACTTTCAGGATGCGCAAATCGAACTGGTGCGGGTGGTCAACCAATCCGGTCATTATTGTCCGGCGGAATGTGCGGTCCACCATCGGCACCGGGTGTATGATGCCCGGTGGGAATGTGCTGACGGTGAGAAGTGTGAGCATTTTACTGTGCTGCATGTCATCTATGACGGCGAAGAAAACCGTCAGGTGGCACTGGAACGGGAGTTGGAGAACACCGAACCGGGTCTCACTGCATTGGCGATCCACTGACTGACGATTCGAGAATTACACCTGCATAATCGAGATCGTTTTTCCCCGGTAGTCCCGGAGTGGGGATAATCGGCGGCACGGGCTTGGTGCAGTTGAGGAAGCATCTCCCTGCATAGACTGTTCTGACTGTGGAACAACCTTGGATACAAAACCAATACTACTTCACCTTAACTTATCCGGTTCATATGGTTCTGCTGAGATATGCTTTTTCCGGTAACAATTCAGGGATTCCCAGAGTTGATGACATATGATCCAGATGGAGCAGCAAAAGGCTAAAGACGAGCAGATCGCGGTGGATGCGGGCTTGGTACGACGTATCCGCAAGGGTGATCCGAAGGCTTTCGCGGATCTCTTCCAGGTGTACTGCGGTCTTCTGATCAGTTTTGCGCAAGGATTTGTGGTAGATCTGGCGGTGGCGGAGAGTATTGTGCAGGATGTGTTTGTAAACACCTGGAAGCGCCGCGAGCATTTGGATCCTGACGGCGAAATCCGGGCCTATCTATACACGGCTGTCAGGAACCAGGCCCTCAAACAGCTGCGCCATACGGATGTGGAACAGCAGAGCGACATAGCACCCTCCGAGACCAGCAGTGGGGAGGCTTCTCCCGAAGAGCACTGGACCCGGGAGGAGCTGGCCCGGGCAATTCACGCGGCGGTGGAGCAGTTGCCCACAAGGTGCCGCACCATTTTTATCATGAACCGGTTTGAGCGGTTGACGTACCGGGAGATCGCCCAAATCCTGGGGCTATCCATCAAGACGGTGGAGACCCAGATGGGGCGGGCCCTCCAGGTTCTGCGGCGCAGTCTATCCCACCTGGTAAATCTCCTCCTCTAATTCGTTGACTGAACCGGACCGGGGCGGACGTTTCGCGCTCTCCCCATACGGGTTCAGATCCCAATATCCCCCCCCCCAAAAAATCTGTAGGGGTACTTGCGCTCTCGCGGGTATCCCGTATGTAATGAAGGATTCGACTACCATCGCAGGGAGAACAGAACCATGAGTGACCCATCTGATTGGACACTGCTAGCCCGATACTTGTCGGGAGAATGTACCGCTGATGAAAAAAGTGGGGTAGAAACGTGGATGGACTCAGACCCGGAGAACCGTTTGCTGGTTCAGCAGATGCAAACCGTCTGGGAAACACCGGAACTAGCCCGGGAGGATATTGAAGTGCAACAGCTTTGGCACCGGGTTGCCACGAAGGCTGGGCTTTATCGTGAATCCCGCGGTAAGGGAATCGCCGACCGAGTGCGGGCAGCCGTTGGCAAGCTGACCTCGGACTGGCGCTTCATGCCGGACACTGCGCCGGTATTGCGCTATGCCGCCCTCGCGGTGCTGGTGGTAGTCCTGCCACTACTGGTAACCCGCTGGGGAGGCTGGTTCCCCTGGAACATCGGAGCGCCTCAATGGGCCACAATCGAGGTATCCAATGGTCAGCGCAATCTGATCGCATTGAGCGATGGATCCACCGTTATGCTGGACGCGGGTACGACATTGCGCTATCCGGAGAAATTCAAGCGCGGACCACGGGAAGTATTCATGGAAGGTGAGGGTTTTTTCGAGGTGGTGGCCGATGCGCGCAAGCCGTTCGTGGTCCACGCCTCCGATGCCCTGATCCAGGTGCTGGGAACGAAGTTCAACGTGCGAGCCTGGGAACCCGATCAGAGGGTACAGGTGGCCGTCTCCGAGGGACGGGTATCCCTGCGGCCGGAATCGACCCCGGCGGAAGGCGGGGTGATCATCAACGAAGGCGAGGGGAGCGTGATGGCAACCAAAGGCCAGCCATCGGAGCCGGCGAAGGTTAATGTTGATGAGCAGCTGAGCTGGATGCAGAACGAGATCATTTTCCGGGACGTCGCCCTGAGCGAGGTGCTTTCTCAGGTCGAACGCTGGTATGACCTGCGTTTCGATCTGGCCGTGTCGGCCGTGGCATCGGAGCACGTGACGATTCACTTGCGGCGGCACTCGGTAGAAGATGTCCTGGAGCTGATTTCGGTGCTCTCAGGATTGCCGTATACACAGGATGGCCAAACGGTGCAGCTGGGATTCCCGGAGCCGGAGGAAACAGAGCTTCCATGAACGGAACGGCAACAGTATCCAGATGATGGGGAATGGTATCTATCAAGTAATACCGATGACATGAGGTACCTATGACCCTGCAAGCACATATCAAATCACCATTCCCCCTGTGGATGATATTCGCCCTGGCCACCTGTGTCGTGGGCCAATCGCATCCCAATTCCCGGCGTCTTACCACCCCGGATCTGGACTGGGTGCCAGAGGCTTTAAAGACCCCCATTTCCGTATCCTTCCGGGACGCCCGACTGGAAGAGGCACTGCATATGATTGCGGTGAAGGGCGATCTCAGATTGAGCTACAACCGGGATCAATTGCCCGCAGAGCAAAACGTGACTCTACAGCTGACTGATATCCCGGCGCTGGAGGTGCTGCTCCAGGTAACCGAGTTGACCCGTACGGAGGTGGTGCTGACGAACGGCGAGCATCTGGCCATTGTTCCCGCTAGAGCTCGTCCCGGGATCATCAAGGGCTTAATCGTTGACCAGAATACAGGTAAACCATTGCATGGGGCCAACGTACTGGCGGCTGGGACCTACATGGGTGCAGCTACCGATCAGACCGGGCACTTCTCAATCCGGCAGGTTCCACCCGGTCGGTATACCGTACAGTTCTCCATGATGGGCTATAAACCGGAAGTCGTGGAAACCAACTATGATGGTTATGAACCGGTGGAATTACATGTCCGGCTGGAACCGACTATTATTTCTTTGAATAAAATCATCATCACTCCCGGTCACTTCTCCCTGATGGAGAATCTCCCCACCACGCGCCATGCCCTGCGGGCGGAGGACATTCGCACGTTTCCCCAGCTGGGGGAGGATATCTATCGGGCCGTCAGCCGCCTGCCCGGGCTTGCCAGTAACGACTTCGCAGCCGGTTTTTACATCCGCGGCGGGCAGCAAGATGAGGTCCTGGTGCTGTTGGATGGCATGGAGCTGTATAGTCCCTTCCATCTCAAGATAACTGATGGATTCCTGAGTTTCATTGACGTGGAGAGCATCCGGGGCATCGACATGATTACCGGTGCGTTTCCAGCAGAATACGGGAACCGGCTCAGCGGTGTGTTCAGTCTGAAGACCATAACCCCGCAATTGAATCGTTCACGCACCTCATTGGCTATCAGTTTTCTTAACGCCCGAGTACTGACCGAGAGAATCTTTGCCAAGGGACGCGGTCAGTGGATGCTTCTGGCCCGGCGGGGCTATATCGATTTAATCCTGAAGGCAGCGGGACAAGAAATAGATCCACCCTTTTATTACGATATCCTGAGCAAAATCCAGTACAACATTGGTCTCCGACACAGCGTATCCGCCCATATCCTGATTGCTCACGACCGCCTGGTGACCGCCCTGAACGAATCGGAGATAGACTCCCGCAGCAACAACACCTATGGCTGGCTGACCTGGAACAGCGAGTGGAACAGCAAACTGAGCTCGCGCACATTGCTTTCCCGGGGAGGTTATGAGGACCGGACTGATATGGTTGAAGATGAGTCCGACTACTGGAATGCAGCCCTGATAGTCAGAGATCATAGGTATTTGTATTTCGATGGCCTGAAACAGGATTGGACTTGGCAGCTATCCGATAAATACCTGCTGAAGTGGGGCCTTGACACCCGGCGCTTCAGCTCACATATCAACTATTATCACCGGGATCGGATCATTCTCGGTCTAATCGACACCTATTTCACTAGTGGGTATAATCTCGCATCCAGATATCGTTTCAGTGATGGTGTGGAATTCAGCGGATACCTTGCACAACGAATCCGCCCAATCAAGGCTGTTGCGATCGAGATGGGTTTGCGCTATGAGAGCAGCACTTGGACCCATGACAAGCATTGGAGTCCAAGGATCAATCTAGCCTACGTCCTTTCCGATCACACATCGATTCGCGGTGGTTGGGGACATTATTACCAGACTCAAAGCCTTGTCGCGGAACTCGGTCTGTATGGTGATCCGGAGTTCTACCCGGCGGAACGAGCAGAACATCGAGTCCTTGGTATTGAGCATGAATTTCCCGGGGGGATTCAGCTGCGGGTGGAGGGGTATCAGAAGGTGCTCACCTCGCTGCGACCCCACTATATTACGTGGGAAGAAGCTACTCTCCGGCCTGTCCCCATGGTAGATAGGGATCGTCTCAAGCTGGAACCCGAGGGTGGTGAGACCATGGGCATTGAATTCTATCTGCGCCGTGAAACCGGCCATGCCCTGAGCTACTGGCTGAGCTATAGCATCTCAAAAACACGGGAAATGATCAACGGGCAATGGATCCCCCGGTTTCACGACCAACCCCACACATTCTATTGTGATTTGTCCTGGAAGCCTAATCACAAGTGGCGCCTGAACCTGGCATACCAATATCATACCGGATGGCCGTATACGGAAGCTAGAATCGTAGATCTTCATGAGACATCCCTGCCCGAAGACTGGGATTGGAGGTGGGGGCCCGGTCCGTTGTATGCCGAGCGGTTTCCCGCCTATACACGGATGGATGTACGGCTTAATCGTATTATCTATACCAGAAAAGGTATGATCACCGCGTTCGTCGAACTCAGAAACCTGCTGAATCAATATAACCCACGGAAATATCAGTACTTCGGTACGGTTCTACCTCAGAGTGACGGATCGGTTGAGGGGGAAGTAGAGGTTAAACAGTATCATTCAGACGGCTGGTTGGGTACACTGCCCTCATTCGGGATCAAGTGGGACTTCTAGGATGCTGCAACAAGCGCCGCGAACAAATTCACCGCATACTCCCTTCTGGATCGTGCTCCTACTGGCCACAATAGTAGCGGGCCAATCAAATCCCAATTCCCGGCGCCTTACAAGCTCGGATCTGTCATGGCTGCCCACCGCGCTTAAAACAACCATTTCGATTTCCTTCCAGGACGCACCGCTGGAAGAGGCGTTACATATGATCGCGGTGAAGGGCGATCTCAGGTTGAGCTACAACCGGGATCAATTGCCCACTGACCAAAATGTCACGTTGCAGCTGGCCCAGGTTCCGGCACTGGAGGCCTTGCTTCAGGTAGCCGAGCTGACCCGTACGGAAGTGATGCTGACCAACGGTGAACATCTGGCGATTGTTCCGGCAGAAACACGGCCCGGTATCGTCATGGGTTTAGTCCTCGACCGGGATACTGGTCAGCCACTGCGAGGGGCCAACGTGCTGGTGGCCGGAACCTACATGGGTACTGCTACCGATCAGGCAGGGCGATTTTCAATTCGGCAGGTTCCGCCGGGGCACCACACCGTGCAATTCTCGATGATGGGCTATACACCCGAGATCATCGAAGCCAGCTATGATGGCTACAAACCGGTTGAACTAACGGTTCAGCTGGAGCCTACGGTTCTTTCCCTGGATAAGATCATCATTACCCCCGGTCATTTTTCCCTGATGGAAGAAATGCCGACCGCTAATCTGGCTCTGAAGGCCGAGGACATCCGCAGTTTTCCCCAGCTGGGCGAGGACATCTACCGGGCGGTGAGTCGACTGCCGGGGGTCACCAGTAACGATATTGCGGCCGGTTTTTATGTCCGCGGCGGTGACCATGAGCAGGTACTGGTACTGCTGGATGGAATGGAACTTTATAATCCCTTCCACCTTAAGGCGCTGGATGGGTTCATGAGCATGATCGACGTGGAATCCATCCGGGGTATTGACATGATCACCGGGGCATACCCGGCAGAGTACGGGAACCGGCTCAGCGGCGTCTTCAACCTGAAAACAATTTCCCCGCTGCCCTACCGAAAGCGCACCTCATTGGCCATCAGTTTCCTTAATGCCCGCCTGTTGGCCGAAAACAGTTTTGCCAAGGGCCGCGGACAGTGGTTGTTCCTCGCGCGGCGGGGGTATATAGACCTGCTCCTAAAAGGGGCCGGTGAAGATATTGGGGCTCCTTTCTATTATGATATCCTCAGTAAAATTCATTTCAACCTGAGCCCACGCCACAGCTTGTCAGGACATATCCTGATCGCTCATGACAGTTGGAAACTCTCCCTGGATGATGATGTAAGTCTTGATACTCGCAACCTCAATGGTTATGGCTGGCTGACCTGGTACAGTCAGTGGGGCAGCAACCTGAAAACTCGAACGTTGTTTTCTCGCGGCTCTCTGGAAGACATGCTTTCCACCGACGGGTATGAAGATGATAGTACCGACATAGGAGATTATTTTATTGACCAGCAATACCTGCATCTCTACGGATTGAAGCAGGATTGGAGCTGGGATTTATCAGAAAAGTACCTGCTGAAGTGGGGTTTTGATGTCAAGAACTTTGACTCACATATCAACTATTATCACCGACTCGCGTGTTCTGGATAGACTATAGCTCAGCCAGTAGCTCAGGGGAGCATTGGCTTCACTGAACAAGTATAATTCGATTCCCTCCGCGTCACCCTCATCAGGCTCCAGTCTGATTCGGTTTGTGCTTATGGAAGGAAGTATACGGGTCACCACTCTTCCCCAGTCGATATAATGTGGCCGCAGGGAAGTCAGCACCTTCTGATATCCCTCTACCCGCAGCACTGTACCTCTCGAAAATTCATGCTCTATACCGATTACTCGATGCTCGGCTCTTTCGGCCGGGTAATATTCAGGATCGCTATATTTGGCGAGCCCATTAATGATGCTTTGAGCCTGGTAATAATGGCCCCATCCAACACGAATGCTTGTGCGGTCGGACAGAGTGTATGCCAGATTGATCCGGGGACTCCAATTGCTGTCATGGCTCCAGGTATTGCCTTCATAGCGCAAGCCCAGTTCTATCGCCATGGGC
>JBHPIW010000033.1:0-25928 GCA_042568495.1 Fidelibacterota bacterium | reverse complement strand
TCCACACATTGTCGTCGCCAACAAGGCTGCGAAGTTCAGTGAGAAAGACAGACGCAGGATTTACCCTGACCTCGGTAGAGCGGATGCGGCGGACTGGGGGCGGTCCAGAGATATTGGAATTGGTATCATCGGATACGTGGAGCCAGAGCTCGCAGGAGCCCCGGTTGCGGTCAGAGAGGGTGCGGATCTGCTGGATGAGACCGGTTTCCAGCCGACTGAGCTGCAGCCGCAGGTTGATCTTCTTCGCCATTCGCTTGCGGATATCTTCCAGAGGCAGAATGTCCTCGGCCAGCAGTTTCAGATCGGCCGGGGTGTTCTCGCTGCCGTTGGTGAATGAGTTATCGTCATTGGGATTGCCGTTGGTATTCCCTCCCCGCGAAATTCTGCCGATCACGAATACCCGGCTGTCCTTCGTGAGATATTGTTTAGCCTTGGCATAGAGATCTGAAAAAACCACCACCTCTACCTTCCCCGCTAGGCATTCCAGGGTGAAGAAAGCCATGGGCAAGCCTTTGCGGGTGTGATGGGGTTTCAGCTGGGTTACAATGCCCCCCAGGCGCAGCTGTTCCAGTTTGGCGGCCAGTTGGGGATCGGTGAAGTCGTAGTTTGAGAACTCCTTCAGGTCTTCCTCAAAAGTCCTGAGGGGATGGCCTGTGAGGTAGAAGCCGGTCAGCTCCTTCTCCATCTCGAAGTGCTCCTGATTGCTCCACGGGGGCACCTGGGGCAGGCTCGGCTCGGAGATCAACGCGGCTGCATTTTCACCACCGAAGAGGCTTTCCTGGTTCAGGTCGGCACCGGACTGAACTCCTTGGGCGTACTTCAGGGCATCATCCAGCCCTGCGAATTGCTGGTGGCGGGTGCCTTCGAGGCTATCGCAGGCCCCTGATTTTACCAGGCACTCAACGGCCTTGCGGTTTACCAGCCGCAGATCGATGGCCGCCAGGAATTCCGGCAGGATTTTCCACTCTTGGGCAGGGTCCCGTACGGTCTTGATGTGATCCGCGGCCTTCTGACCTACGTGCTTGATGGCGTTCAAGCCGAAACGTATCCGCCCTTCGGCATCTACCCGGAAGTTGCGTCCCGAGTGGTTGACATCCGGGGGCAGCACCTCCAGGCCCATGGTCTGGGTTTCTGCCAACAGGATGGGCATGCGGTCCGGATTGTTCATTTCCGAGGAGAGGTTGGCCGCCATGAATTCCGCGGGGTAATGAGCTTTGAGGTATGCGGTCTGATAGGCTACCAGGGCATATGCGGTACTGTGGCTTTTGTTGAAACCATATTTGGCGAAGCGGGCCACGAGATCGTAAATCTCCCGAGTGGTATTTTTCGGAATGCCGTTGGCCTCGGCCCCCTTCATGAAGTCTGTCTCCAGCCGGGCCATGACCTTCTTTTTCTTTTTCCCCATGGCCCTACGCATGATATCCGCTTGGGCCAGAGTGAAACCGGCCACGGCATGGGCGATCTGCATGACCTGCTCCTGGTATACAATGATGCCGTGGGTTTCTTTCAGGATCGGCTCCAGGACTGGATGCAGATAGGAAATCTTGCGACGACCGTGCTTACAGTCGATGAAATCGTCGATGAACGCCATGGGTCCTGGCCGGTATAGGGCGTTCATGGCGATGAGGTCTTCGATGCAGTTGGCCTGAAGCTTCTTCAGGAATTCGCGCATACCGGAGCTTTCGAACTGAAACACCCCGATGGTACGGCCTCCGGAGAACAGGTCGAATGTCGCCTCATCTTCAAGCGGAATGTTATCGATGTCGATTTCGATGCCGCGCTCGATCAGCATTTTAACAGCTCGATCAATCACGGTAAGAGTCCGTAGTCCCAGAAAATCCATCTTAAGCAGTCCCAGATCCTCCAGGCCGTTCATATCCACCTGGGTGGTGATGTCACCAGTTTTGGGGCTCTTATAAAGTGGCACGTAGTCGGTGAGATCGCCCGGGGCGATTACTACCCCGGCGGCATGGGTAGAGGCATGACGATTCATTCCCTCCAGCACCCGGCTGAAGGCAAATAACTCCGTGTGCTTGTTGTCAATCGACTCCGCCTGTGCCAGCTCGGGATTGGTCTCCATCGCGGTCTCAATGCTGACTTTCGGGCCTTCAGGGATAAGCTTGGCGATCCGGTCTGCTTCACCAAAGCTCATTCCCAGAACCCGCGCTACATCACGTACCGCACTGCGGGCTTTCATCCTGCCGAAGGTGATGATCTGCGAAACTGCGTTTTCTCCATACTGCTCTTTGACGTAATTGATGACCTCTCCCCTTCCCTCCTGGCAGAAATCGATATCGATATCAGGCATGGAAATACGGTCAGGATTGAGAAAGCGCTCGAAAAGCAGGTTGTAGCGGATCGGATCAACATTGGTGATACCCAGAGTATAGGCTACCAGACTTCCTGCGGCACTGCCACGACCGGGGCCAACGGGAATCTTGTGTTCACGAGCGAAACGAATAAAGTCCATGACGATCAGGAAGTAGCCCGCGTAGTCCATATCCTTAATGACTCGCAGTTCCTGATCAAGGCGGGCTTTGATCTCGGGAGTGACTTGATATTGTCGGTTCAGCCCCTCTTCAGTAAGTATGCGCAGATAATCATCAGGGTCCTCGGTACCGGAGCTGGATGGGATCGGAAATCTGGGCAGATGCAGCTTGCCCAGCTCCAGCTCAACGTTGCACTGCTCTGCAATCGCGATGGTGTTTTCAAGAGCCTCAGGTGTATCCCGGAACAGTTGGTACATCTCATCAACGGATTTGAGATAGAATTCAGATGTCGCATAACGGCGACGGTCGGGATCGTCCCGGTCCTTCCCGGTACCCAGGCAGAACATGATATCGTGGGCTTCCCAATGCTCCTTGCGGGCATAGTGGCAATCGTTGGTTGCAACCAGCGGAAGACTTAATTCCTTTGCCATCCGGATATTGGCGCTGCAGGTAGTTTTTTCCTCGGGCAAACCATGATTTTGAAGCTCGAGGTAGAAGCGGTCCGGGAAGATCTCGGCCAGCTCCAGGGCGGCTTTCCGTGCAGCGGCTTCATCTCCCTTCAAGGAATATTCCTGGACCTCTCCTTTCAGGCAAGCGGTGGTGCAGATCAGCCCTTCATGATATTGGCGCAGGAGTGCCTTATCGATCCGCGGCCGGTAGTAGAAGCCATCCAGGTAGCCGATGGAGGAGAGTTTCACCAGATTTTTCAGGCCGGTCTGGTTCATGGCAAGCAGTACTAGGTGATGATAGCCCCAACCGGTCTCGCGGGTGGATTGGCGTTCCTGATGATCGCCCTTGGCTACATAAGCCTCAATACCAATGATTGGTTTAATACCCGCGCTTACCGCCGCTTTGTAGAACGGCACCATGCTGAACAGATTACCATGTTCGGTGATTGCCACACGATCCATGCCCAGATCGCCCAGAGTATTGATAATGGATTCAACGGTCTGGGCGCCGTCCAACAGGGAGAAGTCGGAATGATTATGGAGATGAACGAATTCGGTCATAGCGAACCGCTTGCTCCGGTCTGGTTAGCCGGAAGCTTCGGCACGGTCCCTGGAATAGACTCACACATCAAATTTGGATAAGTATATGGCCAACAGGCCGGCAAAGATATCCACCTTTAACAATTTGGACACCCAACCACAGCCCTGCGGATTGGGATGCCTTACCAGATAAATGATCGAATACAGAAGGGGAAGCTCAACCCCGATAATTACAGCAACCAGATAAGTGGTGCCGTAGGCTTGTAGAATGTACGGAAGGAGGCAGCCGAACATCAAAAGTAATGTCAGGCTAATAGCGGTTTTTATCCCTGCAGGCACTCCCCAGCGGACCGGAAGCGTTCCAATCCCTGCCTTTGCATCGCCAGCCACATCTTCGATATCTTTCACCACTTCACGGACGATGGTGTACCCAAAAGCCAATCCTGCAGCGGGCCACATGAGGTTCAAGTATCCAAACGCCGCGCCTGCAAATAGAAACGCCAGTCCGAGGATTATTGACACGATTAAATTACCGATCAGTGGCAAACCTTTGAAGAGAGGTGTGTACAGGACCATGAGTGGCAGAGCGATAAATACCGCGAGGTTCCTAGCTGTTGCCGGCAGCTGAAAAGCAGCCAGGGCACCAGCAATAAACAACAACAGTGCGGCTACCCAGCCTGCCTGCCGGGGCAGAGCACCCGAAACAAGCGGACGAGATGGCCGGTTGATAAGATCAATGGAAAAATCGAAATAATCATTCAGTGCATTGGCGGCTGCATTCAATGCCACAACTGTCGCAGCTGCCAGACCAATAAGACTCCAGGGAGGCCAACTTGGCATCAGGGCCGCGGTGATTAGAACCGACAGTGATCCCAGAAGCAGATTTATGGGGCGTAACATGAGGAAGATGGCAGCCAGAGATTTCATACGGTGAAGTTAGGACATCCGGCTTGGTTGGGGGAGTGGAAGGTAGGGTGGATTCAATTTTTTATGACGAACCTAGCGTATGTTAACTGTCATTTCTCTAGAAATTGATGGTGCCTTCTGGGAGGCAACCGTTTTGAAAGTCTCACCGAAAACATTGTTAATATTATATACTTAAAAACACTTTTATAGCCGGTAAAAGACAGCGTGATATGTATCACACTATTTTACCAGGATAACAGTGAACTTCTGCGTACTCTGGAATTCATAAGCAGTACAATGAGGTTCTTATTCCAAGGAGATATATGTATGTTGGATCAACGTAGTAGCTCTGAAAGACGCGAATCGAATGATCGCCGTCAGCGCATCGATCGGCGCATGAGAGTTGATTCGGTGGATTTAGAGAGAAGAGTCGGTTATAATCGCCGCGAAGATCAGAATCGTCGTATTCACATTGATCGTCGTGCCGCCGCTGCCACATTCCTGGATATCGCCTAGACCGTCCCTCCATTTTCCCAGCACACTTCACACACCCTGTCATCTCCTTGCAGGTCCTGGTGGAGCAAAACCTGCGCACCAGCCTTTTGGTATATCGATAGCGCCCCTTCAGCTTGCGCTGAGCCGCCGACCTCGACCAGCATCCGGCCATTCTGACGAAGCATAAATTTGCCAACATCGGCCAGGCGGCGATGGAAGGTAAGGCCATCGGCATGATCGGTTATTGCCAAAGAGGGCTCATGCTCGCGTATTTCACGTTGCAGGTCGGGGATTTCCTTGGCTGCCACGTAAGGTGGATTACAGAGAATTGCGTCAAACTTATTATCGGGAAGCGCAGTGAGAACATCCAATTGCTGGAAAGTGATTTCTACTGCGCCAAGTTCTTCGGCGTTTTCACGGGACACTTCCAGAGCTTCTTGAGATATATCGGTTGCGAAGGTGGATGCGTCGGGGTAAAGAAGGGCTGCCGTAATTGCCAAGCACCCTGAACCGGTGCCAATATCCAGGATGGATGTAGGAGGTGGTCCTTTGCGCAGCACTTGTATAAGTATTTCACTCTCGGGGCGGGGTATGAGTACTGCACGGGTGACTTTAAAGTCTCGACCGTAAAATGGAGCTACGCCGAGGATATACTGAAAAGGCTCACCGCTTACGCGTCTCATGATCAGGGATTTGAACCCAGCTAATTCCTGGGGAGACAAGGAACGGTCGTACTGCACATACAGATCCACCCGCTGAACGCCCAAATGATGGGATAGCAGCCACTCTATCTCCATGCGGGCATTCTCGATTCCATGTTGGGCGAAATAATCGGAGCCCCATTTTATCAGATCAATGATCTGCCACGTTTTCGCTGGATTGGTACTCATGTCATTTCCATTCACGAGCATGAATACACGATTGTGTGGCGTCTATGGCAAATGTATATGCGGTGATGTCGGGTGATTATGGGCTGGACGTTTGTGAAAAACGTAGTGGTTACACCTCGGCCAGGCGCTCCATCCGGTCCCGTACGCGTAGCTGTGCGATAAGTTCGTCCAGATCTCCGTCGGTGATTTCGCCGAGCCTGTAGAGTGTAAGATTGATTCGATGGTCGGTCACCCGGCCCTGGGGGTAGTTGTAAGTCCGAATCTTGGCACTTCGATCGCCGGTGGAAACCATGCTACGGCGCTGATCTGCCCGCTGGCGTTGTTGCTTTTCTACCTGGTGTGCATAAATACGGGAAACGAGCACTTTCATTGCCTTGGTCCGGTTCTTGTGCTGGGATTTCTCATCCTGACAGGTGACAACGATCCCGGAGGGAACATGGGTAATCCGAACTGCCGACTCAGTTTTATTCACATGCTGACCTCCGGCACCTGAGGCCCGATAGGTGTCTATTTTAAGATCGGTTGGATCTATGTCTACCTCCACCTCGTCGACTTCAGGCAAAACAGCCACAGATGCCGCGCTGGTATGAATGCGTCCGCTGGCCTCGGTTGCAGGTACCCGCTGAACGCGATGGACCCCGCTCTCGTATTTCAGATCACCGAAAGCGCCCTTGCCCTTCACGGAAACAATGATTTCCTTGATTCCCCCTGTCTCGGACTCGGATAAGGACATTACTTCCGTATCCCAATTTTTTCTTTCAGCGTAGCGGGCGTACATGCGGTATAGGTTGCTGGCAAAGAGGGCCGCTTCCTCTCCGCCCGTGCCACTCCTGATTTCCAGGATGGTGTGCTTGTCATCATCAGGATCCTTGGGCAGAAGCAGGATTCGCATTTCCTCTTCCATTTGCACCAACTGCTCTTTGATCTCAGGCAGCTCCTCCTGAGCCAGTTCCTTGAGATCAGGATCATCGCTTATGATTAGCTCTTCGGCTTCGGTTTGGCGTTCCCATAAATCGGCATAGGCCCGGGCTTTTTGTGCTACTTCACTCAGTCCGCTGTGTTCCTTAGCCAACACGGCAAAGCGCTTTGGATCGGAGGCGGTTTCCGGCTGGGACATTAAAACCGCCAATTCCTCATGACGCTGGATGATTTCGCGGAGCTTATCAATCATTGAAATAACTTACGCAATGGCGTCGGCCACGTACTGCTTGCCCTCTACTTCCGGAAGACGTTCGCCAAAGGCCACTTTAAGCGATTCCAAGGCGACATTCAACTGATCATCATCGGGTACACGGGTCGTGATATATTGTAACCACAAACCCGGAAGAGACAGCCAGCGAAGCAGGAAAATCTTTTGATACTTGGCAGTAATCTTGAGCACTTCGTAGCTGATGCCGGCCACCAGGGGGATCAGAGGCAGGTGGACCAGCAACCGCAGGCCGAGAGACATTCGGCCAACGATCGCCAGTACAGCAGTATCAATCAGTGCGAAGGTAAGAATGGCCGCGATTAGTACGATGAAAATAAAGCTGGTACCACAGCGGGGATGCTGGGTCGGGAATGCCCGTGTGTTCTCTACGGTGAGTTGCTGCCCGGCTTCGAAGGTATATACTGTCATATGTTCCGCGCCGTGATACTCGAAGAGGCGTCGTACATCTTTCATAAAAGAAATAGCTGTCAAATAGATTAGAAAGAATGTGATACGAAACGCTCCTGACACCAGATTAAATCCAAGGGCCTGCTGTTCGAGCTGAAGAAGTTTGGTGGTAATCCACAAGGGCGCTACGAAGAACAATCCTATTCCCAATGCCAGAGCCAACGTTGTCGTCAGCAAACTGGAAGCCGAGCCCTTCTTGGGTGCTTCATCAGGATAAGCCACTTCAGCCGACCAATTGAGGGTGGCCAGACCGATTTTCAAAGATTCAAACAGATGTATTACACCGCGCACGACGGGGAATTTCAGCCAACGGGAGCTTTCCACCGCGGAAGTGAACTCCTGGTACTGGGTCTGGACGGTTCCTTCGGGATCCTGGACAGCTACCGCATAGGCTCCGGGCACACGCATCATAACCCCTTCGATTACCGCCTGCCCACCAACCAGGATGCGAGATTGGGCGGTGAGCAGCAACAGGGAGTGGAAACGCCTCCGGCGAAAGCTCCTTTTTACTGAACCATCTGATGGAACTGATTCAGTGGACAGACTTATAGACAATGGAAGAACTCCATGCTTGTCGTGTCAGCTTTTCTTCTCTTCAATCTTGTACTTACGGCGATATTTCTCCACACGACCGGCCGTGTCAACCAGCTTCTGCTTACCCGTGAAAAAGGGATGACAGGCATTACAGATCTCAACCCGCAGCTCTTTTGCCGTTGAATGGGTCTGGAAGGTGTTTCCACAGGCACAATGCACCGTGATAAGATGATATTCTGGGTGGATTTCTTTCTTCATGGTATGGTGGTCTCCTTAATTCAAGCATGCCACAGCATGATCAATGCGTTCTGCGGCAGCGATAATTTCTTTCTCCGACACGGCATAAGACAGCCGAATATGTTCCTGATCGCCGAAAGCCTCTCCATTTACGCCGATTACTCGTACATGATCGATCAGAAATTCGGTGACATCTTTGGGTGTCTGCAACGGTATGGTGTTCATCGTTTTTCCAAATAGCTCACTCACGTTCAGAAAAACGTAGAACGCGCCCCCGGGTTTCCTGCAGGAAAGCCCCGGAATGTCATTCAGGCGATCCACCATGATGTTGCGACGATTTTTAAAAGCTCTTTTACGCTCCTCAATTAGAGATTGATCACCGGTTAAAGCTGCGATTGCAGCCATCTGGCTGATAGAATTGGGGCAGGAAGTGGCCTGGCCCTGGATTCTGCTCATGGCTTCAATAACTTCCTTTGGCCCGGCCATATACCCAATTCGCCAGCCCGTCATGGCATAGGTCTTCGAACAGCTTTGAAATGTAAGAATTTTTCCGTGTTGTGGGGCCAATGATAAAGGCGATTCGAAAGGTCGGTCATAGGAAAGTGCTTCATAACATTCGTCTGACAGCAACCACAAGCCATGTTCTTTGGTAATTTCTACGATACGCTCCATGGCCTCACGACTCCATACCCCCCCGGTGGGATTTGAAGGTGAGTTCACAATAATTCCCTTGGTGCGGGAAGTGATCCGGGACTCCAGTTCCTCAAAGTCAGGTGCAAACTGCTGCTCTGGATTACTGCTCACAATGATTGGCGTGGCGTTGGCCAGTTTGACCAGGTCAGGAAATGAAACCCAATAGGGGGTAAAAATGATAACCTCGTCCCCCTTGTCAAACAAGGCCATACATGCCGTATGCAGGGCGTGCTTGCCTCCGTTGCATACGATGACTTCTTCGGATCTGACCTCAATGTAATTATCGCGCTTCAATTTCAAAGCTATCGCCTCGCGTAGAGCCGGCACCCCAGGACCAGGGGTATAGCGAGTGTATCCCTCATCAATTGCTCGTTTGGCCGCCTCGATAATATGTTGGGGAGTCGGAAAGTCAGGTTCTCCAACAGACATGTTGATAATGTCCACCCCTTCGGCTCGTAATTGGGCAGCACGCGCTGTCATCTCCAGTGTTATGGAGCTTTCAATTCGTGACACTCTTTCGGCAAACGCAATCATCGACGCTATTGAAGGTTGGTGCAGTTATCCTTTGCTGTTTGTTGAGGAAAAGGTTGGTGCTACTGCTGCATCTGGACGATGGTACCGAGCCCCTTGGTAATACCATTGCCAAGGCCGAGGTAATCGGGGAGTATCATGTTGCTGGTAAAATACCCCTTAAATGATCCACTACCCTGCTCTTCAACCACTCGGGGAGTCAGTGATTGAAGTTTAACGCGGGCAGTGACCGTATAGTTGATTTCATAACCCAGTTCACGACCGATGAAGAGCAAGTTCTGAACGAGAAGCCGATTAAGGAAAGCCGCTCGCTCTACTGGTAGCAATGCCCGGTACATAACCAGATAGCGGCGGTTGAGCGCTACCCAAGGAGTGATAAACTTGTATCGGAGAAAATCTTCAGAAGGAAGATCTAGCTGTAAATCGCTTTCCGGAAGGTCCATTCCAGTAATCTTGTACACCTCTTCTTCAACCTGAAAAGATTCAAGTTCCTCGTAGAAACCGCGAACAACCTTGTACCCAGCTCCAATCCCGAAAATGCATAATTGGTTACGTAACACCTTCACCTGTACTCTTGGGTAGCGTATCTGTCCACGATATTCGCCATTGATGAAAGGAACGATGGCATGATTTGGGAATTTGCGGATTATCACTCCCTTAAGCTGGTAGGGAGTTGCCAACACCGGCTGATCCGTATGAAACCTCACACAGATGGCCTTGGCAGGTTCCGCCACAGGGTGATTCACCGGGGTATTTCCAGTATTCGGAAATTCGCTCAAGTCTTAATCACTCATGGTATCAAAGAATTCGCGATTGTTTTTCGTCCGATTAAGCCGGTCTAAAAGAAATTCCATTGCTTCAACGGAATTCATGTCGTTGAGCAACCGGCGCAGAATCCATAACCGGGATAAATCCTTTCTCGATAGAAGTTTTTCTTCTCTACGCGTCCCGGTTCGGTTTAGGTCGATTGAGGGATATATCCTCCGCTCACTCAGGGTTCGGTCCAACACCAGTTCCATATTTCCCGTACCCTTGAATTCTTCAAAAATCACATCGTCCATACGACTGCCGGTATCAATCAAGGCTGTAGCGATAATCGTCAAACTGCCGCCCTCTTCAATATTACGTGCCGAGCCGAAAAACCGTTTCGGCTTTTGCAGGGCGTTTGCATCTACTCCGCCCGAGAGAATCTTTCCACTGTGAGGAATCACGGTATTATGTGCTCGGGCCAGGCGTGTGATAGAATCCAGCAGGATCATGACGTCTTTGCCGACCTCCACCATGCGACGGGCACGCTGAAGCACCATTTCAGCAACTTGCACATGCCGTTCGGCCGGCTCATCGAAAGTAGATGATACTACCTCGGCGTTGACACTTCGCTTCATTTCAGTGACTTCTTCGGGACGTTCGTCTATAAGCAGAATTATGAGGTAAATATCTGGATGATTCTGCGTAACAGCGTTAGCAATTTTCTGCAGCAGAATCGTTTTGCCAGTCTTGGGCTGGGCAGGAATCAACCCCCGCTGTCCGTCCCCGATTGGCGCCAGGAGATCAATGATGCGGGTGGCGATCTCTTTCGGGGAGGTTTCCAGTACGAGGTGTTTTTCGGGAAACTGAGGAGTCAGATCCACGAAATGAGGGTACTTTTTTATTTCCTCCGGAGAGATACCATTCACAGCATCAATCTTTAGCAGAGCGAAGAAACGCTCGTTATCCTTGGGTGGACGAATCTGCCCACTGATGAGGTGGCCGGTACGCAGACCAAAACGCTTAATCTGGGAAGGCGAGACATAGATGTCTTCCGGACCGGGAAGGTAGCTGAAGTCGGGGGAACGCAGGAAACCATAACCATCAGGCATGATCTCGAGAACACCACGGGCGTAAACATTGCCCTGCCTCTGCGCTTGAGTTTCAAGTATTCTTATGATGAGATCGTGCTTTTTCAGACCGGAATAATCAGTGACATCGAGATCCTGGGCCAGTTTAGTCAGGTCCTTCACACGCAGCGATTGAAGCTCGCTGATATCCATTATGGGTTCCTCTGCCATAACACTACCTCGTATTTCATTAAACGATAAAAAATGGCGATCTAATCATGGTTGAGCTGCACTGGAATCAGCTGAAGAAACAGCGTGATCCCCATGATCTTGTTAATTGATAAATTGCTATCCTGATCAGTTCATGGTGTTGGGTGTTTATCATGAGGCCGATTGCATGCCGCTGCTTGAAAAAGAACTGCAATTGAAAAAATGATAGATTTGACAGTTAAGAGGGCGGACAGTGTCAGTTACTTATATTGTCGAAAAATTCCTTCGCTGAAGATTACGTGTTTGCCATCCTGAAATGATAATCACGCCCAATTGTTCCCCAGATCCTCATGATCTGATAGCGATCATTAGGATCCGAGAGGGTAGCTTCCTTGTTAAAACCATGACACGTCAAAGTACGGTTCCAAAGGCAAAAAAGTTATCAAATTGGGAAAACGTGTCAGAGAGTCGTAAGTACAGGGACGAAATTGACGCCATTATCAGAAGTTGTCAAATAAAATTTTAAATACTTTTGCCACCGCTGCCCCCAGGTAATGTGATCCCAAAATTGCGATAAAATCTTCATCAGCTGCCTGTTTGGTAGTTTCTTTTATGGCCAGCATGGCATCCGGTTCGGTATGGAGGTCCGAGTATGTACTGCACACCCTTGCCGCCATCTTGGTTGCGGGCAAGAAATTCCTTGTTCCGGTTTGAGTGATGACCACATGATCGAAGACCGGGCAGAGCATTTCGAGCATTTGATCTACTCGTTTGTCCTTTTGGAGTGCCAGGACCAGCCACTTCCGGCCACGAATATCTTCAGATTGCATGGTCTTTAAAAATGCAGCCACACCGTGAGGATTGTGAGCGACATCGAAAACGATACGCGGCTGCTTCTGAAGAACGTGATATCTCCCTGGCCAGAAGGCGGTATGAATCGCTTTCTCCGCCACGATTGGATCGAAATCCGATCCCAAGGCAGCTCTGGCAATCTTCAAACCGAGCTGGGCGTTCATACCTTGATGAGGGCCGGGCATTTTTAAAGGATGAAGCCCGGAGCTTTTTGCACTGATAAATGACAGCGGTGAGCCGATTCTTTCAGCCTCCGCTTCAATGACCATCCGTACATCAGGTGTTTGTGGAGAAGAAAAACAAGGTATACCCGGCTTGAGAATTCCGGCCTTCTCACGCGCGATCGCTTCTTTTGTTTCACCGAGAATTTCCATGTGATCCAGGTCAACCGGAGTGATGGCGGTCCAGGAAGGAGTAACAGCGGTGGTGGCGTCTAGTCGTCCCCCCAGGCCGGTCTCTAGCACGGCAATATCCACGCGCCGGTCCCGAAAATAGCTCAGCGCCATGACTGTGTTAGTCTCAAAAAAGGTTGCGGAAATCTCCTCAATGTCATCCTTGTGCTCATTTATCCACTGATTGATGTAATTATCGCTGACAGGAACAGTATCCACACGAATACGCTCGTTAAAATGAAACAGGTGTGGTGATGTGAAAAGCCCTACGTGTCGGCCGTGACACTGGAGAATCCATGCGGTTATTGCAGCTGTGGACCCCTTGCCGTTGGTACCGGCAATTTGAATAATGGGATAACGGAGGTGCGGATTGCCACACCTGACCAGAAGATCCTTTGTCGGTTCAAGTCCCAGCTTGACGCCTTTTCGTTCCAGAGCGAAGAGGTATTCGAGAGGAAGATTCAGCGTGATGTCTCTTATCTAAACGAAAGTCCGGTGGGTAAAGAGGGAAGTCAGCTATTTACAAAAGGGAGTTGATTGGATGGAATTGCCAATCGCTGTTCTTGTCACTGTCATAGAGCGATGATCATCTACCCTGTTCGGCCAGCATAGCCCCCTCGTATTTTTCCTTAAACGTGACGATTGCTTCGTGGAGTCCTTCGGCAAGGCGTTGCCGGTACTCATTCTGTCCAAGCTTCTTTTCTTCCTGGGGATTACTGATGAAGCCCAATTCGACCAGAGCATTAGGCATGGTCGCTCCGATGAGCACCAGGAATCCCGCCTGTTTCACTCCCCGGTTTGGGGCGTTTAGTCGTGTTTCCATTTCATCCTGGACAATTGCGGCTAGCGCTTCGCTTTCTTTCATCCAGGCGCTTTGTGCCATGGTGGATAGGATGAGTGCTTCATCGGAAAACTCTTGATACGCGTGCTTGGATTCTTCAAGTGCGATTACCCCGTTTTCCTGTCGCGCCACCGTGATAGCCTCCTCGGTATTTGCCGCTGCTAAAAGCCAGGTTTCAAAACCCTGAGCTACTCGGTTCTCCACCCCATTTACATGGATGGATATGAACAGCTTGCCACCCGCTTCGTTGGCTATTTTTGTCCGCTGCCAGAGGGGAACGAAGATGTCCTCATCCCGGGTATATACCACGCGCATATTCGTGTTACGCTTGATGAGCCGCCCCAGACGTAAAGCGACATCTAGAGTAACGGTTTTTTCAAGCAAACCGTCCCGGCCTGAAGTGCCAGCATCAATTCCACCGTGCCCGGGATCAATGACAATCGTATCGAGGTACCACTGTTCGCGCATCTCCTTCGCTCGATCTCCTGTCTGACGAACGGGATTGCGGATCGCAATTTGCAGCTCCCGTCCCCCATCCACCTGGGTTACCTCTGGCAGGGTTACCTTATCGGTGAGTTTGAAACGGAGTTCGGCGGATCGTTCCAATTGTCGCCCCCAAGCCTTACGGATGATTCCTCCCAGCTTGGAGCGCCGAATCGCCAGTGTATCCACATGACCATCCGGTACCTGAATTACCAGCCAACCGTTATCCGTGATATACCGGACAACATTCCGAGTATCAAACCGCTGACTTGTCTGTACACGGATGAGAGTTCCATTCTGTTTGGACTCCACCTCTGCTGTGTGGATATTGAACAGAGCATATGTGGTTGGACCCGTGAAGGTACGCCCGGCCTCATTGTACCGCGCTCCCGGAAGCACGGTGAGACTCAGGATCTGAAAAAAGGAGCGGGCCGGAACAAAATACTCCTGGCCATCAAAATATGTCGGGAAAGTCATTTGGTACGCATCTCCATTCACGATCACAAAAGAGGAGAAAGCAGTTACTTTCACCTCCCCCTCCTGGAAATACAATACCAGCTTGTTCACATCATCGTTGGCATACGTGTTTAATGAAAGCAAGTCTGCCAGTTCTTTGCTGTTCAGGTATTCGACTTTCCCCATATAAAAAGTGCGCACGAATCCCTGCCGCTGCATCTGCCGCGGAAAGACAATTCGTATTTCATCTGCTGAAATGGCTGATACCAGAACCAACACAACCACCAACAGTGAAAACGGCGTGGCATAAAGTCTTTGGATCCGTGTGGTCATAGTCACGGTCATCTTCTTGTTTTAATCATATCGCCATGTGCAGAGAGCACCCGTGAGGGAACTTAGAGGGATGAGCTCTTAGAGTGCAATATCGATCTGGATGCCCAGCTGTAGAGAGCTCGTAGCGATTGCTTCTTCCGCCGGATCATCTTTCCACTCCTTCGCGGCCCTGACTGAGATCGTTCCTGTTTCCATCGGTATCGAAATAAATCCATGAATGCGGACGCCCGATCCGCTTAGAGGTCTCATATTGAATTCACCTGGCAGACCGGCCTCATAAATGACCATACGCTGATCCCATCCGTCTGTTCCAAACAGATGGACACCTGCCGCCATGGTGATCATTGTTCGTGAATGATAACGCAGAGTAGAGCCGAATGCATTGCCTGAAGCAAAGCCGTTTTCGTTCTGGTCGCGAGTTAGGGCAGCATATATTCGGACCGAAAGACGCAGGCCTAAATTACTGGTATAAACAACACGTGTATGGTGAGTAACGATTCCCACCCGTGTATTGATAATGAGACCATCGGAGTTCTCGGATGAGATATTGACCTCTTCTTCCTCGTACCGATAGGACAATCTTGTCCGCCATGATTTGGCCTTAAAGCTTGCACCGATACCGGATTCCCACCCTCGTTGGGGCCAGAAGCTGGAGGTTGAAACGATCTGTTGGAAGCAGTCCAGGTGTCCTGTCAGGTTGATGGGATTCCTTATCCATTCCCATCCGAGGTAAAGTCCACGCTCATTGCCATTGCTGATATGTCGGCCGAACAGTTGTCCTCGAATTGGTATCCAGGCATGGGGATACGCGCGATAGATCAAAGCCAGACGCACACGGCCTCCGGAGGAATCTGCCTGAGATTGAAAAATCAACCTGGTTTGGGTAGCTCGAATCTGCTCATGGGGTGTCTCCTTATATACTCGTGTTTGCCAGGCTTCCTCGTGCCGTAGTCGCCATGTGCCAATCTGTGCGATATAATTTTGTGCCAGGACCAATGAATGTACCCGTTTTCTAGCACCCGGTAGCGTATCAGTGGGCATCAGGTGCTGCTCTCCGATGAAAGCACCGAGCTTTGTTTGCTTCAGTGAAGTGCTGGCGCCGACCCAGGGCAGGAGCTCATATTGGTGACTTGATGGACGGGAATGTGTCCGATAAGGGATGATTCTTGATGATCCATCGGGGATCAACGCGACGTCAGTTTCATGAAAACCCGTTCCAGTGAAAAATCGCAGCTGACCTAATTGAACCGCTAAACTGATTCCTCTCATGGCTCCTGTGGTTATATTGCTGTATCCTGGCTTTATACCCATGATGTCAACAATGGAACGCAACAAAGTAGTCCCTCTTCTGGGAGAGAAGACTTTTGAGAGTATCAAGCCCAAGCCCCAGTCCAACCTATGAGAGCCAATTATGAGTGTGGTGGCACCCCGCATGAATCCAACGCTAAACGCGGAGAGGTCCGTCAGATTGTACTCCTCGGGATCTCGTTGGAGAGTCCATTGGGCGAACCAGAAACGGCGACTTACATTCAGACGAGAGCGAATACGCTCGTCGTTGCCGCTGGTAAGAATACGAGTTGACCAGTTACCACGGAAATGATGCTCCGGACGTAAATAAAAGAGCAGCGCCAATTCTTGAATCATTGATTTTGGGAGTTGTGTACGTTGAGCCAGATCTTGCCAATTACGATAGGGACTCGCTTGGCGGGCATTCACAATAATCGCGGCAAGGGAATCATCCATAAACCATAGATCCTGAAATGTAGCCGTGTTCAAATCCAGGGGATTGTCAAGGTATGACTGCAGTGCTGATAGCTCCTCGCTGGTGAACTGTTGTTCGTCGATGAAGTCAGGCCGGAACGGGGAGTCGGGTTGGGCCCACAGCAAAAAGGGCAGGAAGCAAGGAAGAATCCTATTTAACCACCAGCCCAAATGCTGTAGATAATCCTAAAGTGGGGTGAGCAACTAGACGATATGACAGGACCATTCGGCCAATGGGAACTTGTAGCCCCAAACTGGGAGTTTCCGGAGACGTACGGTACCCCAGAAATAGTATGAGGTCTCGTTGAGAGGTAATCGTGAGCTCTATCCCCTCGCGCAGAGCAAAGGGAGGCGTCTTTTCAAGAGCAATACTTCCCGATAGTGCGTTGCTAATTCGCCCAGTGACTGCCAGCTGGAATAACTGTCTGGTAGGATTAGTGTATGATTCTTCTCGACGCAAGGTCTGGCCACTGTACCAGATGCTGACATCAATGTTTGTGCTCAGCGAGGTTGCGAGGGCTCCATCCAGAAGAAAATGGTTGCGGCCGGAGGGGAAATCCTGGATGTCAATACTATGGTACGACATGGCCAAACCTGCGGTAAGGCGATGTCGAATTACCTGTGCCAGTGCGATTGAAACAATGCTTTCGCTGTAAAGTTTGTCACCGGAAGTCCAGATTCCAACCGCACCCCGCCGTGAGTTCCATCCGCCTCCGATCGATGCGGCGTTATAGGCTGCCCAATCCATGCTCATCGGTTTTCCGTGCCCAATACTCACCCATAATGATTGGTCTGGGAGAAGGGCCGGATTAATCATGGAAGGTGGAAGAATTCCGTCTCCCCTGGCGGTTGCAGCACGGAATGGATCCACGCCTTCGAATGCGCCGCAAGCGGCGTGGACCAGAAAGCCCAGGAAATATATAAGCGGCAGGATAGATTTGGGCCCTGGTGAGCGAGGGCTGGCGCTTACTTGTCTCGTAACGGATCGCGGAGGTTTACTTAGTCGTTGTATCTCCTGCATCTCTATCGGTGGGCGGATTCTGCGGGACGACTCGGAATATCTTTTCTCCACGCTTCACCATCCGATACTTCTCCCGGGCCAAGCGTTCGATATACACCAAATCATTCTCAAGACTGGCAACTTCTCCGCGCAGTTGACTGGCTCGGTCCCGAAGCATTACTATTTCCACATCCATGTGCTTCTGTTCCACCCTCAACCGGTAAAGATTCAACAGGCCGTGTCGGTTGAGGAGGATGAACAACAGTATGATTGCGATGGCTGTAAAACCGATCCATCGTTTAAGCCGCGAGGGCGTGGAAGTGGATTTCTTCCGCCTGACACGTTTACGGGCAGGAGTGGGGGTCAACGGTTGGATTTCCTATCCTTGAGCATGGGGAAGAGAGCCTTCCCAGGAAACTTCGCCCCTGGACCGAGGGATTCCTCGATTCGTAGAAGTTGGTTGTATTTGGCGATACGGTCAGTCCGGCTGGCGGAACCAGTCTTGATTTGTCCCATGCCGGCAGCAACAGCCAGATCAGCGATGGAAACATCTTCGGTTTCGCCAGAGCGATGTGAGATAATGGCCCCGAAATTCGCCTTTCTTGCTTGCTCGATTGTTTGTAGTGTTTCCGTTACGGTACCGATCTGATTGAGCTTTATGAGAATGGCATTCATCACCTGATTATCAATGGCTCGCTTCAAAAGATTGGGATTGGTGACCGTCAAATCATCACCGACAATCTGTACTGAACTGCCTAGATGTTTCTGGAGTTTTTCCCAGTTGTCCCAGTCATTTTCATCCAAGCCATCCTCGATGGAGATCACAGGATAATTATGGACGAGATGCTCGTAGAAAGTGATCATCTGTTCTGCATCCAGAACCCGGTTCTCAGAGGCCAGGAGATAGCGCTGGGTCTTCTTGTCATAAAAAGAGCTGGCTGCTGCATCCAAGGCCAGGTACACTTGCTCGCCGGGCTTGAACCCCGTGCGCTGAACAGCCTCCAGAATCACTTCAATGGCTTCCTCGTTGGATCCCAGGTCAGGAGCAAAACCTCCTTCATCGCCAACCGATGTGGCCAGGCCTTTGCTCTTCAATACCCCCTTCAGGTGATGAAATGTCTCCACACCCATTTGCAGGGCTTCGGAGAATGAACCGGCACCGATGGGAAAGATCATAAACTCCTGAATGTCCACACTGTTGTCAGCGTGTTGACCACCATTCAGGATATTCATCATCGGAATGGGAAGTGTATAAGTATTCCGTTCACCGCCCAGGTAAGCGTAAAGGGGTTGGGCGGCAGCCTTCGCTGAGGCATGAGCGGTAGCCAGGGAAACGCCAAGGATGGCGTTGGCGCCTAGTTGGCCCTTGTTGGCCGTACCATCCAGCTTGATCATCGCTTCGTCTATTGCACTCTGGTTGGTTGCATCCTGCCCCAAGAGTGCATTGGCAATTTTGCCATTCACGTTGTGCACTGCCTGAAGAACTCCCTTACCTGAGTAACGTGCGGAATCACCATCACGCAGCTCAACGGCTTCATGCTCGCCGGTGGATGCCCCTGAGGGCACGATCGCCCGGCCGCGAGCCCCATCCGCAAGTGCAACTTCTACCTCGATGGTAGGATTTCCACGCGAGTCGAGTACTTCCCGTCCATGAATTGATGCTATGACTGACATCTTTCCCTCATATGTGAATGTAACGTTAAAACAAGCCTAATGTATGCAATATCTTGCCAACCAATAATATTCTGTATATGATGCCAAGAATATATCGGGCTATTCGATCCGATATTCAGGCTATCACCGGATAGGTTTTCTGAGACGGAACCATCCGAAAAGTTCCAGGTGTTAATTGTCGCGCAATTCCCAGATTATTCCGGCGGTGATAGCAGTGCCGTATCAATACGCGTGTAGATGTAATCCCCCCAGGGCTTTTTATTGGAATTCGCGGCGTTTGCTACCGTGTAGAAAAAGACTGGCCCGGTATCCTTGCTTGGTGCTTGCCAGATGACTTTCCAAGTGACAGGACCGTTTGTTATCCCCGGATAGGTTCCCTCGACCGTATGTTCGATATATTGGCGCTCGGATTTGTCCGGCATAATTTCCGCCTTCTTCTGGGTTAGCTGCTCATCTGACAGGATCAGCTCCCCCGCAGGTTGATGAGTGCTATCAAGAACGGTCAGCTGGAAACCCCACCGTTTTTGGCCCTCCTGCGCTAAAGATATAGCAAGGGGATACCTTTCACTAGGCTGGTATGTATTCGGGATTCCGGCTGTGTTGAGTGTGCCGGGTCCGCTATTTAGTTGATATTGGACGTGACACCTGCCAGTCTGGCACGCGCCTTCTCCTGGGGCATTGGTGGCCGCGGGAGGTGGCCCCTTACCGTAGAACATTCCGCCAGCGACACCTGTCATGAGGGCCAGCACCGGAAAAACATGCACCAATCGCTCAACGGTCTTCATTAAACTGAAAACCCGCTTCTAATCTTGTTGCCGAAGAATCTCCTGAGCCGAATTCTGCAGGGTATCGAGAACTTTCTTCCTGTTCTGAATTTCTGCAATTGCCCGCATTGCGCTTTCGTCATCAGGATTTAATGCCAGCGTGTTATCCAGGAAGTAGAGTGCCTCAGAATAGGCCTTCTGAGCTTCTTCAAAAGCTTCCAGGGCTGTCTCTAGATCATCCGGGGATACTTGGTCTTGGTTAATGGCTGCCGTAAACAGGGGCTGGCCTTTCTCCAGGGAGGCATCGGCAATGGATGCATAGACCAGTCCAAGGTTGAAGTAGACATCGGGATCACTGGTAGTTTGACGACGAGCTACCTCCAGTATTTCCAGAGCAGCCTGCAGTTGTCCTGTCTCAACGTATACCGCTGTGAGCCGCTGCATGATATTCACGTTGGTGGGATCGGCTTCAAGGGCTCTCTGGTAGTAAATGATGGCTTGATCAATGTCGCTCTCTCCCAAAGCATGCTCGGCAGCAAGGAAGAGGATCATACTGTTGTTGGGGTCCATCGCTAGGGCTTCATCCAGGGCGGCACGTTCGCCTTCCTTGTCACGCAGCTGCCGGTAGCAGTACACCAGGTTCTGATAGGTTTGACCTTCCTCCGGCCAAATGGTAATGGCTGTCCTGAAGTGGCCGATGGCTCGGAGCATCTGTTCGTGTTGGGCTTCATCGGGCTCCTCCCCCATGGTGACAGCAATCACTGCGTTGTAGAGATCAGCTCCGCGCTTGTATGCATTTTGCCACTCTACTTTGCGCATGTTCTCAACCAATTCTCGGACAGTATATCCCTCTACTTTCTGATTGGGATTACGTTTTATAGCCTCGTCAAGCATGCCACTCATTTCGATATATTTCTCTTGCTTCGCGAGCAAGGAAGCATAGAGATACGGGATTTCCGCGTTATTCTTGTCAGTTTCGACCTTCAGGGCTGCAAGGAACATCTCCTCAGCTCTTTCCAGATCTCCCTGCTGTGCATACATTTTGGCCGAAACGAATTCCTGTGTTTCACACGCCTGGTTAACCAGGAATATCATGCCAGCCAGGATGGCTGTAATCAATTGTCTCTTCACGATAATACCTTTATTGAATGATTAACGATCACATATATTCTAGCCACCTAATTTACCATCAAGCCTTCGGGCGAATAAAGTATTAGTCCATCAAGTGGCGAATAGTCCTCATTCGGTGATTAATCCCATCTCGGGTGGCCAGCAGCAGCCCTTCCAGCCCGAAGCCCTCTACTGTATAGGAAGCAGTCGCTGAGCCTTGAATAACGGCTTGAACCAGGTCAGGGTTAGCGTCAGCGGCCAGAAGTCCGATGAAACCTCCCGCAAAACTGTCACCAGCCCCGGTGGGATCAACGACCTTGGCATGGGGATAAATCGGAACCTGTATTTGGGAATGGTTTGTAGCGATAAGGGCGCCCCGGCTGCCCCGCTTAATGACAACGGCGCTGGGACCTGCCTCCAGCAGCCAGCTTGCAGCCCGTGCCAGGGTCTTTTCTTGTGTGAGCTGGATAGCTTCTTCATCATTCAGCATGAAGATTTGAGTTTTCTTAAGTACCTTTTCCAGCCCCTCACGGTCATTGGCAATCCAGAGGTTCATGGTGTCGCTAATGATCGATTTTGCACCGGTTGCCTCCCGGCAGATATCCAGCTGCAAACTGGGTTGAATGTTAGCCAGGTAAACGATTTCGGTCTTACGGTTGGGCGTACTGAGGGTCGGTTTAAAATCGTTGAACACACCAAGATGTGTATACAGGGTTTTCCTCTGGGAGAGGTCGTCCGAGTACTGGGCACCCCAGCGGAAAGTATCTCCTTCAATCCGCTGGACGTCAGTTACATCGACATCATATTTGCTGAATAATTGCCATCCTTCCTCCGGATAATCAGAACCTACGATTCCGACCAGACGTACCGGCGCAAAGAAGGATGCTGCGATTGAAAAGTAAGTGGCGGAGCCGCCCAGAACAGTCTCGCGCTCTCCGTGGGAAGTCTTGATTTCATCCAGGGCGATTGACCCTACCGCAAGAATCGGTTTGGCATTTATCATGATTCAGTTTAGGACAAGTGCATTTCAAAAAGCAAGTTTGAATGATGGGCAATCAGGCATAATTTGAACTATGGGCCATCTCGAATACTGTTCTGAATGTGGCGCACCTAACGAGAGCCGCGAACTCGAAGGGTGTCTCCGTCGCGTTTGTCAGGAATGCGGCACGGTGCATTACGAGAACCCCCGCCCGGCTGTAACTGTAGTAGCGGTTCAAAACGGAAATATCCTGCTGGTTCAGCGAGCGGTTGCTCCGGCGCTCGGTGAATGGTGCCTTCCAGGTGGCTTCATGGAGCTGCGGGAAAGTGCTGCAGAAGCGGCCCGCCGGGAACTGAAGGAAGAAACCGATTTATCCGCGACCAATCTTTCTTTGCTTGGTATTTGTCCATTCCCGGGTGGGATCGAACAAGATCTGCTGGTGCTGGGATTCGTTGCCGAAGGTATCAATGGTACCATCAAACCGGGCGACGATGCCCTTGATGCGCAGTATTTCCCTTTTCACGATCACCCGCGGGTAGCTTTCCGGTGTCACCGCGAAATTATCCGCCAATATCAAAATCGTGGAGAGGAATTCCCGGTTGATACACTTGTCAGCGATGTTCAGAAACCTGGGTAACACTTTTCCCCGTATGAATATGTTCGTGATATGATGCATATCCTGGTCCTCCAAGGTCCAAATCTTAATATGCTGGGATGGATATCCCGGCAGGCCGGCACCCATCTAACGCTTGACAAACTAAACCGGGCTCTGCGACACACGGCCCGGGAGTTGGGGGTGGAATTAAAGATTTACCAGAACCAGTCCGAAGTCGAGGCCAGTAGAATTGTTCAACGTCACCGTAATAAGGTGACCGGTGTGCTGCTCATGCCGGGTATCTGGGCTTCATCTGGCCATCTATTGCAGGAAACTCTCGCCATCGCCGAGCTGCCATTGGCGGTGTTCCATATGGTTATGGAATCCGGTCCATGGAAACAAAATAGCCCCTCCATATTTAAGGATTTGGCACGTATCGAAGAAGAGGGTATGGGCCCGGACGAACTGGCAGGATGTCTAAGCCGTTTCGCTGAGCAGCTTTGACTAACGCAAAAGTTGTGCCCGTTACAAAGGCAGCCATGAGAATGGCGGAATCAGCGAGGAGATATTGCTGTTGCGAGGTCCTGACCGCATCAAGTTCAGGATTTGGGATCCTTTCGGGAATGATGATGCCGTGTCACGAGGCTTCCACTTCCATAGCCGATCACTGCTGCTAGAATACCCCACAGGATAAAGCCCAATCCAGTGTCGGCCAACCATTGCGGTTCCCATGATGAGAGGGGTCCGTACATCTCGAGGAAGTATGCGGCAATAATACCCGCCAGGCCTCCAATGGACGACCACAATACTCCCCGTCTATCTGCTTGTGGAATAAAGACCGCTGCCACCGGAAAGGCCACCGCAGTTGTAAGCACCCCGGATGAAAGGTAGAAAATATCCCATAGCGATTCTGTATTAAGAGCAAACACGAACGCTGCTCCCACCGCCCCGGCTGTCGCTGCCCGGGACCATACATGGCCGTTAGGTCGTTTATGGCTCTCGAAGATGTCGTAAGCCGCACTCAAGGCCATAACATTGGCACAGGTGTCGATGGTGCTCATGGCGGCGGCTATCAGGCCAACGGAGACCAGCACTACCAGCCAGGCAGGCGCGAAACTGCTTACCAGCGCGGCAAAGATTGCGTCTCCCTCGTTTCCCACGACCGCCGGGTAGAAGCCACCCTCCAACGGAAACAGCGAAATGGCTGCTACACCGATAAACATGGGAAGAATACCAACGAAAACCAGCGCATTTACGCCGGCAAGTGCCACTCCTCTGCGAGCCGCGCGGTCATCTCTGGCGGCCTGTACACGGACCCACAGGTCAGTCTCGAACAACCATCCCGGCAGATAGGCTGCAAAGGTCACCAGTACCATGGCGATTCCCGGGGAAAGCAAGTGCGCCCAACCCAAGGCGGATTTGGTCCCCGGTGTTCCCAGATCTGGAAGACTGAGATGACTTGCTGACAATCCCCGTATCGCCAAAAGGCCAATGGCCAGAATGTATAGAGATACGATTGCGTACTGTAGCTTGTCCGTTGCTACGACTGCCCGGAAGCCGCCCAAGGTCGCGTAGATACCCACTACCACGCTGATAATCAAGATCATGACTGGTTTTGAGACCGCCATTTGGGGTGCCAGCAGGGTCCCTGCCACGTAGATTTCCGCACCGCCCCAGACCAGGAAGACCAATGCCAGGGCCAGCGCCACGAAACGCCGGGTAGTTGGGCCAAACCGCCGCCCTACCATCTCCGGCTGGCTGAAAGCCGGCAGCTGGTGGTACCGCCGCGCCAGGAAGTAGATGCCTGTCAGGCTCAAGAGCCAGGGTATGGTGATGAGCCAGATCGCTCCCAGACCGTACCAGTAGAACAGCTGTACCGCATACACGCATGACCACGAAACGGACATGAACCCGGCCGAGATAGAGAGACCTACGGAGGTGCTGCTCAGGTTGCGGCTGGCGGTCCAGTAATCGGCACCTTCCCCGCCTCGGCGGAAAGAGCGCCAACCCAGAAAAATCGCTGCGCCGGCGTAGAGGATAAATGCGATCCAGATTGCCGTCATTTGAAAGGGAATTTAGTATTAAGAATTAGCCGCGATGTCATCAATGCACAAGATCATTCGCATCACCAATATATTGGCGCATTTAATTTTTTAGATACTGTTATGTGTGAAATTCAGAACTGTTCGCTATAATTCACTTGTCACATGAATGGCCGGTATCTATTTTCAGGCGTCGGCAATTAGATTCCTGTTGCAGAGAGCATCTCGTACCTCCTGATAGTTTGTCCGCTTCTGCTGGAACGGCGACAAACTTGGCCGTGTCCATGAACAAGTGAATGGGGATGGAAACAGATGATCACACATAATCCTATACGTATTGCTTCAATGGCTCTTTTAAGGCTTTGCCTGGCCGGGTGTCTATTACCAATGGTATTGCCTGCCAGACTACTATCCGCAGATACCAGTGGTGAATCTGTCGAGGCCGGATCAATTCCATCTTATGAGTATCTATTTGAGCAACTTGTGAATCTTGCATCTGGCTCCATGGTTTGTGCCCCGGTAAACGATCTCACACTGAACAGGGATGTCGCTTCATTTTCATTGTCAAATGGCTACATGTATCTGCTCAAGCCAATCAATTCCAGATCTATCGCCGCGGTATTTGAGGGTGAGGGCAGCTTTATCTTCTCTCCACCGACGGACGTTGAACGGGACCAGCTTTACAGGTTCTTTGGTGTCCGAACAATGGAAGAATCATTCAATTACCTGGTACTACTTTTTAGCGATAGCACTGCTCGGGAACTCGAGAAGCAACTTGAGTTCACTCCATGTGCATCCTCTTTGACTATCAGGAAGCATTACTCCCGCTGTCTGGACTACGTGGCGGATGACAGATTACGTTCCTTTGATTCGAGGATTGTCCGCATCCTCCTGAACAATCTTCCGCACCATTTCTTCCGCGCCCATGTCGGTGTTAAAGGTGATGATCCTCTATTCTTCGGGATTGACCCTTTTAGTGTCGAGGAGATCAGTTTGTCACAACGAGCAACGCCAGATTTCATGTTGGATACCACCCCCGAGGTTATCTGCAGCTTTCATCAGCGCGCAGATTATGATGAGGGCATGGACTTGTCTGATGAGAGGAAAGAGGATCCGATCACGTTGCTACATTATAACATCAATGCTACCATCGCTGGGAATTTAAAATTTTCTGCATCTGCAGAGATTAAGTTCGAGA
>JBHPIW010000032.1:0-26212 GCA_042568495.1 Fidelibacterota bacterium | reverse complement strand
CGATGATTGCCCAACATATCACTGAACATGAATTGGGTCATGCCCTGGAAACTATAGAGTGTGCTATATCCGGCATAACTCTGGACCAGGTCCAGGGTGAATCTTGTCTTATAAGGATGAATCCGGTACAGGCCGACTTCATCTTTGATCTCGTCTTCTTCCAACTCGACGCTATACACGGAATCGTCCGCCTGCTCCGTAAAATAGGATGGATTGTCCATTCCAAAGATATAATTCTGGTAGCCACCACCGGTCAAGGGATAGTTTCGATCACGCTCGGTGTTCACGAGAAGATCCTCTACCTTGGTGGTATCCAGCAGATACTTGGCTGTGGGAATATCCTTGGGTTGATCCCATAATTCCAACGGATTATGGATTCGATAGATGTCATACCCATAGAACTCGAAACCAGTGAAGTACAAGCGGCTGTCATCGGTAGCCATGTCGAGGTCACTGATTCCCGTCAGTACATTGGTTACTGCTCGTTCTTCCTGTGTTTCCAGGTTGAGCATGTAAATATTCTCGACACCCGATCGATCACTGGTATAATACAGGAATGGTTTTGCATGTGCAAAGACTGGATATTTTTCCTGGGCAGGCTCATTGGTAATGCGACGCAGGTTTGAACCGTCGCGATCAATCATAAAGACATCCAGCTGATCCACTTCGTGATCGAATAACTTAAATCCCGGCTTCACGGAGTTTAGAGGGGATCCGTCAACCGGGCTGGTATGCTGTTCATAATTATATTGATTCCCTTCATTGTCGAAACGATACGCTGGAGAGCTCCCTCGGTCTGAACTGAAGGCGATGGATTTGCCATCCGGTGACCACGAGGGATAAAAGACGCTGAAAACATCTTCTGTTAGATTGGTGATATTCTTTGTCTTAAGGTCAAACAAGTAGAGGTCGCTGCTTTGCCCGTTGTTCCCGATCAAAGCAATGACCTCCCCATCAGGACTCCAGTCAGCCATGAACAGACCTTCCAACCCGGTGGGGTACTTCTTGGTCTTCCTGGTTTTGATATTCACCACGTAGAGGATTTCCTGATCGGCCGCTTTGGCAGTGAAGGCTACCCGTTTTCCATCGGGTGACCAAGTGATGCCCGGCTTGAGGAGATGCAGTTCTTCATATTCCGCCGTTGAACCGCCCCGGATCAGACGTTTCAAAAAACGGCCATCGGTTGCAGAAATGAGCACTATTTCCATCGTACCGAATTCGTTCCGCATCAATGCCAGCTTGCTGCCATCGGGAGATATGGCAGGTGCAATATTATATGTGTTCTCCAATTTCTCATGATCTGTGACCCGGTGAGCCAGATCTTTCAGTCGCGTCCGATCAACGACATCGGGCCAGTATTCCTTCTTCAAATAGTCTTCCCACCGCTCAGATAATCCACGGTAATCCTCGCCCAACGCGGCTTCAATTCCCTCTTCAACATTGCCCCTCATTTTAATTCGGCCAAAAATCTCAGCGATGGATTCTTCCCCATATTTCCGAGTTATAAACCGCCACAAGGATTGACCGGCACGATAAGCATAATAGCCACTGATCCGATTGATGGGCTGAATATCTCCATGGACCGCCAGATCGCGCATATACATATCGGAGTTAGCATCCCAACCACCTGCCAGATATTCCGCAAGGCCCTCATTCAACCAACCTGGAATTGCGTATCTTATCCGACCGCTGATGATGGACTGTACATTGCCACCGTAAATCATATCGTTCAGCATGGCATGTAGCAGTTCATGACGAATGACATGTCGAAAATCTTGATTGCTACCCTCGAAGGGGACCACAACTCGATTCTTAAATAGCTCGGTAACACCCCCGATTCCCTCGAAATTGTATTGGAAGGTCACATTGGTTTGCTGGAAATCCGCATGGGATTGATAGACCATGATCGCAACGCGTTTCTGTAGCTCCCAATTCAAACGATCGGATATCTGCTGGTAGGCTTCATCGGCAACTTCGGAAGTGAACTCAGCTAAGGCCTGATTATCACCGTAGAAATAAATGTCAAAGTATGGCGATTGGATGTAGTGCCAATCGTACCGATCGTATTGAACGATATTCTGTCCAAACTGGGCGGTTAAAGGTACCACGAAAACCGTCAACGCGAGCAGTACCTGAATGGATTTGGTGTTTTTCACAACTACCTCAACGTCTTGGTAGATCTAAAGTTCTGCCCTACCTGTCAATTAGTAGACATTTTTAAAAATTCAAAGGTTAAGATATACGAGGTTCGGCCAAACATACCCCCCGCAACATTATTCGAGAATCAAAGAGCACGTAACTTAGTTGAAAATAAGAGAAAACCAAGCATTATGCAAGGGAGGTCGTGGGGCGTGGTCATGCAGCGCTTCTTCAACAATAATCTACAAGTAATCAATGGGTATGATCGATCGGGCAACAAATCATATCCTCTAATATTACTTTGCCTCCCCGACGGGGAACGGCTAATTTCGATCCAATGACCGCCCCTGCCTATTTCATCTCTGATGTGCATCTTACACTGAATGATGCCGCTGATGAGAAAAAGAAGCGCCGGTTTCTGTATCAGTTCTTTAATCTAGTACATGAAACAGGGGGAACTCTCTTTATCGTTGGTGATTTTTTTGATTTCTGGTTTGAATATCACCACGTCATTGCGAAGAGATACTATGACGTTGTAAGTCAGCTGCACCAGCTGAAGGCCTCAGGAGTAACGATCCATTTCATTCTGGGCAACCACGATTATTGGACTAATGGATTCTTAGAGAATGACCTGAATATCCATGTCTATCCAACAACAGCTGACATCGAGATCAATGAAAAAAAGATCCACCTGACACACGGTGATGGCCTGTTAGAAAAAGATAGCGGTTACCGATTGATGCGTAGAGTTCTGCGAAGTCGATTTATGGTGACCTTTTATCGATGGTTACATCCTGATCTGGGTATCTGGTTGGCGCAAGCAGCCTCCGGATTTAGCAGGAAATACAATCAGCCACCTCATGGCTATGAAGAAGAGATTCTGGAAGAGCTGACAGAATATGCCAGATCTCGCTGGGATGAAGGAAGTGACATCGTCGTGATGGGGCACTACCATCTTAACCGTCTACTCACCAGTGACGAGGGGAAAAGTTTCCTATGCCTTGGAGACTGGATTTCCCATTATACATATGGCAAATTATCGGATAGTCGTTTTACATTAGAAACTTGGCCAATGGGAGCTGGTAATGGTAAGAATGCCTCACATTTCTAATTCGACTTTCAGACTACGTCTCTCGCCCAAATATCTGCTGCAGCTGACGGGGATCTTCCTCTTGATCCTAACCTTGAGCGGGTGTGCACTATTTCGTCGGAGTAAGGACGAAGTAGACGTTGAGAAGCTGCGTCTGCAATACCAGAAGGGGAAAATGGCAGCCCTGCTGGAGATCATCACGATCTATGAAGACCCGGAGCAGGCACTGAGTGTCCGAATCGCTGCCGCTCAAGCATTAGGTGAAAGCAGACACCCAAAGGCCGTCGACGCCCTGTCCACCGGTATCAGTGATGCGGATATCCTTAATATTGATATCATGATCGCCTCTATCGATGTCTTATCTCAAATACCCAGTGACGCCAGTGCCCGCGCACTTACGCAAGCTCTCTCCACGGTTGACGCGAAAATGGCTGAACTACGGACAAAATTGATCGAAGGACTGGAGTCGATCGGATCAGAGGAGTATATCCATACCCTCATCGATCTGTATCAAGCCAGCCGCGAGAGTCATCTCCGCATGGAACAGATGCTCACACGGGCACTAGGGAATATCGGCGATGAAAAGGCGGTTCCCGTTCTGATGAGTATTGCCGCTGATCCGGAAGTTCAGCCTGCCACCCGCAATGCAGCCATTGAAATTCTGGCTCAAAAACGTACCCCAGAGGTTGTTCAAATGTTCGCAGACATGCTGGGAGATCCCGCATCCAACCTCCAGCTACGCGACTTCGCACTTCGAGCAATGGATGATATCAAAGAAGAGCGGTTAGTATTGGCGCTATTAGAAACCTATCAACTGGGACGCCAGGAGTACTACACTCTGCTAAACCGTCTGTTGGAAGCCTTGGGTGAGTTTGATAATCCGGTGATCATGCCTAGCCTGTTAGAAATTGCATTAACAGATGAAATGCCCTTGAGTCTTCGGAAACTGGCCATTTCAAACCTAGCCAACTTTAATGATCCAACAGTACTCGATCGGATCATTCCGCTTCTGGAGAATCCGGAAAATTACCACCTCCGTCTCGAGATCTCGGAGTTAACGGAAGCACTCTTGCCTGGTCCGGATGGTCAGGAGCGTCTTCGAAGATCTGCGTTCAAAGCGGTCAAAGTATGGGAGGAAGGACCATGAGAAGCAAGCCTATCAGATTCCTTCCCTATCTCTACCTGTCTTTCATAATGATCATTCCCTTTGGGCTTTGGGGTCAGGATGAAGCTGGTGAGACGGTTGAGACACTTCCACGCAAGACTACCCGGCGGATTACCTACAAAGATTTTTATGACCTGCAGATGAATCTGGAATCCCTTAAACGCCAGATGGATCAACTACGGTTGGATGTGGAAGCCTATAAAAGTCGTGAGATGACACCCGATGTCTACCGGAATATCCTCAGGCGTATATCACCGCCAAAACTGACCCATGAACTGATTCTGACCAACGGCACGATCGTACGCGGGAATATCATCGATGAGAATATTGATGAACTAACCATCGAGACGACACTGGGTAATTTGACCCTTGATAAATCCATGATACGTAGCATCCAGGATATTGCTGAGATCAAGCCGAAAGTGGAGTTCATGGGCGACGCCAAAGAAGAGATCTACGATGACCACCGTATTTATACGGGAACGGTCAAGAACGTTGGCATCTCCCGTGGTGATTATGTGCGTGTCATCTTCCGGCTATGGAATGCGAAGACCGAACTGGTTGCTGAGGATTCAGCTTTCGTTGAAGGCACTACCATGGCCTATCTGGCTGGGGTGGTAACTGATACAGCCGTAGAGCCGGATCAATCGGTCACCTATCGCGTGCGAGTCAACGTTCCCACGGCCAATCCCGTCAGTTATATCACCCGGGAAATCCATTGGGAACGCATCGACTGATCAATTCCGCCAAGGACATGCGGCAATCTGTCTACCCTTTGATGGCACCTGGACGGAAGAATACCATGCCTATCGTATTGTTAAGGAAATATTTAGATCGAGGGCTAGTGATCTATGCTTTTCCCAGCAGGGCGAGCATAATGGCATTTTGAACGTGCATGCGATTCTCCGCCTGATCGAAAACGATGGAATACGAGGCTTCCATCACCTGATCTGTAACTTCAACACCTCGTTCCGCAGGTAGACAGTGCATGAACCAGGGTTCTTTGCCGCTGGCTGATATCAATTCCTCTGTCACTTGTAAGCCCCTGAATCGTTCCTGACGCTCCTCGGCCTCATCCTTCTGCCCCATGCTGGCCCACACATCGGTGTAGATAACATCAGCGCCAGATACAGCGGCTAACGGGTCATGGGTGATCTCTATCTCGCTGATCCCGCCATCCCGAGCCAGTTTCACAGTTTCCGGATCGGGTTGGTAACCTTCCGGACAAGCAATGGCAAACCGGAAAGGCAGTCGGGTGGCAAGTCGCAGCCAGGAGTGCACGATATTATTACCATCCCCAAGATAGGTGATCTTCAAATCATCCAGATGACCACGGTGCTCATAGATCGTAAACATGTCGGCCATGATCTGGCAGGGGTGATTATAATCCGTGAGGCCGTTGACAACCGGAACCGTGGCATATTCGGCCAATTCCACGACATGTTCGTGATTGAACAGGCGGGCCATAATAATGTCATTATAGCGGCTTATTACCCGGGCAATATCTTTCACAGCTTCCCGCTTGCCGATGCCGATATCATTCGGCCCAAGAAAGAGGGCATGTCCACCCAAACGAAAGAATCCCGTCTCGAATGAGACCCGCGTCCTGGCTGAGGGCTTTGCGAAGATCATTGCCAGTGTGAGGTTGTCGAAGGGTCGGTAGTTAATTTTTTTGTGGAACTTCGCTTTGGTTTCCTTGGCCAGATTGAAAACCTTCCACACTTCTTCCGAGGTCAGATCAGTGATATGGAGGAAGTCCTTCTTCACTCTGCGCTCCTTCCGTCTTATTCACCAGCGGTGGCTAATTTTCTTTTATTTGGAATTTTCTTGAGGATCTACAGAATATATCGGCTTAGATCCTGATCCTTCGCGATGGATTCGACCTTCTCGCGTACTTTTTCTTTCGTGATGGTGATCTGTTTATCCTTCCCCTCCGGTTGCTCAAAAAGGATATCTTCAAGTAGAGTAGTGAGAATAGTATGGAGACGCCGGGCACCTATGTTCTCCATACTCAAGTTCACATCGTAGGCCACGCGGGCAACCTCGTTGATTGCGGCTCGTTCAAATTTGAGAGTGACACCTTCGGTGTCGAGTAGAGCCGTGTACTGTTTGATGAGGGCATTTTTGGGATGGGTCAGGATCTTGATAAAATCTTTCTCGGTAAGATCGTCCATTTCCACCCGGATAGGAAATCGCCCTTGGAGTTCGGGAATCAGGTCGGAGGGCTTGCTGACATGGAATGCTCCTGCGGCCAGAAACAGAACGTGATCCGTATGGATAACACCATATTTGGTCACCACGCTACTGCCTTCAACGATAGGCAGGATATCACGTTGTACGCCTTCCCGTGAGACATCGGGTCCCGCAGCTGCGGATTCCCCGGCGATCTTATCCAGCTCGTCTACAAACACGATCCCCATCTCCTCCACACGCTGCAGGGCGTCGCGAATTACTTCATCCATATCGATGAGCTTGCCAGCTTCATCAGCGGCAAGAATGTTACGGCCTTCGGAAACAGTTGTTTTCTGCGTGCGTCGCTTTTTAGGGATAACACTCCCCAGCATCTCCTGAAGACTCAGGGAAACATCCTCCATTCCGAAAGGTCCCATGACCTGGAGCATGGGGGCATTGTCCGAATGGGTCTTGATTTCGATAAGATGGTCTTCAAAGTCGCCCGCTTCAAGACGTTTACGCAGCTTGTCCCGGGTACGCTGCCGGTGGGCTAGAACTTCTTCGTCAACTTCAACACTGATCCCCCCGGGTTGAACGGGCTGGGGTTTCTCATCGAGGGGGAATAGAATTTCTAGCAATCGGTCGTTGGCCAAATCGTAGGCTTTTTCCTCGACTTCTGTTTCCTTTTCCCGGCGTACCATGCCCACAGCGACTTCCGTTAGATCACGGATAATACTCTCCACATCCCGACCGACGTAACCAACTTCCGTAAACTTCGAGGCCTCCACCTTGATAAACGGGGCATTGGCCAGCATGGCCAACCGACGCGCGATCTCGGTTTTGCCCACTCCAGTGGATCCGATCAGGATAATATTGTTCGGCATGATCTCTTCGCGGAGGTGATCGGGGACTTGGAGCCGGCGCCAGCGGTTCCGCATAGCGATAGCCACGGACTTCTTGGCCGCCTGCTGGCCGACAATATACTTATCCAACTCTTTAACAATCTCTCGTGGAGTCAATTCTTTCATGGCAACTCAAGTATGGTCAATTGGTCATTGGAATAGATGCAAATATCGGCAGTAATCTGAAGGGCTGTATTCACGATGGAGGCAGGGTTCTTCTCGCCAGCTTTGATCAGAGCTCGGGCTGCAGCCAAGGCATAGCCGCTGCCGGAACCGATACTGATCACATTATCTTCGGGATCTATCACATCACCGGTTCCGGAGAGGATGTAGCTGTTCTTTACATCCATCAGCGCCAGGAAGGCATCCAGTTCCCGCAAGTACTTATCCGTACGCCACTCCTTGGCCAACTCCACTGCCGCCCGCTGCAGATTCTGGTTATACTCTTCCAGTTTGTTCTCAAATTTTTCAAAGAGCGTCAAAGCATCCGCTACGGCTCCGGCAAATCCGCCCAGGACCTTTCCCCCCGAAAAAGCCCGCACCTTGATGGCCTTGGATTTCAGCTGCATTTCTCCCATGGTCACCTGGCCATCACCACCCATGGCTACCTTGCGCCCCAATCGGACGCCCAGGATGGTTGTGGAACGAATGGGTGTCTGTTTCATCTGCTCTTGTTTCTCCTCTCTTCCACCTATAATTCTTTTCTCAACCGGGCAACGGGGATCTTCAGCTGCTCGCGATACTTCGCGACCGTTCGTCGGGCTACCGGGTAGCCCTCATCTTTCAGCATTCTTGCCAGGGTCTCATCGTTAAGTGGTTGCTGTTTACTCTCATCGTTGATGATCGTCTGCAAGGCTTCCTTAATAATGCGCGTGGAGACTTCCTCGCCTTGATCCGTGGTCATGCCTTCCGAGAAGAAATATTTCAATTCAAATATCTTCTGGGGAGTCTGTACATACTTCCCATTGGTCACCCTGCTGATCGTCGAGATATCCATATCTACATCTTCTGCGATATCCTTGAGCACCATGGGTTTCATGTGCCCCGGTCCCTTCCTAAAGAATTCCTCCTGCCGGGTGAGGATTGCTGACATGACCTTGATCATAGTTTGCCGACGCTGCTGCACCGCCTGGATAAACCAGCGTGCCGCCTCCACCTTGCGTCGAACGAACTGCCTGGTTTCCTGATCCAATTGTTTCTTTGCTGACATCATATTGATATAGACAGGACTGATATTAAAATCCAGCGTGGATGTATCGTTTAAGGTAATCACCCACTTGCCTTCCTGCTCTTCCACAAGTAGGTCCGGAACGATATATTCACCAATGACTGTGGTTCCACCAACACCCGGTTTGGGATTGAGCTTCGTAACTACGTCAATGGCCTGTTGGAGTTCATTTTCATTGCAGTTCAAAGCTTGGATGATCCGGCGGTACCGGCGGTTCGCGAAGTCTTCGAAATGATTGGCGATAATTTTTCTGGCCAGCCCGTTCTCATCCTTCTTGTCCAACTGGGCCAAGAGGCACTCTTGCAGATCCAGTGCCCCAACTCCTGGGGGATTCAAATTCATCAGCTCGCGGCGGACACGTTCAACCACTTCTTCAGGAACCTGTAATCTTTCGGCCACCAGCAACGGATCAATGGTCAAATAGCCCTCGTTATTTATATTCCCCAACAATTCTTCGGCGACTATCATTTCTTCATCCGTGAGTCCTGCATCCACGAGTTGCTGCAGCAGGTTTTCCACGAACTCTTCGGACGCTGCAATCTGTATTTCAAATTCCTCCTTGGAATGATCCTCGAAGCGGGAGACATTATAGTCCTCTGGACTATTGATATAATCTTCCCAATCGAATTCTTCATCGTCCTCCTCAGTTGAGGAGATTTCTTCATCCTTCGAGGTGAGATCCTGTTCTTCGATTTCAAGCGCAGGATTCTGCTCCAATTCGGCCAGGATACGTTCCTCAAGCATAAGACTATTCAGTTGAAGGATGCTTGACTGCAGGATCTGCTGCGGCGACAGATGAAGAGCCAATTTCTGAGTCTGCTGAAGGGAAGGTGCCGGCATTGGTTAACTCGCTCTTTTCTCCAGCTTGAAGCTACGTCCCAGATATAGTCTTCGGGTTTCCTCATCGGAGGCCAATTCCTCCGACGTTCCCGATTTCATCAACGCACCATCATAAAGGAGATAAGCCCGGTCGGTGATGCTAAGCGTTTCCCGCACATTATGATCGGTGATCAGCACTCCGATTTGCTTGCCACGCAATTCCCAGACAATGTTCTGGATTTCCTCCACGGCGATAGGATCAACACCGGCAAACGGTTCATCGAGGAGCATAAAGCCGGGATTCAAAACCAGACTGCGCGCTATCTCGGTTCGGCGGCGCTCACCTCCGGATAATGTCGTCGCACGGCTGTCACGAATATGGTCAATGTGCAGTTCGTGTAAGAGTTCTTCCAGCCTTTTGGCTTGTTGTTCCTCCGAAAGGTCACTCATTTGCAGTACCAATCGCAGATTCTCTTCAACTGTCAATTTGGTGAATACTGAAGGTTCCTGTGCAAGGTAGCCTAAACCTTTCCGCGCACGGAGGTACATGGGCATCTGTGTGATATCCTCCCCATTCAAGGTCACCCTGCCAGCCGTAGGCCGTATCATGCCTGTGAGCATATAGAAGGTCGTGGTTTTCCCTGCCCCATTTGGACCGAGAAGACCCACGATCTCACCGGGATGTACTTCAATGGATACGTCTCGCACCACCTCTCGTTGGCCATAAGTTCGGAAAAGACCATGCCCCGCAAGTGCTCTTGAGGATTGATGTTTTCCGCTATTATTCAACGTCAAACTCCCTGGCTGTTACACCCCATGGCTGATAAATCTTCCAATGAGTCAAATCGACGTCAGATTCAAATCCGATGCCATAAATTGTATCATTTTCAGGTGTAGTAAACAATACCGTATCGTTGGTAGTTACCATATCATACTTATCATCCCATCTCAAGGTTTCAGTCATAAGGACCAATCCACTATCCGAACGAATGATCACATTTCCAAAGGCGCTCATGGCATTCTGCTGCATGTTCACATCGGCACTATCGGCAAACAGGCGGCTGACATGACTGCCCTGCTCATTGAAAAAATCCACGTCCACGTCACCGATAAGATGCGCAACATTCCGATCATTGTATTTTATCATTCGTTGTGAGTTCGCTACTGCAACCATTTGATCTTGACGAGTGATCATGAACGTGCTTACCCAGCTCTCATGATCGGGATACATATCTTTGGAACTTCCTCGCTGTTTGATCACCGCTGAATCCTTACAGGCAACCATCAGCAACGTGCCGCAGATAATGCCTGTCAGAGATCTACCTTTTATCATTAGCGACGAATTCCTGATTTGAGAAAATCATGGATATGAATGAGACCGACGGGACGTTCCAAGTCTCCTTTTTCCATCACAAATAGCGAGGTAATGGAATGATCCTCCATAACCGCCAGCGCATGTACCGCCAAGTCAGTTGATAAGACATGCTTCGGATTACGGGTCATTACTTTCTTCGCTTCAAGATTCAACATGTGGTCATCACGTTCCAAGCTGCGCCGCAGATCACCATCTGTAATGGCACCTACCAGTCGCCCTTCAGTATCTATCACCCCTGTAATACCCAATCCCTTTTCCGTAATAACAAAAATGGCCTGGCGCATCAAAATGTCTTCGTCTACCAACGGCAGCGCCTCACCGGAATGCATCATCGAAGCAACGGTTGTGAGCAGCTTCTTGCCCAGTGAGCCCCCGGGGTGATACAATGCAAAGTCCTCGGCCTTAAAATCGCGGAGTTCCAATAAGGCCATGGCCAGGGCATCCCCCAAGGCCAGAGCAGCAGTGGTACTGGTGGTGGGGGCCAGATCCATGGGACAGGCTTCCCTTTCCACGCTGGCATCCAAGGCGACATCCGCTCTTTTGGCGATGGTCGAATCCATGCGCCCAAGGATTGCAACGATAGGCACCTGTAGTACTTCAACGGTAGGAAGCATCCGCAGAATATCTTCGGTTTCTCCACTATTGGAGACCGCGAGTAAAAGATCCGTCTTAGCTAACATACCAAGATCCCCATGCAAGCCTTCACTGGGGTGTATATAAAGTGCAGGAGTTCCGGTGCTGGTCAGCGTGGCCGAGATCTTGCGTGAAATCTGGCCCGATTTCCCCATCCCGGTGACCACCACACGACCCTGACAGTGATACATGAGATCAACAGCCCGCTCGAAATCGGGGCCTATGCGGTCAGCAAGAGCCTTCACCGCCTCAGCTTCTTCGAGTATCACTCGCCTGGCGGTGTCCGTTGTACTCTTCTTTTTCTCAGCTGGCATCGATCTGATCCTCTTGAATCTTCACACGTAGACCGGCTATTACATCCTCAAAGCGGTTTTGCTGCTTCAGAATCCATTCCACAACTTCCAACACGACTCCCTTGCCTCCCATCCGTTCAGTGATATAGACCGCTTTTTGTTTTACGAGTGGATGGGCGGTTGGCACGGTGACTGGAAGACCAACCTGCTCCAGCACCGGAATATCAATAAGACCATCCCCAATATAGGCCACTTCAGCTGATTCCAGCCCATATTTGCCAAGAAGTTCCTCAAACGGCTTTAGTTTATTCATTTCTCCCTGATAGATATCCTCGATCTTCAGCTGCTTCGCCCGTTCGGATGTTGCCTGGGAATACCGTCCAGAGATAATAGCCAGAGGCAGCTGAGCCTGCCGGGCAAGCGCCACTCCAACACCATCCTCAACAGTGAAACGTTTGAACTCCGCATTGTCGGGGCCAACATAGATTGAGCCATCCGTCAAGACGCCATCCACATCCATGAATAGGGCCTTGATGTGCTGTACACGGTTTAGAAGTTCTTCGGTCTTAATGACATACCTCCAGGTAGGTCCGGCGGAAAGCCAGTATTTCGCCCATGAGTGCCTCGAATTGATCCAGAGGCCATTGGGTCATAGCGTCACTGAGGGCGTCATCGGGGCGATCGTGGACCTCTATGAAAATACCATCACATCCCGCCGCCACCGCCGCCCGTGCTACAACCGGGATATACTGGCGCATACCGCCCGTTTGATTTCCTTTGCCGCCGGGCAGTTGAGCAGAATGTGTCGCGTCAAAAATCACAGGAACGTTCATCGCCTGGATGATGGGAATGGCCCGCATATCTGCAACCAGATTGTTATACCCGAAAGTAGTGCCACGTTCGGTAATCGCGAAATTCCGACACCCCGATTGCCTGAGTTTCTCGAGGATGTTTGTGACTTCCCAAGGTGACAGGAACTGTCCTTTCTTCACGTTTACCGGTAATCCCGTATCGGCGGCAGCCTGCAGAATATCGGTTTGTCGTGAAAGAAAGGCCGGAATCTGGATCACATCGATGGCATTCTTAAGTTGAGCAGGTTGATCGACGGTATGAACGTCCGTAAGTACCGGTAAACCAATTTTTTTTCGAATCTGTTCGAACATCGGTAGTGCAGCTTCCAGGGTGATCCCACGATAGGATTCAACAGAGGAACGGTTGGCTTTATCGAAGCTGGTCTTAAAGATCAACTGTAGATCGAGCTTATCACGGACCTTGGCGAGCTCACTGGCCATTTGCATCACATGTTCTTCCGATTCAATCACACATGGTCCGGCAATTACCAGAAAGGATGTTTGGGAAAAGGTGTATGGACCGAATTTCATGAACGATTATCCCCGGTTGTAATTTATTGCAGCCTTGATGAACTCCCTGAACAGAGGGTGAGCCCTCACCAAGCGGCTTTTCAGCTCGGGATGGAACTGTCCCGCGACGAACCAGGGGTGATCCGGGAGCTCTATAATCTCCACCAGGTCCAAATCAGGATTAATCCCGCTGAGAACCATCCCATGGTCTTCCAGCTGTTTTCGGTAATCATTATTCACTTCGTAGCGGTGGCGATGACGCTCAGTGAATTTCCGGCGACGGTAGGCCCCAAATGTTTTTGTTCCAGTCTGGATTTCGCAGGGATATGCCCCCAAACGCATGGTTCCCCCCATTTCAGCGACGTCTTTTTGAGCTTCCATAAGGTCCACGACCGGGTGGGGCGTTTTCGGATTGAATTCCGTACTATCGGCTCCTTCGAGACCACACACGCGCCTGGCAAAATCAATAACAGCACACTGTAGCCCCAGACAGATGCCAAGAAAAGGTATCTTGTTTTCGCGGGCAATGCGGGAGGAGATAATCTTGCCTTCGATGCCCCGTTCACCAAATCCACCGGGAATAAGAATGCCATCAACCTCCTTAAAAGCCGCCGAGGGATCAGACCGCCTCTCCAGCCACTCGGTGTCTACCCATTTCACCTTAACGCGGGCATCATTCTCAACCCCAGCATGGATGAAGGCTTCTAAAATGCTCTTGTAGGCATCGGGAAGAGCATTGTACTTCCCGCACATGGCTATGGTGACCTCACGACTCGGCTGCTTGAACCGGGTAATGAATTCCTGTACAAAAGAGGAAGATTCATCCTCCACCTTCAATCCCAGCTGCCAGGCAATCTCCCGGTCCAAACCCTGTTCCTGAAGAACGAGTGGGATTTCATAGATGCTTTCAACATCGGGAGATTCAAAAACGTGTTCAGGCAGAACATTCGAAAACAAGGCAATCTTGGAGCGTACTTCGCTGGTGAGGTGGTTATCCTCCATGGTACGGCAAACGACAATATCCGGCTGCAATCCGATCTCCCGGAGGCGCTGTACACTGTGCTGAGTCGGTTTGGTCTTGAGTTCTTTGCTTTTGGGGATATATGGAACCAGGGTCAGGTGCATGATAAGATAATTCTGCCGACCCACTTCCAGACATAGCTGGCGGATGGCTTCCAGAAACGGCTGCCCTTCAATATCTCCAACAGTACCTCCGACTTCACTGATAACCAGATCATATTTGCGCCTCGGATTCACCTGCTTGATCCGGCGCTTGATCTCCTCGGTGATGTGGGGAATCACCTGGACTGTTTGGCCCAGGTAGTCACCCCGCCGCTCACGGTTAAGCACTTCCCAATAAACCTGCCCATTAGTGGTATTATTCAGCAAGGACATATCTATATCGATGAAGCGCTCATAATGGCCCAGATCAAGATCTGTCTCTGATCCGTCATCCAGGACAAAAACTTCCCCGTGCTGGTATGGATTCATGGTGCCGGGGTCTATGTTGAGGTAGGGATCGAGCTTCTGTATGGTGACCTTCACACCCCGAGATTTAAGAAGATATCCCAGCGAGGCTGATAGTATCCCTTTCCCGAGGCCGCTGAGTACACCTCCGAGTACAAACAGGTATTTGACCGGTGGACGTTCTTTACTCATGCCAAGCGCTCATGACCCGTTTCAAACCTTCGGGCGTATCCACTGCCAGAGAGCAGTAATCGGTCTTTAGCACACCAACGGCTGCACCCATGCTCAGCGCCCGGAGCTGTTCGAGATGATGCTCCCTCTCCAGTGGGCTTGGGGGATGATTGCTGAACTCCTGCAAGAAACGGGCACGGTATGCATAAAATCCAACATGCTTCAATACTTCACCCTCAGGTCTATCAATAGGCAGGGTACGATAGAAACCGGCTGCCAGACCATCCCTCTCGATAACTTTTACAATATTTGGATTAGCGACCTCATCTGGCGCCAAAGCCCTAGACCCGACGGTTCCCATGAGCAGATGACTTTCGGAGAGCATCAGTAGTACCAGTTGGTCGATTACCTCTGGATCCAGCAGGGGCTCGTCGCCCTGTATATTAACGAAAATATCTACCTCCATATTCCGCGCTACTTCAGCAACACGATCGGTTCCGCTGGTATGCTCAGAGCCTGTTAAGACAACTTTGTCTCCAAGGTTGGTACATGTTTCCGCTACTAATTCGGAATCAGTTGCGATTATCAGATCATCCAACTGGGTACACGCCAATGAGCGGCGATATACATGGTGTACCATGGGATAACCATGAATGGGGACAAGGACTTTACCTGGAAATCTTGTTGAATCGTAACGGGCAGGAATAATACCAATAACGGTCATTGGTCAGTCTTGATGACCTGAGGAACGAGAATGAATTCACCATCGGTCGCCCGCTTTTCCGAGGGCTCCGATTCTGTTACCGGCACATTGGCCAATACCTGGTCTCGGGGCAGGGACGGAGCTGCGTGATCATCCCGGGTCATGTTCACAAGCTCAAGTACGTGTGAAAGGGGTTCGATGTCAGTCAAATCCAACGAGTCCAGTTTTTGCATATGTTCCAGAATAGCGTTGATCTGTTCCGTATATACCTCACTCTGGTCCTGGCTTAGATGCAATTTTGCTAGTTGCGCAATTTTCTCAATCGCTTCCCGTGTAACGGTCTGTTTTTTCATTACGGCTCGTCGGTTTACAATAATCGTGCCATGGCAAGTTACGGGAACTCAAACGTGGAATACAAGGAGATTGGATTTGACGAAATCGTGAGGGAAACGGCTACTCGTAACGCAGGGCGTCGATGGGATCAAGCTTGGAAGCCTTGTTGGCCGGATAGAGGCCAAAGAAGATTCCGATTGCGGAGCAGTATCCCAGTGCTGCTGCTACCGCCCAACCAGGGATGCTGGCATGCATATTCAACACGGGTGACAGAAGAAGGGTTGTCAAAGCGGCAACAAGAATGCCAATGATGGCACCAAACTCCGATAGAATTACCGCCTCGATCAGAAATTGCATCAGGATATCTCGGCGACGCGCCCCTACCGCCTTCCGCGTGCCAATCTCACGGGTGCGCTCCATTACGGAGACCAACATAATATTCATGATCCCAATGCCGGCAACCAACAGTGATATACCAGCGATACCGATGGCAGCGATGCGGATATACCGAGTGAAATCCATCATGGTGTTCATAATGGATTCAGCAGTTACTACCTCGAAGTCATTTTCTTCCCGAAGTGGTACCTTACGCCGGACGCGGAGCAGAGCCACCACTTCATCAATCGCCGGATCAACACTCTGGGCATCCCAGGCTCTAAGGAATAGCGCTGTTCCAGAATGACGCCGTCTACTGGACGTGTAAACTTTCTCATAGGCAGTGATGGGGATAATAACAACATTGTCTGCCGACCCACCAAAGGTGCTGGCGGCCTGGTTCATCACTCCGATCACCAGGAATCCCTGGTCCCCTACTAGAATCCGTTGATCAACCGGATCTCGATAGGGAAACAGTTCGGTGGCTACGTCTCGGCCAAGGATTGCCACCTGGCGAGTACGATCCACATCATCATTGGTCAGGAACCGTCCCGAAGCCAGTTCCTGTTTTTGGGTAAGGATGTACTCGGCCATGGTCCCGACAACTTGCACGGTAGGAGCCGTTTTCTTGTCACGGTACTTGATGACTTGCCCGCCTCGGTCTTCAACCGCAGTAGCCGCCTGGATATAGGTGGAAGTGTTCTGCAAGAATACAGCATCTTCATAGGTAAGATTCTTGCGCCGGGCATACTTATGCCAATTGTGACCGACAACGACGGCGGGGAATTTCTGCACCACGAAGGTCTCGGAGCCAATAACGCTCAATTCCTCCTCCATGGCTCGATCAAAACCGCTCACCACTCCTTGCATACTGGTTATGGCCCAGACGCCGATAACCACACCTAGGAGTGTCAAACTCGAGCGCAGTTTATTGCTCAGGACAGAACGGAAGGCGATGCGGAAGAATTCCAGCACTACTCGTAGCTCAAAGCTTCAATGGGATCCAACCGGGCGGCTTTCGTGGCCGGCCACAGACCGAAGATCAATCCGACCACCACTACCACCCCGATACCAAGCCCCCCCCACGTGGGCGGTACACGGGCTGCCAGGGGCGTGGCATGCTGGATGATCACCGCGACGGCGGATGCCATGAGAAATCCTACCAGGACACCCAGGCCGGATACGGCCATGCTCTCCACCAGGAACTGCCACCGAATGGTGCTCCGTCGTGCACCCAGGCTTTTCCGGATGCCGATTTCCCTGGTTCGTTCCGTAACGGTGACCAGCATGATATTCATGACACCAACACCGCCTACGATCAACGCAATACTCCCAATCCCGATGGCCACCAGCCACAGCATTCGGGTTGCATTATCGTACAGCTCCTGGAGTGTACTTTGCTGGTTAATGGCGAAATCGTCCTCTTCCCCTGGACGCAATTGGCGGTAGCGGCGCATAATCCCCTGAACTTCATCCCGGGCTTCGTCTACCAGGGATGGATCAGAAGCCTTCAATGCCAGGGATATATTACGCCAACGTCTACCGTACATCTTGAGCAGAGTCTCGGCGGGGATATACACCATATTATCCTGACTGCGACCCATCATTTCGCCCTGTTTTTCCAGGATTCCGATCACCAGGAATCGTCGTCCATTGATAGAGACATGCTCGCCCAAAGCGTCTTTATTCTCAAACAAGTTTTCTCTCACCCCATCGCCCAACACAACGACGGCCTTTTTGTGCCAGGTATCCGTTCGGGAAATGAAGCGTCCGGCGGTTATCTCATTTCCTGAGATCACCGCCATATCCTCGTGTACGCCCTGGACCGCAATGCTTTCCAGCGCCTTATCCCCACGTTTTACCGTTCCGCGCTGGAAAATACGTGGGCTGATATGGCTCACGTACTGAGAATACTTGGCGATATAATCAGCAGCATCCAATCCGATATTCCGCCGTTGGCGCGCCTTGCGCCACTCATCATGCCCCATAAACCACGCCCGCTTGTCTACATATAATACGTCGGAGCCCAAGCTGGAGATCTGCTCGGAAAAAGTGGCATTGAGCCCTTCGATCAGAGCCATCACAACACCCACCGTGAAAATCCCGATGGCAATGCCCAGGGTGGTCAGGAGGGCCCGAAACTTGTGTGCCCACAGGGCGGCTCCCGCGACGCGGAGGATCTCAATCACACTGCAGCCCGGCCATTGGCCGTGAGTTCATCGGAATCGATCCGCCCATCGAGGATATGGATAACCCGGTGGGCGTGCTCGGCAATATGTGGTTCATGTGTCACCAGAATGATGGTATGCCCTTGGTCGTATAGAGCATCTAACAGCTGCATGATCTCCTGACCCGTGACCGAATCCAGGTTGCCGGTGGGTTCATCCGCCAGAATGATCGAAGGACTGTTGACCAAAGCCCGAGCCATGGCTACTCGTTGCCGTTGGCCACCACTCAGTTCGCTCGGCCGGTGATGAGCCCTATCAGAGAGTCCCACTTGATCCAGAGCCTTGGTGGCTCTCTCGATCCGCTCCCGTCGTGGAACGCCGGCATAGATCAATGGTAGCTCGACGTTTCGCAGGGCATTGGTCCGGGAAAGAAGGTTAAAGGTTTGAAACACAAATCCGATCTTCCGGTTCCGGATATCGGCCAGCTGATTATCATCCATCTTACTGACCTCACTGTCACCTACATCACACACCAACTCGCCCTCAAATTCATAGCGTCCACCAGTGGGAGTGTCCAGACACCCGATGATATTCATCAGGGTCGATTTCCCGGAACCCGAGGGTCCCATGATGGAAATATATTCATTGGAATGAATGGTCAAATCAACGCCACGCAGAGCATGAACCTGCTCCTTGCCCATATCGTAAACTTTAGTTACCGCATCAAGGGTAATGATGGTATCCTGGCTCACACTACTTTCGGGTGAGATACTTCCGGTCTTTGATTTCATCGGCGCGGTCGCCCTGGTATCGCTTGAGCCTTCCGTGTGACTAACCGGTCGTTACTCAGGTCCCGGCTGACTGCCCGGTAATTACCGATGACGATCTCTTCACCTTCTTCGAGACCGGTTTGAATTTCATAATGCGTATCCGAGGAGATTCCGATCTGTACTTCACGCTGTTCAACACGCTCCTTGGACTTCGATCCGAACAATCCACCGCCGGAACTGGTTGTATCATTAACCACGACAAACACCACTTCCACCGGTTCTGGTTTCACGAATTCCCCATCCCCACCATCGGGGCCAGACATTTCATGCTCCACTCCTCTCGAACCATTCGGACCAGCTCCCCTATTGCGACCTGACTTCCCCCGACCTTCCCCGCGGGAGGTAGCCTCACCTGAACCTGTTTCCTGCTTGAGAGAATCAGACTCAGCTATTTCGGGATTTGGTTTTCGAATGGGAGCACGAGCCGTGAGTGCCTGGATCGGGACCGAGATGGCCGATTTATGAAGTGCCGTCGTAATCGTAGCAGTGGCCGACATTCCCGGTCGAATGCGGGGATCGACACGTTTGGCACCCAGGTCCACATCCAGGGTTACCACTATCTCAAAATTGGTGACCTGTTCCTGGGTTCCCTGACCAAGGACCAGTGCCGAGTGTGCTATTTCGGATACACGGCCATTGAAAACCGTATCCTGGATGGCATCTACCTCGATCTTGACGGGATCCATCAGCTCGATATCCACTACGTCGGTTTCATCAACTTCCACGACAACTTCCATCATGGTGAGGTCGGAGATAACCAGCAGCACATCCGCCTGGAACGTGGATCCCAAGGCCATTTCGCCAACTTCCTTGCGCAGTATGGTTACTACGCCCCCTTCAGGGGCTACTAGAACCGTCTTGTCCAGATCATCCCTGGCCTGCGCAAGTGTTGCTTCAGCCTGTTCCTTACGACTGAGAGCTTCTTCGTATGAGGCTTCCAGCGTTTCCATTTCTTGCAAACTGATGAGATTTTTTTCAAACAACTGGCGGCTCCGGTCACGCTCAGCGGTGACTTTTTTAAGCGTTGCCTTGGCGGAGCGGAGAGCAGACTGGGCCCGTTCATGGGCTGCCTCATAACGACGCTGGTCTAATATTACCAGAGTGTCCCCTGAATTAACCTCATATCCCTCTTTGACGAGTATGGCTATGATTTGCGCGCTGACCGTAGAGGATATTTCCGTCTCGAAGACCGGCTGGATCTTGCCGGCTGCCGTAACGGTCTGTTCCACGGTCCTCCGGCGGACCTTTTCCACCTGGACGGCCACGGGGGGGCCCTGTTGGCCATCTTTCCCTCCACCAGAGGCGAGATTGACAATCAGGATAACTACCAGAACCAGCAGTATGCCCAGTCCAATGAACAGGCGTTTGCGAGAGATTTTCTTTAAATTGATTTTCATTCAGTCCCTATTCCCATCAGAGCTTCCAATCGAGCTTCCGAGATTTTGATATCGTATGTTGTGCGAACCAGTGTGCTGCGGGCGGAGATCAGAGAAACTTGGGCATCAAGCAGGTCTAAGATGGCAATGGCGCCAAGATTATACTGTTCATTTGCCAGGCGTACATCCGCTTCAGCCGAAGCCAATACCTCCTGATTCACGGGGTAGATTTTATGCAAGGAAGCAAGGCTGGATAAAGTGTTTTCCAGCTGCCGCTTGAAATCACGCCTGTAACCTTCGTACCGCTCCTCTTCGGCCAGCGCAGTATAGCGCATCCGACTGTACATGGAGGTGTTCCGCATGCCGGTAAATATCGGAACGGAGAAATTCAGAAAGGTGGCACTTTGACTATCCTGGTAAAGATCACCCATTTTTTCGACACCGCTTGAATTAACCGAATAACTCAGACTTGCGGACGGCAAAAGCACTCCACGTTGCATCTTGGCATTCAGCCAGGCACTTTCGACCGCTAGTGCTTGAGCACGAATCCCGGGATTTTCCTTCAGCATGGCCTGCAATGCGACTTCATGATCAGGAATGGTCTTGGGTTCGGTTACGTCCCTTGCCACCTGCAGAGGCCTGCCAGGATCCTGACCCAAAACCAACTGGAGTGACGTGGTTGCAGTCTGTACATTCTGTTGGGCTTGATGCACCTCCGCTTCACGCTGTCCCGTATTCACACGTGCCTTCAACAGGTCTGTCTGTTTGACGGCTTGAAGACGGAAACGTTCCTCGACCAGTTCCAGCTGCTTCCTGCTCAGATCAAGGGCTTCCTTCGCTACATCCAGCAATTCCTGTGTTTTGAGAAGATTGTAGTAGGCCTCCTTGATATTCATCAAAGTCTGGAGGCGGGTGCCTTCAAATCCGGCTTCGGCACTTTCATAGGCTATCGCACCGCTGCGTGCGTTGTACCAAGAAGCACCACCATCAAAAAGTGTTTGATCTACGCTGTACCCGGAACTATAAGGTCGAGGATCATAAGACTCACCTGATTGACCCTCATACGGTTCTGGATTCAAATTCTGCCGCAAGGATGTTCTTAGAGAAGGCACTAGCCTCGAATATGAGCCGCGTTTCTGCGCCCGTGCAGCAGACAGGCTTCGTTCTGCAACCAGCACATCGCTATTGTTTTCCAGACCAATCTCAAGAAGCTGCTCCAGTGTTAGAGCTGTTGATTCCTGTGCAAATGTGATATTTAGATAGCCAAGTATAAGGGTGATCGAGATGAGAGTTTTCATTATTATTTTCCGTTCTCGTTAGACTCTTCTAGTGCCTGAAAGGTTATTTAGTTCCAGTAATTGGGATCTGGGCTCTAAGAGATTTATAGGTGGAGAGGCAATCCCGCCTGGGCACGGATGTTAAAACGGTCGCCGTCCATCCAGAAGCCACGCCAGGAGAAACATGGCCAACACCCAAGAACCGAAAAGAACTATGCGCGTCCGCTTCGCCTCAACCTTATAGATTGCAGCAACTCCCAGCGCCACCAGGTAAATCTTCCACATGGCGAAAAAGTCGAGGCGCTGAAAGAAACGATAGATAAGCGAACCTTCCATGCTCCCGGGCAAAAGGATAACCAGACCGGTCTTCAGGCTGGATGTGGCTAGCTGTACAGTCAGAGGTATCTTCAAAGCCGCTTCAACTATACCGACCAGCTGGGCATAAAGCACGACGGTGAGGGTATCCCTGTAGCTGGCTTGACCGCCCAGGATAAAAGCTCCGCAAAACATAACGATCCCGCCGATGAGGGCATACCAGATGATGACTGTCGCCCCACCTATCAAATAACGAACTGGACTACCGATAGCACCTTCCATCCGTTCAAGGATTATATCCTTCTGCTCATCAGGAATATCCTCCCGTTGGAGAACTCGCTGTTGCTGTTCATGGATCACTATAGGAGTCACAAGCGTCTGGCTCCCTATTGAAAGAAATAGAAGGATCAGAGCCGGAACTATCAGATCCAACGTACTTATAGACTGAGCAATGGACTCGAAGGTTGCCTTCGGCGACAAGAAAATGCCCCAGACACGCCGGTGGATTGGCAGATTACTGACGATCAGCTTCTCTTCTTCCATGATTTCCCTAGCAACCAATTAAAATGATCTGTACCTACGCTGATACAGCTTCGTACACGATATACGACTATCCTGTCTACCTGGTCTCGGTAGCGATAGCCAAGTTTTAAAATTTACTTCTGATCGTGGTTATGATACAGGCAGATTCCGCCGATAGGCATAAAAAGTAAGACTGAAGAAAATCCCCGAGATCAAGAGCGAAATAACACTGCGCACAGTGATAAGGTACTCGGAGAATGACCCGAACAGTTCCACCGATTCCCCCGCGACGGCATAGGGACCATCCGTACCCAGCCATTCCTGTTTTATTGCATCGCCCAAAAGATTGAAATTCGAGGTGACCTCCCGCAGGAAGGCATTATCACCTACCAGCAACCGCCAAAGGATTCCCAAAAGAAGTGGAATCCCAATAACAACCAAGAGCGGACGACTGCGGGTAACCGTTGACACCAACAGGAAATACGTGGCATAGGGCAGTATCCACACCAGTGATAAAATATGAAAGACAGACCAATCTCCCAGCAGATCAAGGCTGGCAATCTGGTAGGTTGATAAGCCTGATGCTTGCAGCAGATCTGAGAACGCGGCTGGGGTTATGATCTGAGCGTAGTACACCAGAATAACGCCCATTACGAAGGAAAGAGTTAGGAAACCGACGGTGCCAACCAACAGCTTGGAGGATAGCAACGCCAAATCCGTTACCGGGAGACTACGATAGAAGAATGTCGTTCCGTCCGAGCGCTCCTTGAAAACAGCATCTACAAGGTAAAAGAACGCCAGCACCAGCAGTGATAGGGCGATGAAGGATATTCCCACTCGCAGCATATGCGTCCAACCGAAAAACAGGCCTTCAGCCTTACCGATGGCCGCCCATTCCTTAGGGGAAAGCCATTCCTCATCATCTTCGGCTCGTTCCCAGTCATCATCAAACCATTCGGTGCGGAAATCTTCGTCTTCAAGGGCATCGGAACCCTTATAGATAGCCACGGTGTATCCGATTAAACCAATGACATACAGAATACTTGTCACGAGAATGACGGTGCGCCATTCGCGCCATTCCCTGATGAGTAGCGCAATGAACGTCTTCATGCCTCACCTCCCATCAGCGCGACGAACACATCCGCCACTGATGGCACCTGTACCTCACCCAGGGATTTCAGAGCGGCAGGATCCACATCGCGAAATAATAGTATCTTACGTCCGAACAATGTATACTCACTGAGCGGCCCGAACTTGCGCGCTTCCTCGGCCTTGTCAGCGGCAATCACAACTTGAACAAACCGCTCCCGGAATTCGTCCATGGAAGTGTACAGCAGAATCTCGCCGTCCCGAATGAAGACTACATCGCTAAGTATATGCTCTACTTCTTCCACCTGATGAGTTGAGATCAGGATTGATTTCTCACCCTCAAAATAATCTTCCAGCACCGAGGTATAAAGTCGTTTGCGAAAGAGGATATCCAGCCCGTGAGTTGGTTCGTCAAGAATCAGGATGCGGGTTTCAGTCGATAGCAGCAGGGATAAGTTCAGCTGGGTTTTCATTCCTTTCGAAAGATGCTTGACCTTTTTCCGCATCTCAATAGCCGTTGTTGACAGAAATCCCTCGCACCGCTGACGGTCGAAATGGGGATGGACACCCTCCATATAATCCAGCACCTCCCGCACTTTCATCCAGGGCGGCAAAACAGCCACATCGTGGATAACCCCAGTGAAGGCCATCAGCTTATCGCGCTGTTTGCGTGGTTCCAGCCCCAGGATGGAAATCTCTCCCTGATAGTCTATTCCACCTGTTACGGCCCGCAACAATGTGGTTTTACCGGCTCCGTTGGGCCCCACCAGACCCACGATTCGTCCCGGGGGGATATCAATCGTCACATCTCGCAACGCCTGAGTAGAACCATAGCGCTTGTTCACATCCTGAATATGGATCAGTGCCTCCATCGAATTACTCCTTGATTTTCTGCTTGGTCAGGTCCTGAATCTCCTTGCCTGAAAATCCCAGTAGTCTGGCGCGATTCACAAAAGCCGGGAGCTCTTCAGTCTTGAAATGTGCTCGCGCGGCCTTTAAAAGTGCTTGTGGAGCTCCCTCCTTCACAAAAATGCCGATCCCGCGACGCTTTTCGAGAATTCCTTCATCTATCAGTACTCTGGTCGCATTTAACACGGTCTGGGGATTCAGACCATGTTCGGCCGACACCTCCCGTACGGAAGGGATGGCCTGACCCTCTGCCAGATCTCCCGCAGCCACCGCATCCCGAATCATACCGGCGACTTGCAGATAGATGGGAGTCTTATGATCAAAGTTGATGCTCATAGCAATTCCAATCTCCGGACTACAGTTCCAGATTATCCCTGCTTTCTTCTGCGGTGTGGTATGTAATTCTCATATGGACCAATTCTTCTGTTTACTCATCTAGTGTTCTACATAAGTATAACACCAAAACAGAACCGCAGGCAAGTTATATTTTGGAATCATGATCTTTTCGAAGTGGATGATTTACGAATTGGAGATCAGGACTTCGTCCTTGATCTGGTGCAGATAGGTCAGTGCAGCCTCATGCGTATTCTCGATCTCCCCCTCCAGAATGGCTTCCTCGATCATGGTTTTCAGTCGGCCTACCTGTTGACCGGGCGCGATCCCGCAAACAGCCATTATTTCATCCCCCCGTACAGGAGATTGGAAGGCACGCATCTCATCCCGCATCACCACGTCGCTCATGAGTGCTTCCACGCGAGCGAAATTGGCCATGTACTGGGCCTGTCGGGCGACCTGCTTGGTGGTTATATCGGCACGACAAAGAATCATCAGATCCTCGATATCGTCGCCGGCTTCTCGCATTACTCTTCGAACAGCGCTGTCGGTTATGCCCTCCTTGGCCAACGCTATTGGTCGCAGGTGAAGTCGAACCAGTTTCATCAGATAGTCGCGCAGGTCGTTAGATAGCCGCATGCGTTTAGCGATGGTGTGCAGCATCTGGCGGCCCACCTCCTCATGATGATAAAAGGTCCATCCCCGATCATCATCATACCGTTTAGTACGTGGTTTCCCGATGTCGTGCACCAGGGCTGAGAAACGCAATGCGGTCTTCTGGCTCACGGAGGCGGCGTTATCCACAACCTGCATAGTATGTGCGAAGACGTCTTTGTGACCTTTTCCGTCCCGTACTTCCGCCCCTGAGAGAGCATCCACTTCAAGAAAGACATGTTCCAGCAAGCCGGTTTCCTTCAGAATGATAAGCCCGACACTGGGGCGTTCCGTCGCCAGGATCTTCATGATCTCATCGGTAATGCGCTCCCGGCTGACAATACTGATCCGGTGTTTCTGCAGGGCCATGCTGGCTAGACACTCAGGTACGATCGAGTAGGTGAGTTGCGCGGAGAAGCGGGCTGCCCGGAGCATTCGCAGGGGATCATCACTGAAAGTAGTATCCGGATCCAGGGGCGTACGAAGAATGCCCCGGTTTATATCCTGGATTCC
>JBHPIW010000031.1:0-27234 GCA_042568495.1 Fidelibacterota bacterium | reverse complement strand
CCAGTATATCATACACCACCATGTGAATGTCTGCGACCGCCGGTAGATCAAACTCCAGCGTCGTGGTGGGATTGAAGGGATTCGGGTAGTTCTGGTGCAGCGCATAGGCAGCGGGCAACACACCAGGTTCTTCAACGGCCAATGGGAACCGCTGACGTATGATGACCAGGAAACCGCTGGCGATCTGCGTGCTGTCCGTTCCTGAGATCCCCACCAGCTCCTGCCCCACCGCGGATACCACCGCCGTGTTCAAGGACGTGGACAACGCCGAACCCATGTTGAAGGAGGACCACGGTACCGTGCTGTTTTGTGCCCCGATTATTGTAGGGTAGACCAGCAGCACGAGACCCGCTAGGTTATGTAATATTTTAATTCTCTTCATCGCAAACCTCTCTGGTTGCTGTGACAAAAACTGAATATAAAAAGACGATCCATACCTACACTAAGCTCATTGAGTGCGTTTGGTAAACGGATGCTAACTTGGCCCCATTAAGGAGGTTGAAATAAGCCACCAGGTGCTGCCATCACTCATCAATGTTATACCATTGATGCCATACATTAAGCCCAGCGGGGGGAGTGGAAATGTCCCCCCTTCCAGAGTCGTGCCAGCAGATGGTATAACCATGACAGTTAATCCGAAATTCACATTCCGGATGCTAAGCAGTTGGCCGGGGGCTTCCTCAGCAGAGTGAACAGTAATTGTAATACCCCCACCATTCTCTGGCACTGGATCGGCTCCCGAGCTTTGAACTGGAAGTGGAGGGGGTTCAACAGGTGTAGTATCATCACACAGTATGACCCGGTCGCTTACGGTGGTGGTATAGGCGGTCTCGCCCAATAACAGATCAAGAGTCTTAAATATAACAGTAACTCCGGCTTTAGTGTTCAGGTTGCCGTCGATGGCAACACCACCTGTTGTATTGATGGAGTCGGCTGTAACAATGGCGGGATCGATATCCGTACCTGCATGATTGTGATTAGAAGTCGCAAGCTCGCTTGCCTCCAAACCGTCTAGCAGATCGGCATCCAAGGTACTCTCAGGACCGTCCGCAGCCAGAATGGCCGCCACTGCCTCACCATCCGTGTACCGGCTGTGGTGGGCGTCGGTCTCACCCGCGTGGTCTGCCAGCTCACTGTCACGGGCAATGGCGCTATCGATGTATACTTCTACCACCGTGCCGGAAGTGATTGCCTCACCGGCGTGAACGTGAGCAGCTGACGCAAACTCACTGGCTTCCTGCCCATCCAGCAGGTCGGCATCCAGAGTACTCTCTGGGCCATCGGCCTCCAGCACGGATGTCATGATTTCACTGTCACGGGCAATGGCAGCATCGATGCGGATTTCGGCTACAGTACCGGAAGTGATGTCCTCCCCCGCATGACCATGATCGCTCCGGGCAACCGAGTCAACGGCTCCACCACCACCGAAATTGACGTTTAGCGTCACATCCCCCGTGGTGCCACCCTCTTTCAGACCGGTACCGGCTATGACAGCTGTGATGTCCGCGTCCGTAACCGGTGGCTCATCCCACACCACTTCCGCACCATTGAACATGAGGGCCTGGCCGCTGTTAGCTCCCGTTGGATTGATCTTGTCCGCGCTCACAGATTGGCCCGCCAGCATGGTATCCACGATACCTTCCGCTGCGACCGCTAGAATCACGTCACCTTCCGGCCCGCCACCGCTCAAACCGTTGCCGGCCGTGACACCGGTAATATCACCCTCGGAGACCGGTGGTGTCTGCCAGATCACGGTCGTGCCGTTGAACATAAGAGCCTCACCGAAGGATGCTCCCATAGTGTCGATCTTTGCTCCGGTCACCGAACGACTTGCTATCGCTTCCGACCCTACCGCACCTGCTGCCAGCATGGTATCCACGATACCTGCCGCAGCAATCGCCAGGATTACTTCACCTTCCGGCCCGCCGCCGCTCAAACCGTTGCCGGCCGTGACACCAGTAATATCACCCTCGGATACCGGCAGCGTCTGCCACACCACATCGGTACCATTGGACATCAGAACCTGACCCTCCGCGGCTCCTTCCCCACTGATCTTCGCCGGAGTAACCGCCCCATCCACGATATTCAGATCCATGACAGCGTTCGTATCCAGAATCGGATCAGGGTATAATCCTGCCAGTGCGCCTCCCGCCGGACCCGTAGGTGCCGGGGCATTGATCACGTACTTGGCGGTATCTGCTCTTCCTGCATTCCCCGCGTAGTACGCCCGCACGGCACGAAAACTGTAGAACACACTTGCCAGCGGGATGCGCGGGGCTAGCTCAGGCTCACTGCCGAACTGTATACTTAACCAGTAGGGTTCCACAGCATCAATCAGCATCTGCAATGTTGATTGATCACCCAGCAAAGTAGCGAACAGACCGCCCTTCACCGGCAGGTCCTTGGTTTCGCTCCAGAGTGCGTCACCCCCTTCGGCGTTATTATACAGGCGGAATGTGAAGCTATAAGTACCATCCGGTTTGGGGACTCCCAGGCTGTCTCCGATCATCCCCTGGTAGGAAATAGTCTGCGGAATCTGTGCCTGAAGTGGAACAAGAAGTAATATCGCACTTATTGCTGTGAGTAAAACATGCTGGGCTTTCATGGATTCCTCCTTGGCTCGGCTTGGATACATTTGTATGTACATTATATGGCGTTCAGTGGATTCTTGAGGCATTTGCCGGTTAATCGAGACCGGCACCGGTCTGGTGGGTGTACAATATGCGAGTCTTTTGCTGGCACCTCTGCGGCACCTGTCGGTTTGTTTAAGAATATTATAGGATCGCTAAACGAATCGCTGCATGAAAGATACGCATCCCCTTGCGGAATGCCAAACGATACTGGTCTTCCTACCTACCCCACCACAACCGCACCCTGCTGCAGCCGGAAGTTCACCACCACCGAGATCCACACCCCAATCTTTCGATCCCGCTGTTTCGCCGGCTTGAAGCGCACCCGCTTGATCCCCCTGATCGCTGCCTCATCCAGACCTGTCATGGGTACGCCCTTCAATACCACCACCTCCTCCACGAATCCCCGCTCACTCACATAGATCTGCACCACTACCGTGCCCTCGATGCCTGCCTCACGGGCGATGTCGGGATAGATAATCGCTCGACCGATAGCCTCATAGCCGCCAATGGGGGCCGGCGGTTCGTCATAGGCGATGAACCGTATCGCCGGTCCCGATTCCGGGGGCGCTACCCACTCCTCGTACCCCTCCAGCGTCGTCTCGGGAATGGTGATATCTTCCGGGATATCCTCTACTTCCGACTCGATGGGGATGGAAGGCCGGGCCGGAGGTGGCGGCGCCGCGAACTGGTGCGTGGGCGGGATATCTATCGTCTCGACCAACAACTCCCGCTCTTCCCGCTCGATCCGCTCGCGCACCGAACTGAACCTGGGAAACAGGAAGAACGCCAGCGCACAGGACAGTATGACCACCAGGAAAATTTCCCGTATTCGGATGGAATATGATGCCCCCATGACCACCACCCTCCCTTTATCCTGCGCTCGCGTACCCCATAAATACAATATTACTATAAATGCCCTATAAAACAAGAGATTAAGGCTAACCACCTCGGATGAACCGGGACAATCGGGGCAACAAATGACGCTCTCCTGCAGTCTAACAGTTTACTTCGCGCAACCTGGCAGGTCCCTCACATAGGAGATTACATATGTATACAGCATCGCCTCCCAGTCCCCTTGGCAGATTAAGGCAAACCGCCCTAACCAGCTTGGCTACCTTTCTGCTTATAGCACTGACCGCCTTTTCCTGCTCCTCCAAGCCTGCGGAAGCCCAAATCCAGGCACGGATCCAGAGTGTTGAGCATGGCCTTGTTACCGTCAGGTCGCTAGCCGACGCGTTTCAAACCGATAGCACCCGCCTTCAGGAGAAACTGGCTCTCCGCGAGCAAATGGAGCAGCTGGGTGTACCCGGCGTAAGTATCGCCGTCATCAACGATTCCAGGATCGAATGGTCCAAAGGCTACGGCGTCCTGCGAAACGACGCCCCCGATACCGTCACCACCGAGACCCTCTTTGAAGCCGCCTCCGTCACCAAGCAGTTCACCGCCGTTATGGCCCTCCAGGCTGTGGACCAGGGTTTGCTCAATCTTGATGGTGCTGTAAATGAGCAGCTCCAGTCCTGGCAGATTCCTGACAATGAGCACACGCAGCAGCAGCCCGTTACCCTTTACCAGCTATTGACCCACCAGGGCGGTATCAGCCGCCCCGATGGAGGCTTCGGGTATCCGGATGAAACGCCGCCCTCCCTCCTGCAGGTATTGAACGGCGAGCATCCTGCGGAGAACGGACCCGCCGTTGTCGAGTTCGTTCCCGGCTCCCAATGGCAATATTCGAACATGGGCTTCGTCATCATCCAGCAGCTCCTGGAAGACAGCTATCAACAGCCCTATGCCCAACTGATCCGCACACAGCTGTTCGAGCCCCTGGGAATGCCCTCCAGCATGGTCATGCCGTCACGGCCGGCGGAACTGGGCCTGCCCTTCGCCTCCCCTCATGACGGTGAAGGCACGGCTCACGATCATAGCTTGCACATGACGGCCCTTGCCCATGGCGCGCTCATTACCACGCCCTCGGACCTGGCCCGGTTTACCATTGAGATCATGCACAGTTGGCAGGGGCGCTCCCAGCGGATCCTGTCACAGGTGATGGCTCAGGATATGCTCGACCCAAAATGCCCTGTCGATGTCTTCGGCATCAACGGACAGGGGCTGGGCTTCTTCCTGATCAGTGATGAGCACACCCGGTACTTTGTCGCCATGGGATCCAACTGGCCTGGCACCTTCTGTGCCGTCGTCGCCAATCCCGAATCCGGTCATGGTGCCGTGATCATGTCCAACGCCCAACTCGGCGCCTATCTTGCAATGGAGCTCCTCGCCGCCCTGGCCCTCGAATATGACTGGCCAACGGTGACTTCAGCGGCCGCACCGGGCTAGACCAGGCTTCAGATTGAGGATCATTCTTCCCCCTCGCCTTTTGGAGAGGGGGCGATCCCGATGCTTCGGGATCGGGGGTGAGGTTTTATTTCCCCTCTCTTGAAGAGGGGGGCTGAAGGCCGGGTGATCCCAAGCCAAGAGCGGCGCCGCAGAATTCAACAAAACCCCTACAAAATCCCCCATTTTAGAAAAAATGCCCGACGAGAGTCCTAAGGCCTCCCTCGGTGGAAACGCCATTTCGCCAGCGGCGCGTTGAAAAAGGACGGGGCGATATGGAAGGGGCTTTTTCATCATGCCGGGAATATAAGGCAGCAGCGCAGGTTTGTCGTTCGCCTGGTGCGCGTGGTGCGCGAAACCTGTAGGCAGGCCATCCTTCCAACTGCCGGGATGGGTGGATTATCTCAAGGGCTTAACGACGTGAAGGCTGCAAGGTATCTATTGTTGTGGTTATGGATGACGACTCGGGCGTTGATCTTGCTTATGTGGATATGGGCACACTATATTAAAAATTGCCGTATAATTATTTTTTAAGGAACTTGATCAATGATACCAATGCGCGTGCTCAGATATATATCTCTGGCATTATGTGCCAGTGTGCTTTTGGCCCTGTTTTCTTGCCAAGATGCTGAAATAGATCTTGTTTTGGAAGACACATTTGACGCTCCATCGCTTGATCGCGATAAGTGGGGGATCTCATTCTGGCCTCTGAATGATGGAATTGATCCGGAGATCGTGAGCAGTCCGACACGCGCTGGCGCCGGTGCTATTAAGCAGACCATCCAATATATGTGGAACGGAGAACAGAATTCCAACCGGTGTGAGATACAGGGCTATCGGCAAAAAAATCCTCGCCTCGGACAGCATACAGGATATTATCAGCGCTTTGATGAGACGTGGATCGGATTCAGCATATACTTGCCCTCGGCCAGCTGGATACCGGATTATAAAAGCAAGGAAGTTGTTTTCCAGCTCCATGGCTCCGCGGATAACGGTGAGCCCTCGAAAAGCCCGCCCTTGTCACTCAAGGTTGATTTGGGATCAACCGAATGCTACTGGCAGGTACGTTGGGATGCAAATCTGATCAGTAATAGCGCCCAGCCTTCCGGGCCTGGCGCCGGGGTAGTGGACGTATGGAAAGGTCCCATCGATAAGGATAATTGGACGGATTGGGTCATTCATGCCATCTGGGATTACGCCGATGATGGTGTTGGGTTCATGGAGATCTGGAAGAATGGTGAGCGGGTTGCCACCAGAAATGGCCCGAACTTGTACAATGATGAATTGGGAATGAGAGGGCCAATCTTCGGCATCTATAAGTGGGGTTGGAGGGACGGCCCCTCAGATGTTACTGAACGTATCATATATCATGATGAGTTTAGAAATGGTGATGGGACCGCTTCCTATAAAGCTGTGGATCCCGCCCAGAGAGATGGGTAGCTAATAGCGAGGGAATATAAGGCTTCTTGGATGAACTCTTCCCCCTTGTATCTTCCATTGGCATCCCAGATGTCTTCATCCTCAAGGCCGTAAGCGGGGGGCTGGAGGCCGGGTGATCCCGGGCCACGAGCAGCGGTGAATAATTCGACAAAACACCTACATATCCCCCCATTTTGAAAAAAGCTCCCGTCGAGAGAAAACCACAGCGGTGAATTTTCCGACGGAGCCCATGCAACCGGGAGGGGGAAAGTGTGGGATTATATGTCCGTAAGGCTCGCATAACGCCGGAAGATAAGCCCGCGGCGGCGGTTTGTCGTTCGCCTGGTGCGCGAGGTGCGCGAAAGAGTGAAGAAACTCACCACCCCCGCTATTTGCAGTAAAGTATGGTCAATGCATCAGTCGTAAGTAAGCACGTCCCCCGCCTGGCTTATCCTCAGATAGATCATATCCGGGGGGCCATGGCTGATGGGCAGGTAATGATTTGATATCCCGGTGGCGGCGATGCTGCCGTCATCCATCCAGGCAGCATCCAGGATTGCACCATCCAGGTACCTGAAAAAGCCGTAACATTCGATCCAGATTTGGTCACCGTCCCGATCCAGCTTGCTCACGCATGACGTATAGAAAGCATCTATAACAGGTCTGTAGCCCCCATATCCCATCACGAAAATGTCTTGTGATTGGGTCAGTAGGAGATCAGTAGGCACCATTTCAAATCCCCAATCCTTGTCCCACTCCAATACTCCGGTTGAGGTCAATCTGCCGATCCACCCATGATTGCCACCGGTAACCCACGGCCTGATTTCGCCATGGACATAGATATTGTCCGCATCACAAACTGCACCATGAATTTTTGGAATAGGAGATTCTGTTACGATGTTTTGCGACCAAATGACATCTCCGGACTCACGATTCAATTTCTGGACCAGCGCGCTATTCCCCACAAGGATTAGCCCACCATCACTCGCCAGTGCGATACCATTGCCAACCAGTTCTTCTTGAACATCAAATTGGCCCGTTACTGTACCATCATTATCCAGGTTCACGATTGTCTGCTGAGTTTGATCCGTCAGTTTCAACAGGATGGAGATCATTCCAGCTTCATCCTGCACACCGGCAATCACCTCACCTTCTCCATAGATCTGGCTGCTGATTATTTCGCCCGCAAAGGATAGCTTTTTGATGAATATTTTTTGATTACTCCTGAAATAGCCCACAACAATGATACTCTCGGATCCGCTCAAGGCCCCAAATGTGGCGTGCGGATATAATCCGGCACTATCGCCAATAACCACTTGTGATAATAATTCGTTCTGGGCATCTAACCTTGCTATTATCAAACCTTTCCATATTCCTGGATCAGGAAGATCGCGAAGATGAAGATAGGTACCGCCAAGAATGATTACACCACCATCATCCAGGGGTAGAATCTGACTGCCGAACTCTAGATTTGGCGTTCCAAATAGCTTATAAGGACTGTCTATCGTAGGAACTTGTATCGATATCTGCAGGCTGAGCGAGGCCCCTGCGTCTGGCTCTATTCGCAAAGTTCCTGAATAATCCCCCTCCGGTATGGTGCGCCTGTTGGCTAGGAGCCAGAAGCGTTCTGATTCCTCTACCTGTAGCCCCAAGGAGTCTGGATAAACGGTCAACCACTCCTCTTCAAATTCCACTCGAACAGTTAAAGGGATCTCCGCGTGATTCCGAACAAGAACGAGATGATACGGATTATCATGCCCAAGGCTTACATCCTCCATGCCCCAAGGAAGCGAAATAACCGTATCTCCCGGAGCAATCCCATTATCCGGCTCATTATTACCATTAGTTGGGTCCAATGATTCCTCACAAGATGAAACCATGATACCACTAGCAATGATAAAGAGAGATGACAGCATCAGCAGCCAAATCAACGGTCTCTGATTTGCGATTTTTCTCATAATACCCCCATTTATTTCACCAACAATTATTGTACTATCTCAAAGTGCCGGTTGCAGAATTCCTCCAACAGGCATCTCATCCCACTCCCGGCCTTCAAGCTCTCGCCCTGCCTTTTTCTTATGGACCCCACCCCACTGCTTGAAGAAGAACGGAATGCCCAGCACAAGACACTGATCCCTGATCTCCGTCACCCACTCCGCTTTCATGGGCCTGGCTCCGGGACCCGATTCACCCCCCGCGATGACCCAATCCACACCCTTCAGCGGCACCTCCCGTAGCGAATCCAACAGCGGCTCCAGCGACAGGAATTTCACCCTGGCATTGGTGTGCAATAAGTCCTCGATACGGTCGGCGTACTCCGCTGTCTCAACCGTCACTCCCATCCAGATGTTCTCGGTCCATATCAGTTCTGGACTAAGTTCACGCAGCCGGTCCGTGCGTTTGGTGAGCACCTGGAAGGTATGCTGGGAGGCAAGATTCATGATCTCAAATACGGATTGGATAAATTCGGCGGACACATCTTCATGGAACAGATCGCTCATGGAGTTCACGAAGATCATCTGGTGCTTTTTCCACTTCAACGGCAGGGGCACCAGGTCACGATGCAGCGTCAGTTCGAATCCGTTGCGATACCTTGGCTGACCCATGGCCTGCAGCCGCAGGGCCATCCGCTCGGCGTAGCAGTTCTTGCACCCACTACTGACCTTGCTGCAGCCCGTTACGGGATTCCAGGTTGATTCCGTCCACTCAATTGCTGAGGAAGCTGCCATGTCTAATCCTAATGCTATTTCTAATTAAACAAGTTTTGCTGGTGATGTTGTTTCGCTAGGTTCCAGAACTTTTCACCGAGAGGGTGTTCACTGAAGAAGCCAAGTCTATACAGGGACCGTTTCCGATTTGTCGATCTAATTAACTCATTACCTCCATATCTATAGTTATACTCGCCCATTCGTTCTTCATAAAACTTAATCATAAACTTTGAAAAGGTGGTTCCTCTTGATTCTTCATCCGGCCACTTCTTCCTCCAATCATCTGTCCCAAAGAAATCATCGAGTATATGATTATCTGGGTCCAAATAATTTATACGCAAATTGCGAATTGCATCCATTTCTGTCGGTATCAGGATGATAAAATCCATCCGTCTGTTAGCAAGCTGCTGAATTGTACTAAAACTGAGATCACTTAATCCAAAAATATCAGCGTAGCAAAGTCCCAATACTGTATTCGTCTGACTATATGCAGGACAAGCTTTCAATACTTTCTCAACGTTGGCGTTCACATCGCCTATGATGAAATGTACATCGGAAGGGTGGTGCATGCTCTCGACCCGATTTTCTAGTGCAGAGATATTTTCTTTCTTTTTCTCGCAAAAGATGTAACAATCAAAGGATTGTTTTATCTCGAGCGCTAGTAGGGGGGATCCAGATATGATTCTTTGCGATCCATCTATTTCCGATCTTCCTGGACCAGCAAACAAATCCAAATAAACCAATTTACCCCATTTCTTCTTCATTGATTGGGTGAAGAGCGACAGATACTCCTGCACAATCTTGTGTTTCACTTCGGTATGAGGTTTAATCGGGAGAGTAGGAAGCCCATCTGGCTCAAGACCATACTGGCTAGAGCGGCTGGAATTATCGTTCATTATGATACAATAGTAGGATATATTATTTAAAGTTAAACTTGATAGTTATAAATAACGATATACAAGGAATTTCTCCTTCCCCCTCCCTTCAATAGGGAGGGGACCAGGGGGAGGGTTATCTCAAGGTGATCTTGCTACAAAAAAATGGACACACCGAGAAGTCATATTGCCTGATTAAGCCTCAAGTCTTCGTATTCTACCGGGGATTTATATCCTAGGGTTGAATGCCTCCTGGACCGGTTATAAAAGACCTCTATATACTCGAACAGACTGCGCCTGGCTTCCACGCGGGTAATGTATCGTTCGTGGTAGACCAGCTCCGTTTTAAGGGTATGGAAAAAACTCTCCGCCACCGCGTTATCATAGCAGTTGCCCCGGCCGCTCATGCTTCGGACCACCTTATAGTCATTCAGAAGTGACACGAATTCATCACAGGCATATTGCACACCCTGGTCCGAATGGAAGATCAGTCCCGGCCGGGGCGGACAGTTATCAAGGGCCATCCGGAAGGCCGGGATGGTGGTCGCGTCGGCAGACATCCGGTCACTCATGGCCCAACCGATGATCCTGCGGGTCACCAGGTCCATGACCACCGTCAGGTACAGCCACCCTTCCAGGGTGCTGATATAGGTGATATCCGAGACCCAGATGCGCTGGGGGACCTCGATCCCGACCACCTGCTTCAGCAGATTCGGCGCGGCAGGATACTTATGCCGGGAGTTGGTCGTCACCTTGAACCGGCGCCGGCAGCGGGCTTGCAGGCCGTTGCTGCGCATGATCCGGGCTACCCGGGGCCGACTGCATGCGTGACCTCGATCCTGCAGTTCGGCTGTGACTCGGGGACTACCGTAGCGGCCGTGGTGGGCCGCGTGAATCTGCCGGATATGACCCAGTAAGCGGCGATTTTCAAGGGCCCGTGCACTCTCAGTGCCCTGATGCCAGCGATAGAATCCGCTCCGACTGACCGCAAACACCTGGCACATCCTCTCCACACCAAACGCAGAGCGGTACTGGGCGATGAAACGGTATTTCATCTGGGTGTCTTTGAGAAAATGGCCAACGCTTTTTTTAAGATGTCGCGTTCCTCCTTCACACCGGCCAGTTCGCGCTCCAGCTGGCGGATCCGCTCGTCCTCCGGGTCGGCCAGATGGCCGGTGCCGGGAAACGCGGGTTCAGTGCTGTTGAGGTATTCGTTCTTCCAGCGGTACAGCAACTCAACCCGGATACCCAGGTTCCGGGCTACCTCCACTCCCGTCTTATCACCACGCAAAAGCAACTCCACCGCCTCAACCTTGAACTCCCGGGTAAACTGCCGCCGGGAGGCTCGCTCCTCCATCATAGATACCTCCTGCAATCATGATAATCTATGACTTCTTACAGTGTCCACCAAAAGGTAGCAAGATCAAGGCGTTCGAAAGTAAGGGGGGTGAGTGCCACCACTTCATAACCCACGTTCCCTCTTTATCATAGGCCGCCTGCTTATTATCCTTCCGAGCATCCGATCTCTGACTGGCGCTTGAAAATCCCCCTCTCCAATCGATTAATTTTTCCTTTTTCACCCCACCTACCATGTTTATATTACAAATTAACGGGTTTATTCTTTCGATGCGTCATTTTTAACTAGCAGTATTTCGCTATGAAAACAACACTGAATCTGACACCCTTGGCTGTGATTCTATCCCTACTCTGCTGGGGATGCGAAGAAATTGCTGAACCTGAAATCGATGATACCACACCCCCCTCCGTAGAACTGACCTGCGACACCTATAACGATATCGCCTTCTTCGAACTGAAACTCGAGGTGGACGTTAGCGATAATGAGGCGGTCAAATCGGTAGATTTCGTCGTCAATGATTCCATCGTCTACCATGCAACTTCCAAACCCTGGTCGACGACCTGGACTCCCGATCCATCCGTCATCGATACCAGCTATCTTGCCCTGGCTATCGCTGTTGATGAGGTCGGCAATGCCGCACTCAGTGATATCCTGCCCCTACAGTTCAGCCGCCGTACCCTGGATATTACGCGGTCAAAGGGAACCGACTCTGATCATTGGGGCTGGAACTTTGATGCCCACGTGAAGTATGGCGTCTTCCATCTGGTTAACCGCTATTCCGATCCCGTATCCTGGAATATCAGCCAGGATAATCCGATCATGCTTCGCTTCTGGCCTGTGGCAGGCACCCTCCAACCCGGTGAGCAAATAGCGGTGCTGGTAGATCCGCAACGGGAAAACTACTCGGCCACCGGTTGGCATTATAGCAATGTTCAACTGGCATCGGATCCCGGTGTGCTCTATGAGCAGAAGATATCCCTGCAGGTCACGGATATTATCCATGGCGATTTGAAGCTGTTTGGGACGGGGAACTATGAGCAGGGTATGAAATTGCTCAATCTTCACCCCGACACGGTCCTGGTCATCGGCAGCTCAACCGGGCATATGGAATTCTATCCCGATTACTTGTTCCCCTATGGTCTTCATGTTATTTCTGTGAATACGGTTGATCAATCGCATCAGCACCGGTTGATCAGATTCGATCAATTCGATGGCTCGAGGGAAATCTTTGTCCACGACGCCTGGCTGACTACGGAGAGTGATCTCATCGTCGCAGGTTCGGTACACTTTCTGGGAGAGGGCACCGATTTCGAATTTCTGCTGCGCACGACTATCGACGGGGAACTGATCTGGTGGACCGACATCGACGGCTGGATTCTTTCGGCCGATAGACGCTCAGACGGTCTGGTCGCTGTCGCTGCCGCTCCCGATCAGAATAACCGGAAGATCCTTTTTGTTCAGGATGATGGGTCCGTCTCTCACGAGACGTCAATCCCTGTGAATCTGGGGTATGACCTCAGCTTCTACCGGGATGATCAGCTGCTCATTTCGGGCAATGGGGAGCTGCAATGCCTATCCGTAGCGACAGGTAGCATTGAATGGACGTTTGATGATGATGGCAACTACTATTTCAGAGGCAACTATTTAGTAGCTACCGATTACCTCCATAATATCTATCTGGCTTCCTGGTACTGGTATGATCAGGATATCTTCTCCTTGTATAAGCTTGTGGACAACCAGGTTATCTGGCATACGGAACGCACGGTTATGGATGAACGCATCCGCTGCATTCTAGCGGCTCCGGATGGTTCGATATTCTACGGTGGGATTGATCAGGTCAGCCAATATGGAGTTATCTTTATGTTTGACGCCGATGGCAGCTACGGTGCTACCGTTCGCTTTCAGGACTACATATCGGGGATTAATCATCTTGCCTGGAGTTCCGATGGCTCGCTCTTGATTACAGGATGGTCCGAGGACTACCTGCCTTCCATCAACAATGGAAACTCCGATATTGTCTATGACACCTTCTGGCCAGGAGACATCGAGGCATATTCCTTTCCCAACCGCTAACGGGTGCCCTACATCTCCCTCACAAATATCTCATTCGCAATCTCCGGATCCAGCGCCAGTTCCGTCTCCCCTACCCGCACCACGAATGCCGGCCGCCGCTGGTGCAGGTTCAGCTCCGCCCCGGGATTGATCCCGAACGCCGCCAGCCGGTCGAACCGCTTGTGGAAGCTGGGCGTCAGGAATGCCACCCGCGCCGACTTCCCCACCTCCAGCCGCGTCAGCCTATGGATCAGCGGCGCCATGTACTCCGCCGACTCCGGTGGGATTTCCCCCGCGGGAATCGGCTTCCCGTTGGGATCCACCTGCGGGTGACCCAGAAACGCCGCCACCTTTTCCGTCACCTCCTCGCTCAAAATGTGCTCGAAGCGGCACGCCAGGTCCTCGCTCTCCTGCTCCGAAACGTCCAGCACGTCCATCAGCAGCCGCTGCGCTAAACGGTGCCGCCGGATCAGGTTCCGCGCCCGCTCCCGGCCTTGATCGGTGAATACCACTTCCTTCCCCTCCAGCGCCAGCAGCCCCTCTTTTTCCATCTCTTTCAAACTTGAGGGCAGGTCGAATTCCTCCACGTCGTGGGGACAGACAACCTCCAGTTTGGCCGCTTCCCTCTGACCCGTCTCCTCAGCCTCCCACACCGCTTCCAGGATTTCATCTATCAGATGTGATTCCATGGTTCTTCTCTTTCTTTCGCGTCAACAGCGACTTGACCAGGTTGACAATCTTTGACTCTTCCACGAACTCGTACCCGCAGGCGGGACACATGATCATGTTGCAGTGCTGGTTGAACGGACAGCTGCTGTGGCAGTTCTCCTGCTGCCCGTCGAACTCGTACCCGCACAGGGGACACGTCGTCATCACAGCACCCCGTTGAACAATCGCAATATCCAGTTTACCGCGCCCCCGATCAACAGCGCGAAGGGCAGGATGAACGCCGCCATTCCCAGCGCCACCTTCCAGCCCTGCTCCTTGATGATCATGAACAGGTTGGCGATGCACGGCATGAACAGGGTGATCACCACCAGGCTCACCAGCGTCTGGATCGGATCCAGCTGCCCGTTCCGCGCCAGCAGGAACAGCCCCGCCGCCCCATAGTCCCGCCGCAGAAAACCCATGATGAACGCTGCCGTCGCCTCCTTCGGCAGCCCCAGGAAACTCTGGATCAAGGGAGCGGTAGCATCCTCGATCCACACCAGCAGCGCCAGTTTGTCCAGCGCGAATAATATCAAGGTTCCCAGAAAGAACAGCGGTACCGCTTCCCGCAGGTACCATTCCAGCCGGGCCATGGTCTTTACCAGGATATTCCCCAGCACCGGCCTCCGCAGCGGCGGCACTTCCAGCAGGAAGTCCGACGCCTGACCCGGTATCACCTTCGATGACAGGTAGCCCACCGCGAAGATCGTACCCAGCACGATTCCCGCCCACAGCATCGATGCCCCCAGCGATACACCCTGCAGCATGCCCAGGATCACCCCCAGCTGCGCCGAGCACGGTACTCCCAGCGCCAGCAGTAAGGTCACGATCAGCCGTTCCTTGCGGCTGTCCAGGATGCGCGTAGTCATGGTCGCCATGGTGTCACACCCCAGGCCCAGCACCATGGGCAGCACCGCCTTGCCGTTCAGACCCATGGCCTTGAAGACCCGGTTCATCATCACCGACAGCCGCGGCAGGTACCCCGAATCCTCCAGCAATCCGAATGCGATGAAGAACGTCCCCACGATGGGCAGCACGATGGCGATGGAATACGACAGCGCCATGCTCAGCAGCCCGAATTCGCCTACCAGCAGGTCCTGCAAAAATGGCCAGGGCAGGATCGCCTCCACCACCTTGGTTATTCCCGGCACGATATATGTCCCGAACAGGCCTCTCTCCAACCAGTCCACCAGCGTCCCCGCGCCGAATACGCCTACGAAATAGTACATCCCCGCCAGCACCACCGCCACGAATCCAAAGCCCCCCACGGGATGCATCGCCGCCCGGCCCAGCCACTTCACCAGCGCGCCCAGCCGTGATTCCCGCTGCACCGTCACCCGTTCCATCAGCCGTGTGGCTGCCCGCATCCGTGCCTGGGTGATCTCCACCGTGACACTCCGCGTGAAGGCCCGGCGTGTTCGCTCTACAATACTTTGAATGGTCTCCAGGGTGGCCTCGTCCACCACACATTCCAGCCGGGTCATAAACTCATCCCTCCCCGCCAGCACCATCAGCGCCAAGGCCCTGGGAGCGATGCTCGTTGCCGGCAGCAGGGGTGTCAGCTCCGCCACCCCCCGTTCAATGGGCTCCGCATACGCCACCTCCAGATCCGGCAGCGTCTCAGGCTCTTTCAGAACCTGCCGCCGCAGTTCCTCCAGACCGGCTTTCTGCGTGGCCACCGCCTCCACTACCGGCACCCCCAGCGCCTCCGACAAGGCCTTCCCGTCCACCTGGATGCCCCGGTCCCGCGCCTCGTCCATCATGTTCAGGCACAGGGTGTACGGCAGACCCATCTCCGCCAACTGCAGCGACAACAGCAGACCCCGCCGCAGGTTCTTGGCATCCGCCACCTGCACGATCCGCTCGGGACTCTGATCCAGCAGAATGTCCCGCGTCACTACCTCGTCTTCGCTCGATGGAATGAAATTGTTGATTCCTGGTGTATCGATAACCTCCCACTCCCAGTGCCGGTGCCGCGGACCGGACTCGTAGGTTTCCCTCTCATAGTGCTTGGATTGTGCTTGTCGCCGCCGACCCGGTCCCCGTTGACGGGGATCACGATCACCGGCCAGCTTCCCCCGTACAACTTCCACCGTGGTCCCGGGATAATTGGACACCGTCACGTACCGCCCCGTCAGATAACCGAAGATTACCGACTTCCCCACGTTGGGATTCCCCACCAACGCGATGACGGATCGCTTCCACCCGCCTCCACGATGACCACGTCGGTGCCCCTGCCTCTTCGGACGGCGTACCTGTCGACTATGTCCTTGGTATTCAGGCATCCCCGTTCCTGCAATTCTCGCATAAACCGAACAGATGGTGGCTGTGCCGCACCAGCTCGAAGCCGTATTCCTCGCTGATCGCCTGCTGCCGCCGCTCGATCTGCCGGTCCACGAATTCCACGATCTTCCCGCACCGCAGGCAGATGAGGTGGTCGTGGTGCGCCGTGGTAAGCCGGTTCTCGTACCGCGCCCGTCCGTCACCAATCTGCAACTTGCGCACGAAGCCCACCTGTTCCAGCAGCTCCAGTGTCCGGTAGATCGTCGCCCGCGATACGGACATCCCCTTCTCCTTCAGCGAGAAATAGATGTCATCGCACTCCCGGTGCTCATCGCTCGCCAGCATGTCCTCAAGGATCGCCCGCCGCTGGGATGTAAGCCGCAGGTCTTCCTCCCGCAATGCTTCCTTGAATTTTTCCAGGTGCTCTTGAGTAACTTGCATAACTATCCTTAATGAGACTCAATCGCAACAAAGTTACGGCTGCAAATCCCGACCTGCCACTCCTTTTTTCCCAGCATGGCATCAGTCTCTCCTTATATGATCAGGATATCCCGCGGTTGATTCGGTTCCCTGCTGCGATCAGGGAAAACGCCTCAGCGCCTATCTAATGTGTAACTATTACAAGCGATTGAGATTGGCATAGCGGGCGACCAGCTTCTTCACCTGCCCGCCATCGAATTTCACGGTCAGCTTCAGGTTATCCCCCAAACCGTCCCTGGCCGTGATCTGCCCCTTGCCGAACATCTTGTGCTCGACCCACGCCCCCACCACGTAGTCGTCCAGTACCCGGTTGATTATCGCCTTCCGCCGCACCGGTTTCCCGTCGCGTACTTTGTCGGCTGCCTTCCCACCGGTCCCGGCCTCCGCTGCCGTGTCACGAACTACACGCTGCAGGAGCAGCTCTTCCGGCAGCTCCCGGATGAAACGGCTCATGATACCGTTCATCTCTTCACTCCCCCACCGACGTCGATGCATGGCATACGTCAGGTACACCTTGTCCTGAGCTCGGGTCAGCCCCACGTAGAACAGGCGCCGCTCCTCCTCATCATCGATGACCTCCTCATCGGACCTGATCAGGGGAAACAAGCCTTCCTCCATCCCCGCCATGAACACCACCGGAAATTCCAGGCCTTTGGCACTGTGCAGGGTCATGAGAGTTACGGCATTCGTGTCATCATTCCAGCGGTCGATGTCCGTGAGCAGGGCCACATCTTCAAGGAACTCCCGCAGTGTAGCCCCCTCATTCTCATCGTGATATTCCTCGATGCTCCGGACCAGCTCGTTGATATTCTCCAGCCGGTCTCGGGCCTCACTGGATTCCTGCCGACGATAGTGCTCTACGATCCCCACCTCCTCCAATAAGGCGGTGACCACCTCCGCAATCCCCAGGGTGCCTTCCTGTCCCGGCTTGAGACCAGCAACATACTCACCGGCCAGACGCCGGCTCTGCTCCACATCTTTTGCCGGTTTCAACGCCAGATCACGGTACCGCGCGATGAGGGCTTTGAACTCCCCCATGGCCTGCGACTGTTTCGCCTGGACTCCCGCTTCCTGTCCATAATCCAGGGCCTCGAATAATGACACCTGTTTTTCACGGGCGTAGGCTTTCAAGCGCCGCAGGGAAGTATCACCGATCGCTCGTGGCGGGAAGTTGATGATCCGCTCCAACCCAACCGAATCATCGGGATTCACCAACAGCTTCAGGTAGGCCAGCACATCCTTCACTTCCTTGCGATCGTAAAATTTCGTTCCCCCAACGATCGTGTACGCCATCCCCCGCCGACGAAGTATATCCTCAATCACCCGGCTCTGGGCGTTCGTCCGGTAGAGGATTACGATATCCCTGAAACGCCGTTTCTCCTCCAAGATCTCGTGCTGGATATATCTATAGATGTACTCCGCTTCCTGCCGCTCATCCATAGCCGGGATGATCCGCAGCAGGTCACCCCCATCGCGTTCAGTCCAGAGTGTCTTTGGGGTTCGATTCTTGTTCAACGACACCACCGCACCGGCTGCCTTCAGAATTACCGATGTAGAGCGGTAGTTCTGCTCCAGCTTGAAGACTTTGGCATCCTTGAACACGTCTGCGAAACTCAGGATGTTTGTGATATCGGCTCCGCGCCACGTGTAGATTGACTGATCGTCATCCCCTACCACGCAGATCCGGCGGTGCTTTTCAGCCAGCATCCTGACGAATTCAAATTGAGCCCGATTGGTGTCCTGGTATTCATCCACCAGGATGTATTGGAATTGCCGGCGGTAACGCCCCAGGATGCGCGGATGGTTCTCGAAGATAGTCAGGGGAAGCAGTAGCAGATCATCGAAATCGACCGCATTGTTGGCCTTCAGCGCACGCTGGTATTCCTCATATATCGATACCAGCACTTTCGCGTCCATGCCGCTTGCCAATTCCGCTGCCTGGCTGGGCGATAGCATACGATTCTTCGCCCGGCTGATGCGAGCCCGGAATGCCTTGGGCGGATACAGGTCCAAATCGTAATCGTTCTGCTCCAGCACGGATTTTAACAGGCGTTCCTGGTCATCCACATCGTAGATAACAAAATCACGCTGGTACCCCAGGCGGTGAATTTCCTGCCGTAGAATGCGCGCACAGATCGAGTGGAAAGTCCCCACATGTACATCCGATGTTCCACCCGGCAGGATGATGGGATTATATCCGGCTGACTTGCTTTTGGGTTTTCCACGCTTGTGCAGCAGAGATTCCACCCTAGTGCGCATCTCCTTGGCGGCCTTATTGGTAAAGGTAACCGCCAGGATATTGTTCGGGAGTATGTCCAGCTTTTCAACCAGATATGCAATCTTGTAGGATAAAACACGCGTCTTTCCACTACCCGCACCGGCAAATATCAGCACCGGGGAATTAACATATTCCACCGCCTCGGCCTGAATAGAATTCAAATCCTTCAAGGTCATATCACTTCATTTCCATGGTGTCCGATCAATTGTCGTTTCAATCGCTCAATCCCGTTGTCTGAGTTGTTGAACCACCCGGTTGTGTTCCTCCAGTGTATTCGTAAAGATGTGTCGTCCCTGTCCCTCGGCAACGAAATACAGGTAATCCACCTCTGCCGGACTCACCGCCGCTTGAATGGATGCGATCCCTGGATTGTTTACCGGCCCCGGGGGCAATCCCTTATGGAGATAGGTATTGTATTCCGAAGGATAATCATAGTCTCTGTATAGCAGCCGCCGCGGCTCGCCCGGAATGGCATACTGAACCGTTGGATCTGCTTGAAGGCGCATCCCCCGCCGTAAACGGTTGTGATATACTGCAGATATAATGGTTCGTTCCGTATCGATCTGAGCTTCCCCTTCAATGATCGAGGCCATGGTGAGTATTTCGTGTTCGTCCAGACCCAGTCGCTTGCCCCGCTGAATGATTCCCTCCGACAGTGCCTGTTGTGTGTGCCTGACCATCATCTCGATAATTTCTTCTTCAGTACTGCCATTCTGAATTCGATAAGTATTTGGGAATAGATACCCCTCCAGACTTGGAATGTCAAGGCCAATCTTTTCGAGAAATTCACGGCTTCCGGTTAACGCCAGATAGCGACCTGTATCAATGGGATACTTCAAGGCGATAAACTGTGCGATTTGCCCCCGGGTCAGTCCCTCCGGCAGCGTGATCGTGAATTCTACTGGCCGCGGCCGAAGGATTTGCTTTGCCAAGTCACCAATATGCCGGGCGTTGAAGATCTGGAAATTCCCCGCTCTGATTGATCTGGTTCCGCCCATAAGCCGCACGGCATTCACGAACAGACTCTCATTGGGTATGAATCCATCCTCCTTTAGCTGTTTGGCAACATGGTAAGCCGAGGAACCCTCGCTTATCCGTATGGAATCCCTGAATATCACCGGAATCGGCCAACTGAGCACCAGGTAGCGAAAAGTCCAGATGGCGATAATTACACCGATAATACCGCCCCCAGCCCATCTAATCCGCACATCTTTCCAGAGATTCAGTTGCATATTTGGGTGCTGAACTTACCCTCGGATGAAACCACAATTCAACCTCCAGTCACTATTATTTCATATAAGCCCTGCTTGACTGCCTAATCCGGGTCGTGTAACTTCCGCCGCTCATGGCGAAAGATAAGAAACAGAAACACCTCACGATTTTCGGAGAATGGGACTTCACCAGGACGAATTATCTCATCTTCCTGGGGGGCATAGTGCTCATCATCCTGGCCTATATTATCATGGCCCTTGGTGATGCAACCGCTTTTCAATCTGTGACTCTAGCTCCGGTGTTGCTGGTCATCGGCTACCTGGTGATAATCCCTCTCGCTATCATCTACAAGCCCAAAAAACCTGAGCCGGAGCAGAAATAGCCCCGGTTTTCAGTTCCAGTTTCACAATCCCGTTCTTTACCGGCCAGACTGGAAGGGTCGAATAATACTACCCATGGTCTTCTCTAAAGAATGGTCTTAAGTTTCGGAGCGTTGGGACCGTAGTTCAGCTTTGGTTAGAACGCCGGCCTGTCAAGCCGGAGGTCGCGGGTTCGAGTCCCGTCGGTCCCGCAAAGCGAAATGAAGCCCCACCCCAGTGGGGCTTCCTCATCTCATGCCCGATTACACTGTCTACATCCTCCAAAATCCCGAAGGAAAGTTCTACATTGGGCAGACTCGAAACCTGAATGAAAGACTCAAGCGCCACGCTGAAGACCGCTCTACCTACACAAAAGGCAAAGGCCCTTGGAAACTGATTCATCAGGAAGCATACACTACTAGGGCCGATGCTCTCAAAAGGGAAAAACAACTCAAGAAATGGCGTCGGGAACTGATCCAAAGACTAATCCAAAAGGAGTAGTCCAACTCTGGTTAGAACGTCCCGACCGCCGCAAGGCGCGTCGGGAAGGTCGCGGGTTCGAGTCGAGCCTGCCCCGACTGAGCGAAGCGAATGTCGGGGTCGGTCCCGCATATCATGATTGAAGCCCACTTGATTGGGGCTTTTCCTCTGTAATGGATAGGTCGGGATACCACGCTGCACTGCGTCAATTCTCACCCACCATGCCCGGCACCACTATCCCGATTCGCCGCGGTGAAAAAGTCGACAAAACCCATACAAAATTCAACGATTTGAAAAAAGCTCCCGACGGGAAGGTGGTGGATGGCTGGCAAGTCTCCTCGGAGGAACTGCAAGGCCTGTTGAAATGTCGTTTTCATTCATCCAACCTCCTTTCCATGCCGGATTCTTCCGGCGCGGGGAATATAGGTAAAGGAAATTGGCTTGTCGTTCGCCTGGTGCGCGAGGGCCTCGTGCACGAGGTGCGCGAAAAAGCCCCGCAGAACGGGGCTTTTTCAGTTTCAGGATGCAAGTTACGAGCTACAAGTTCTCGCTACTTCAGCAGCACCATCTTCATCGACTTGGTATACGTCGGTGTCGCCATCCGTACGATATAAACCCCCGACGGCACCTCCCGGCCATCGGCCATGCGTCCATTCCAGATGATCTGGTGATGCCCCGCTTCCCGGCGGCCCCGCACCAGCCGCACCACCTCCCGGCCCAGCATGTCGTAGATCACCAGCCTCACATCCGCCGCCTCCGGCAGGTCATACCGGATGGTGGTGCTGGGATTGAACGGATTGGGATAGTTCTGATGCAGCGCGTACTCTTCCGGGAGTAGATTGGCTGCGTACAGCCCCAGCAGCGAAGCACTGACATGGATCGTAATGAAATGCGGGCCGTTGTTCGCCCAGGTAGTGTCGCTTTCGTCGAAAGCCAGCACCGTCCAGGTACCGGCGTACACCGTATCACCCAGCAATGTGGCGGCCATAACTATGGCCTGATAGGGCACCACGATCGAGTCTACCGTCACGAAGGTGTCGGGAATTATAGGCGATAGGAGATCACCCGAAAGAGCGAACGTGTACCAGACCGTGTCGCTGTCCACGTCGCCGGAAGGCTCCCAGTCAAATCGTAGCCCCTCGCTCACTGTTGTGTGGTCGATCATGATGTAGGCACTGTCAGGAGGATCAAACAGATCGAATGCAAACGGTGGATCATTCACCGGTGTGATCCGGATCTCGAAGTAGGGGATCCAGGTCATGGCCTCGGATGTATCCGCGATATCGAAACCGATGCTGTCAAGCACCGCTTCACTCCCGTTATGGGCAAACCTCAGTCGTGCGCTGTCGATGTCCGCTTGGGTAAAGGTGCCCGTATCCAGCAGCACCTCGCCGTTCACCAGGAACACACCGTTGAGCACCGAGGGCTGCAGCTGCAGCGAGTAGGTCAACTCTGCGTTGGAGTTGTCCGGGTCGGTAACCAGCAGTTGTTCGTTGGTAATGGTCACAGTGTCACCTTCCGCAATATCGATACCCGTCGCCTGGACCACCACCGGCGGATCGTTCACCGGAGTTACCAACAGGAACCAGGAAGTAGTGTCACTCAGATACCCATCACTCACCACGATCGATATGCTGTCACCGCCCCACCAGTTCATCGGTGGCCTCAGGACGAATCCGAGCGTGCGATAGATCACCGAGATAGGATCGTTGCCGAAAATGTTCCACGTTAGCAAGGTATCCGGGTGCTCCGGATCCTCCACGAGGTTATGCCATCTGGCGAACGGGATGAACAACGTATCGTCCTCAGCGAAACTCGTATCCGGTAATACGGCAATGAATATCGGCGGATCGTTCACCGGCAGGACATTCACCAGCACTTTCCCTGTATCCAGGCCGCCGAAGTCATCGCCGATTACGTAGGCGAAACTGTCCGCTCCGTAAAAATTACTCGCAGGCGTGTAGGTCACGGACATTGCTCCGGCATCAATCTCGACGGATCCAACGGTTAGGAGGGTGTCGATAGCCTGCACCATGAGGGGATCGTAGTCCGGGTCCAGATCATTCGCCAATATGTCCAGGATCATGGCCTCATCTTCTGTCACGCTTACAGTATCCGCCGCCGCTACCGGAATGCCGTTGGGATTCGTCACTCCATCTGCATTTTCAAAGGCTCCCATATCCGAGTTGGAATGCACCGGATTAGGCCGGACGTTGCCGTCGAAGTCCGTGGCAGGCGCTTGGATCAGGATCCCGTTGATCAGCTGATGGAACCGGCCGCTGTCAATCGCCGGGGATTCCGTCTGGAGGTGGAAATCACCCTGCAGCGAATCGGCAAACACGGGATCCGCGTCAATATTGCCAATGCCTGCCGTGTATTCGAGTCCTTCCGCCAGGTACTCGCGAACGGTTACAACGATGGCGGCATCCTGGATATCGTTGTAATGAATGGCTAAGTCTTCGGGAATCGCGGGTTCGTACTCATTGACCTGTATGACGATCTGGTCTCCGTGAATACTCCCGTCGTTGTTCCAGACTATGTTGTTGAGCAGGGCTCCATCAAAGTCCCCGTAGGAATGGATGCCCGATCCCTTGGGACTCCAGTTGCCATAGATCGTGTTATTCATCACGGTGGCGTTTCCCCAACCCAAGTGAAAGGCACCGCCGCCCTCGGAATTCCCGATGTTTTCTCCCGTGAAGGTGTTGGCGATCACCAGGTTGTTGGCGACGACAACGTTGGATGTGCCCCAATCGATGGCAATGGCCCCACCACCACAGGCATAATATCCATGTGCGAAGGACACGTTATTCTCAATGACATTATCCCGGATGAGCAAGCTGGGACCGTCATACATGTAGGCATAAATGCCTCCCCCGGTTGTAGCGCGGTTGTTCCTTATGTGGGAATTCCTGATCACTAGGTTCGTGTTGTTACAGTATACACCACCGCCCCTGTCCTCGTAGGCGCTATCCCATAATCCGTTGTCTGCGTTGCCGTACTCGATGATACAGTAAGCCAGAATACTGGTATCTGTCGAAGAACTGTTGAATCTGATCCCCGCACCCCGGCTCTCATCCGTGGCCTCATCTCTCGTGAACAGTATGCTGTCCGTCTCCGTTCCTTCTGCCCGCAGGGTTCCTTCCACGATGAACGGATAATGTCCGTGGAACCTCACTTCCACCCCCGGCTCGATTACTAGTTCCCCCATCGCCGGCACCACAATATCCCCCACGATGATGTAAGGACTATCAGCCAGGGTCCAGATCTCCGTAGCGGTTCCGGCAATCGCGTGTGCATTCGGCTCGAGACTGATGTCCATTGCAACATACTCTCCTTCACCGACCACCTGTTCTGCAGCCAGATAGGGGAGATAGCCGTTCTTTCCTTTGACTCGAATGTCATATGTATCCGGGAAGGTTACCGAGAGTACATATGCCCCCGCTACATCGGTGGTGTCCTCCGCGTAGGGTACGGTCTCATCTCCCCGGTAGGCACCCAGGACCACCCCCTCGATCGGCTCTTCTGTCTGCTGGTCTGTTACTACCCCTGCAAAACCGGTCCCGGGACTGTTGATCACCAACTTGGGACGTACCATCAATTCTGATTGATCGGAACTCCCCACTCGGGGTGCGCCGTAGAGCTCATTTACCGCTCGGATAACCAATCCGTAATTACCGGCGGGATCATCGATCCATTGCTGTACGAGATACTCAAGACCATGGATTGAACGCCAGCGGTGCATGACATCATCCGCCCAATCACCACCGAAGAAAGTGGTCATCGGATTGGCCTGTGAGGCTGGCTGGGTATTCCACGTAATCGTGGATTCATCCCAGGCTTCATTTATCTTGTATGCCCCGTAATCATAGGACATCCATCCATTCTGGCCCATTTGGTATAGGTCTAGTCTTGCGGATGTGATTTCCGTAAATGGCGCGAGAGTGGTCAGGTCGAATTGGATATACAGGTTCGTCGTATCACTCATCGGCCAGCCCCCGAAATACATACTGATGTCCGTGCCATAGTTTGTTGTCGGATTGCCACTGTGCACGTAAGCGTCCTTGCCGTCTCCTGGTCCGGGTTGTATGACTATCACGTCGCCAATCTGTTCAAATGCGGACGGTGTGGCGCTCACCTCGTTGGAGAAATCGCTCTCATTCAGACTCACATCCACCGCCGTAATCCGGTAATAATAAGTCGTATTATTGGTAAGACCATCATAGATCCTGGTGGTGTCAGTAATGCTGGATGAGGAGTCGATCAGGGTAGTCGGATTGGGCACAACATCTCCATAGATGCGATAACGCAGGAAGTCCTCCTCCGTATTCTGTCGCCAGGTCAAACTGACCTGACTATTTCCGGCAACCGCTATCAGCTCTTGCGGTGCTGCCGGTGCTGCCGTGTCCATCACAGTGACATGTAGGGGACGGCTGTAAATGGTCAGCCCTGTTACGAGGGTGTTGCTGACCGCGCAAATATAGCTGCCTGTGTCCGTTAGCTGCAGCGAGCTGATTGTACACGAGTCGCTGGTGGCAATTGGGATTGCGACCTGGTCCTTGACCCACTGATATTCATTGTTATCCCCGCCAACCGAAACCGACATAGTCAGTGCATCCTCGATATACATGACGGTGTCGATGGTCATGCCTACACTGTCTTGCGGTGAGTAGGAAAAAACAGAACCGGCCACAGTCAGGTTGGGCTCCAGGTCTTCGAACGTCAGCCGGTTATTGGCAACATACAGCTGCTGCAGGGAATACAATCCACTCAGGTCGGGTAGATCGGAGAGATCATTCCCATTCAGGTACAGGTACCATAAACTGGCCAGATTACCCAGCTCGCTGGGGACATCGCTGCTGAGATCGTTCGATTCGAGGTGCAGGTCCGTTAGTTCAGTCAGGTTACCCAGCTCGGGAGGAATGGGGCCGTTGAGCTGGTTCGAACCTAAACCCAGGTAGACCACGGCAGTCAGGTTGCCCAGCTCGGCGGGAATCGTGTCGGTGAGCTGGTTACTGTTAAGGTTTAAGGTCTCCAAATTGGTCAGGTTACCCATTTCAACGGGGATAGCGCCCGTGAGTTGATTGTTATACAGGTTAAGTGAGGTCACCCGCCCATCCGTCACCGTCACGCCATACCAATTATTTAGCGGCTCCGTCGTGAGCCAATTTGTGTGGTTATTCCAATTAGCCCCGTCAGTACTGTTGTACAGTGCTACCAGGGCCAGGGAGTCCTGGTAGATCGGTTCGGTATTCATCAGTACCGACACGGAATGGCCGCTTTGGTTAGCCGTAGCCAGATCGATGTTGCCGTCACCGTTCAGGTCAGAGGCAAATATAGATTGGGCATTCGATCCGGTTGCAAAGTCGGTTTTGGAGCCAAACGTTCCGTCGCCGTTATTCAGCAGCACCGACACCTTGGAGCCCGCAGTCGCGGTTGCGGTCGCAATGTCCATATCGCCATCGCCGTCCAGATCGGCGGAAAACACAGAATAAGGCCATGTTCCGACAGCATAATTCACCGAGTCGGCAAAGGTTCCATTGCCATTGTTCAGCAGTACCGATATGTTATTGCTGTTTTTGTTCGCCGTCGCCAGATCCATGTGGCCATCGCCGTTCAAATCGGCGGCAAAAACAGAATTAGGCCAGTCTCCAGCAACGTAGTCGACTTTTGCGGCAAAGGTGCCGTTGCCGTTATTAAGCAGTACTGACACGTTGTCTCCACCGCGGTTCGCCGTCACAAGGTCCATAGCGCCGTCGTCGTCCAGGTCAGCGACAGTGACGGAATAGGGGGCATCCGCCGTAGTATAACTTGTGAGTCCTGCAAAGATCCCATCGCCATCATTTAGCAGCACCCCTACCTTGTCGGCAATAAGATTTGCTGTGGCAAGGTCGCGGTCGCCATCGCCATCCAGGTCAGCAGAAATTATGGAAGCGGGATAAGAATAGCCTAGAGAGTAGTCATTTCTTGAGGCAAAGGTGCCGGTACCGCTATTTAGCAGCACCGATATATCATTGTCAAAATAGTTCGCCGCCACCAGGTCCATGTTACCGTTGCCATTCAAA
>JBHPIW010000030.1:0-28595 GCA_042568495.1 Fidelibacterota bacterium | reverse complement strand
AGGCTCGCATCATGACGGAATATAGGACCGGGGCGGCGGTTTGTCGTTCGCCTGGTGCGCCTGGTGCGCGAAAAAGATAGCAGTGGGCTGTGAGCCATGAGCCATCAGCAGGAAAAGATATCACCGCCTCCTGATGCTACGGTCGGGACAGGCTCAGACATAAATCTCGCCCTTGCCGCCAGGAAGCGGCAAATGGGCAAAGAGAGGGAGAGGGGGCCAGCTGCGAACGCGACCTGTATAAAATGCTCTGACGACCACCAGTCTGAAGTATCAGACTTCTTTCATATGTGGATGAATCCTAAATTCGGATCGTGGGTATCACAGCAGATAACATGGGATCCGCGATGAATAAACCCAGTCCTGCAGGCAAACTGCGCAGAATGCTTTCCTGGTCCTTATGGACGTGGCTGGTGCTCTCCCTGACAAGTTGTGCTACATTTGAAGCGAGGCGGAGCGCATCGAGACCGCCCGTCCCCGAGAGCCTGCCGCTATCCGACAACGTGGTGCTAACCTCGTGGGGTGCGGTGGACATAAAGGTCCTCGGTAGAACCACGGTTCTTTTCCCGGCCAGTTTCCGTATTGCGTCCCGGGACATGGTGGTATATATCGATCCCCTGGAAATCGAGGACTCCCAACCAGCCGATTTCATTTTCATCACGCACGCCCATGGTGACCACCTGTCGCTCCCGGATATCGAGCACCTGGTCGAGGAGGGAACCGTGATCATCGGCCCACCGGCGGTCGTAAAGCGGCTGAGAGATCTCAATACGGTGGAGGTCAGGCCGGGGACGACGCTCGACCTGGAAGGTATCCAAGTGGAGGCTGTTCCAGCGTACAATGTGAAACCGCTATTCTTATGGATAGCTGCTCATCCGAAGAAAGCCATGAATGTGGGTTATATTCTAACAATCGACGGGGTGAGGATCTACCACGCCGGGGATACAAGTCCAATTCCCGAACTGAAGCAGATAAAGGATATTACGGCAGCGCTGATTCCCCTGGACGAGGATGGGGGCAAGCTCACGATGGACGCAGCACAGGCTGCCGCACTCATCAATTCCATGCAACCCGCCATCGCGATCCCCATGCATTACGAGGCCGGGAAAGGGTACCCGGAACGATTCAAGCAGATGGTTGATGAGGGGATCAGAGTTGAGATCATGGAATAGGGAGTACTGTTTTCGAGTAGATCGCGCACACGCATAAGAGAATTGCCCCGCTTCGTCCCTAGCTCCCAAACTTCCCCGGCGCAATCGCCCTGAATGTCCTCGGTTCCCCATACAAATCCCGCATAATGTAAAGCTACGCTCAGGGTGGGCTTACTTTGCCCGTCATAATCGAGTCGAGGAACATGAGGGCAGTAGCGAACCGCTTTTCCAGGTCCGTGTCGTGGCCGCCACCTTCGACAGGCAAGAATTGATGGGGTACTCCCAGGGAGTCCAGGGTGTGGGCGAAGGTAACCGTCGGGGATAAAAGGGCCTCCGCGGTGCCACAATCGAAATAGAGAGCCAGGTTGGCATCCGGAGGCAGATGTCCGGCGAGGTATCCCGGGTCGTGGAGCAGCCACTTCGAGAAGGTTGAATCGATGCGGGAGCCGGCGGTATCCATGGGGAGGTCCACATAGTAAGGCGGATGATCCATATTGGGGGAGAAAGCGGCGGCACCGGAAAACATGATCGCGGTATAGATACTCGAGTCCGGAAGGAAGGGTCCCGAGCCACCAGTTTCCCCCAGTACCCATGAAAACAGCGTGTCCCCGAAGGATCGAAATTCCAGGACACCCGAGATAGAGGCCATCCCCCGGAATAGATCGGGGTGCTTCAGGCCCATTTTGACCGCACCATAGCCTCCCATGGAGTGCCCCAAAACGGACCTTTTGCCGGTTTCAGGGATGGCGTGGTAGGCCGAGTCGATATACGCTACAAGATCGGCGGCGATATAATCCTCAAATAAGCCATAGCGTTCCGAGTTGGTGTACCAGCTGCCTTCCCAGGGATCGACCGTTCCATCGGGCTTCACCAGGATCGAGGGATCGATGGCGCCGGAATCGATGAGGGTCTCCCAGGCGGATACCACGGACGAGTAATCATCATGGCCTTCGCCCCAGCCGTGGAGAAAATAGACCACCGGATACCGCCGGGCGCCATCCGCCGGATCATACCCCGGGGGCAGATGGACATCCACCCAGCGCACCGTATCCAGGGAAACAGAGAAAAAACGATCATCGACCAGGGTACCCTGGCCGGAAACACTGCCGATCCAGACCAGGATACCACAGCATAGCCACAGGCTGAATTTCATCATGATGCTCCCTACTTGCGTGATTTAGCGGGCCGCTTGGTCCATTGGCGGTTAGACAACTGTCAAGCGGATAAGGTTGCATTTTTGGGGAGATGTCCTGGCCGGAGCGGCGGGGATCTGTCGCTGGCCTGGTGCGCGTGGTGCGCGAAAATAGCAGTGGGCTGTGAGCGATGAGCCATCAGCAGGAAAGACACCACTGCCAGGGGAAGATAGTAGCCACGAAGGGGGCCGGACGGACAAGTCTCAAGTCCGGAGACAGGAGAATGTAACTACAGGGAGGCGAAGCTCAGATCAGTTCGACAAGGATATAGGGTATCGGCATGGTGACCTCCCGTTACATGGTCTATATGAGGACAAACATCGGTGTAAGGGTAAGTTACACATGGCGGGTGGAAGATGGCAGGGGGATTTAAGACCTCACCCCCAGCCCCCCTCTCCCAAAGTGAGAGGAAGAGGAGACCTCGCCTGCTCCCAACACTATGGCTGAGACAGGCCGACGGCTGCCAGGCCAAGTTAGTCGGTCAGCTGCATTCCCAGGTTTTTGAACAGGAAGGTGTAGATGTCGGTGTATTCGGCAATGAGTTTGGAGACGGGCTTGCCGGCGCCGTGTCCTGCCTTGGTCTGGACCCTGAGGAGGATGGGATTCTCAGGGGCGGCCATTTCCTGCATGGTGGCGACGAACTTCTTGGCGTGGGCCGGTACGACGCGGTCGTCGGTATCGGCGGTGGTGACCAGGAGCGGGGGGTAGACCTGATCGGCGACGACATTGTGCAGGGGTGAATAGGCGTACAGGAACCGGAAGTGTTCGGGATATAACTGGGCGTTGCCGTATTCCACGGTCCAGTAGACACCGGCGGTCCATTGATGATAGTGGAGCATATCGGTAACCGGTACCTGAGACACAACCGCGCCGAAAAGATCGGGGCGCTGCTGCATGCAGACGGCTGTAAGGAGTCCGCCGTTGGAGCCGCCGATGATGGCGAGCCTCTCAGGGCGGGTGTAGTGCTGGCCAACAAGATACTCGGCCGCGGCGATGAAATCATCGAAGACGTTCTGCTTATTGCCGAGTATGCCCGCCTGGTGCCACTCCTCGCCGTATTCGCTGCCACCGCGCAGGTTGGGCATAGCATAGACACCGCCCGCTTCCAGGAAGAGCAGCCGATGGGGCGAGAAATAGGGCAGCATATTTTTATTATACCCACCGTAGCCGTAGAGCAGGGTGGGATTGGTGCCATCGAGGGCCAGTCCCTTGCGGTGGGTGATGAACATGGAAACCCGGGTGCCGTCTTTGGAGGGGTACCAGACCTGGGTGGTTTCGTAATCCTCGGGGTTAACGTCAATTTCCGGGATGTGGAAGGGGGTCACCTGGTCCGTGACGAAATCGTACCGGAAGACGGATTCAGGATAGAGAAAGGACATGAAGGAGAAGAAGAACTCGGTATCCTGCCGGCGGCCATAGAGGTATTCGATCTCGCCCATTGTGGGTAGTTCAAGTTCTTTCACCAAACGGCCATCCAGATCATAAATCCTGATCTGCTCATAGGCGTTGTGCATGAACTGCACCACCAAGTGATTGTTTACCAGAGCCACCTCGTCGATGACATCCTGCTGCTCGGCGACGATCTCGGTCCAGTTGCGCTGATCCTGTTGGGCCACATCCAGGGCCATGATGCGCCCGCGGGGGGCCCCGAGATCGGAATGGATATAGAATACTGTGCCGTTATTCCCGATGACGTTGTACAGGGCTTCATCGACATCGAATAACTTTTGCACGGCAGTTCCCGTATCGAGATCGCGGTAATAGATGCCGTTCTGGTTGCTAGTGCCGTGGTAGGTCCAAAGCACCAGGTATTGGCCATCGTCGGTGATTTCGGGGTAAAGGTCCAAGCCGGATTCTTCTGGCAGCCGGTAAACGACGGTATCCTGCGTCTGGGGAGTGCCGAGGGAGTGCCAGTATACCCAATTGTGGATGTTGGCACCCAAGGCCGCGACGCTATCCGGTTCGGGGAAGGCATTGTAGTAGAAGCCACTGCCGTCGCGCTGCCAGCCGATGGAAGTGTAGCGGGTGCGGTGGAGGACTTCGTCGTAATCCTTGCCGGTGTCGATATCACGGATCCAGATTTCCCGGAGATCGCTGCCGCTGCGGGAGAGAGTGTAAGCCATGAGGCGGCCGTCTTCGGAGAACTCCTGGCTCATGAGGGAGACGGTGCCATCGGGACTTAGGGCGTTGGGATCCAGCACCACGACCGGTTCGCCGGCCAGTCCTTCCTGCATGACCAATGCGGACTGATCCTGGAGGCCATCATTTTTTAGATAGAAATAGCGGCTGCCATACTTACGCAGGGGTTCTTTCAGGCGGGGATAGTTCCAGAGCTGGGTGAGGCGAGTGCGGATGGTATCACGAGCGGGGACAGCGTCCAGATAAGAGCGGGTGAGCTGATTCTGATCTGTGACCCAGGCCATGGTCTCAGGAGAGTCGGGATCTATCATCCAGTGATAGGGATCAGGCACTTGTGTGCCATGAAAATCTTCCACCAGATCGGATTTGCGAGCCTGGGGATAGGTCCACTTCCCCGGTTGGAAGGGTCCCGAGACAGGGATCAGGCCGCAGGCATTGGCAAGCAGCAGGACAGTAATTAGAACAGACCGCTTCATACCTGTTCTCCTAATGACGTTTGACAAATTACACCTTAACGAACCAGCGCCGACGGAACATGAGCCAGCCGACCAAGAGCCAGAAGGCTACATTGGAGAGGGCGAACAGAAGGGAGGCGATATTCGTATCACCCATCCAGAAGGTGTAGCCATTTATGTACAGCCAAGTCCCGAGATTGGTTTCGCCGATATGGATCAGTAACATATTCCGCCCCAGAAAGCCGGAGAACCAGAATATGATCAAGGGATTCATGCCCATCATCACGAAGGGTTTAGACCAGGCGGTTTTGCCTTTCACATCGATGAGCCAGTAGCACCCAGCCAGGAAAAGTCCTCCCAGGCCAGCCATGAAGATGGAATAGGTGGGCGTCCAGAGCTGCTTGTTGATGGGGATGAGATAATCCAGCGTAAGGCCCAAGACCGTGAGAAATGATCCCATGGCGAGCCATTGGTACAACCGTTCCTTGTGGTCGGACGTACGAACCAGCACCTGTCCGAACCCGAGCCCCAGGAAGGTGGAGAGTATGGCGGGCAGGGTGGTTACCATTCCTTCGGGATCATATATCCGTGTATTGTCCCAGAGGTGCTGCTGGCCGAGGATCAGGCGGTCGATATAGCCGCCAGCGTGACCTTCGGGTGTGAGAACGCCGCGCCCATGGCCGGGTACTTCCACCAGGTACATGATGATCAGGTAGACGGCGATGAGGGCGGACATGGCGATCCAGCGGTCACGGGACCTGGGGAGCAGGACCATCATGGCCGATACGACCAGGTAGCACAATGCGATGCGCTGGAGCACGCCGGGAATGCGCACGGTAGAGAAATTGAAGGAGTAAAACCCGGCGAGGATCACGCCCAGGATCACGAAAAAGGCCGAGGCGCGCCACAGTTCCCGAGCTTTCTGCCAGCGTTGGGAGGCGTCGTCTACTGTCAAGCGGAGATAGAGCGCCACGGCAGCGCCCAGGGCAGCCAAGGCCACGAGAATCCACCCGAAACGAGCCAGCGATACACTGTATTCCCTGAATGCAGACAATACGAGTCCTAGACCGAACAGGAGCAGGGTACGGCGTATTATCTTCACCCAAACGGCAAGCTTGTGTTCAACCGTTTCAATACGCACCCGCAGGGAAAGGGCCATGGCCACACCCATGATGAACAGGAAGAAGGGGAAGATCCAATCGGTGGGAGTCCAGCCATTCCATTTTGCATGGAGGAAGGGCCGGAATACATGGGACCAGTCGCCGGGATTGTTCACCAAGATCATGCCCGCGATGGTCAAGCCACGGAAGGCATCCAGGGAAGTGAGTCGCTTTTTTTCACCCATCAATTGATCCCTGCTTGTATTGATTATCCTCAGGCCATAATAAAAATGTGTGGCCGACTCAGCGTTTTATTCAGAGTGCTGCGTGTCCCGCTGAAGGTAATGGAGAATGATACCCGCTGCTACTGCTGCGTTCAGACTCTCGACCGCACCGAAGCCTGGAATGGTGAGGGCCAAGTCCAGGCGTTCACTCCAGAACTCGCCCAGTCCGTGGGCTTCGCTGCCAATCACCAGTGCCCAGCCTTTTTCGGTGGGCGGCAGTTGATCAAGCGGTTTTCCAGTCATGGTTGCGCCCAACACCGTGAGTTCATCATCCGAAAGTGCCTGAGCAATTTTCGTGGGCTCGCCCTGCCAGAGCACCGGAAGATGAAAATGGGCCCCCATTCCGCCCCGGACAACTTTTGGATTATGTACATCGGCACTGGCGGCGGTTAAGAGCACGGTTCGAACGCCGAACCATTCGGCGGTGCGCAAGATCGTGCCAAGATTTCCCGGGTCTGTGATGTCATCCAAAATCAGTACCGGTGGAGCAAGAATCGGCGCTGGCTGGTTTAGCACAGCCGGCATTTTTATTGCGGCAAATATTCCCTGGGGAGTCCGGGTGTCTCCCAGCTGCCGGGCTTGAATCTCTGTAATCGGAACTATGGCAGCGCTTGTTGCACGCGCCTGATGCTCAAGGTCAGGCCATGCGCTTCCAGCGGCGAATTTATCTGATACGAGGACCTGCTCAATATCGGCGCTTGAAAGTAAAGCATCTCTGACCAAGCGCATTCCCTCGATGAGAAAGCGCCCCTGAGAAAAGCGCTGTTTTTTGTGGCTCAAGGCCCGCAAGTCTTTCAGGTCACGATGGGTCAGCGACATGCCACCTTACCACTGAAGTGATCCAACAAGATGACTCATGGGGAAAGTTAGAATCGGGGAATTATGAAAACGAGAGAGACTTACGGAAAGCGGGTTCTGTTTCAGGCCGGGATGTCCGGTTCTTTGGGGTGCAGAATAGCATCCAACTGACTGGGGATATCGGCGAGAGGAACTTCCTGCTGCTCGCCGGTATCCATGCGCTTGATCACACAGGTGTCCTTACTGATTTCATCCTCGCCAAGGATGACCGCGGCTCGTGCACCGGAGCGATTTGCCTCACGAAACTGAGCTTTGGCACTGCGCCGCAGAGTTTCCAGCACTACGGTGTATCCCGCAGTCCGGAGTTCCTGTGCGCATAGCAGGGCCGGAATCCGTGCTTTCTCAGATAGAACAATGAGATAGACATCGAGTTGCCGGGGCGTTACTTTATCATTGAGTCGCTTGCCGGCGACCATCAACAGCCGTTCCATACCGGCGGCGAATCCCACGGCGGGGGTATCGGGACCCCCCAGCTGTTTCACGAGGTTGTCGTAGCGACCGCCACCGCAAATGGCATCCTGGGCACCCAGCTGACTGGCGGTGATCTCAAAGGTGGTGCGGGTGTAATAATCGAGACCCCGGACCAGCTTGGGATCATCTTCAAATGGCATGTTCAATGCCCTCAAACCTTCCTGTACCGCAGAATAGTGCTCCTGGTCCGCTTTTGAAATGTAGTCTGTGATCAACGGTGCATGCTGATCCAGAAGCGCCTGTGTTTCCGGATCCTTGCTGTCAAATAAGCGCAGTGGATTCTTTTCAACGCGCAGCCGATCCAGTTCCCCCAGGTCTCCAAGGAAGGGCTTAAAGGCTTGCTGGAGAATCGTGGTATACTCACCGCGCTCTCCAAGGCTACCAATAGTGTTCAGCCGGATCTCAAGGCCCTCAGACTCGAAGAGATTGCACAGGTCATATGCCATGGCAATGATTTCCACATCCTGTTCAGGATGGGCGGAGCCGATGGCTTCGGCACCGAATTGATTGAACTGCCGCAAACGTCCTTTTTGCGGGCGCTCCTGCCGGAAAAGGTCGTCCATGTAATACAGGCGGGTGATGGGAGCTTCCCGGCCGAGGTGATTCTCAATATACGCACGCATTACCGGCGCCGTCAGCTCGGGCCGGAGCGTAAGACTCTTGCCTCCCCGGTCCTCAAAGGTATACATCTCCTTATTCACGATATCCGTTTCCAAGCCTACGCCACGGACAAAGAGTTCCGTAGGCTCGAATGCGGGTGTGCGTATCTCGTGATAACCGTAGGTAGACATAACCGCATGAATGATCCATTCGGTGAAACGCCAGATGTGGGTTTCCTCCGGAAGGATATCCCTAACGCCGCGGAGGCGCTTCAGGGGTTCAGCCATAACAGATCACCTTGTTGAGCGCTGTACCTATCTCGGATAAAGGGGAGGAAGCACTTGAATATTTTATCATGCCGTGAGCTATATGCATAGGGTATGGAACCCGTTCCTGCCCTTGAGGACCGGCAGGAACCGGCGGGCTTTAGATGGTGACATCTTCTTCCTCCGCTTCCCACGTACGGAGGGTTTCCAGCACCTGTTCAGGCGTGGCGGCATCGATCAACATGCTGCGCTGCTCTCCTTCGCTCAAGTATTTGCTAAGGCGACTGAGCAATTTGAGATGCTTCTCCGGTTCCCGGGCAGGGCTGATGAGTAACACAAAAATGTGGCATAATGCTCCATCGACGGCATTGAAGTCCACACCCGCCGGGGATATTCCCAGCACCATGGCCACCTGCTGCACGCTCTCACTGAGACCGTGTGGCAAAGCAACACCCTTTCCGATACCGGTGCTCATGCGCCGCTCCCGCTTCAAGATACTTTCCACGCACTCCTGTGACGAGTCGATGATGTTGTTCATTTCCAAGGGTTCCAGCAGTTCCTGTATAGCAGTGCTCCTGTCGGTAGCACGCATAGGCAGGATGACAAATGGCTCAGAAAGGAGGGATGAAATAGTAATCATTTAAGCCAACGAATTTTGTCCTATTCTCCTGCGAATTCAAGTTTTTTCGTTCCATCAACCATGATGGAGGCCAATTACTTACTGCGTGCCGTTAAAATCCCCACGTGTTTTGCCGCCCGCCCTTGTTCTCATATTTAATATCCTTCAGGTCGGCATTAATGACGTTGATGCGAAAGAGAAAGCCACGCCCGACGCCTGATGGATTCCAATCGAAAAAGAACTCCCAGCAGTGAATTTCCCTATAGATCTGAATGTGATGGCTAACGAGTTCTTGAGACAGCAAATTAAACCGCGAGTTGTAGGTGATGGCCCATCCGGGGCCAATGTTGAACTTGAAATTCGAATTCAGCCAAAAGGTCTCCTTTTTTTGCGGATCGAGAGTTGGAACCAAGCTGTAGCGCAGTGCGAGTGTGGCCTCCCACAGGTTGCCCTTGCTGACAGAGGACCTCGTTGTTCCCCGGCGCACGGTAGGATCATCGCCCTTTATTATATCTTCCTCCAGATCTTCATCGATCTGCAGCGTATCCACCGGGATGGATTCCTCGACTGCCTCGGTCTCCAGGGGAGAAAAGCGCTTTCCCGATAAGCGCAAGCGAGAGCTGGCGTTCATGCGCGATAAACGAGGAACGGGAAGGGTCTTGTTGATCCTTTTCCCCGCCTGAGAATCCCATTCATATATGTCATGGTCCATGGAGATGTCCAGATTCAATTTTTTAAGGAATGGGGATCTAAAGCTGGAGTGTATGGGGCTGAAATTCAGGCTGTCGGCAGTGAAGTTGTAGGCTGTAGACATATTCCAGTTCAGTATATTGGTCTTGACATCTTTATCTTCTATGACTCGCTTGGTCTGGAAAAGATTCGAGATGCTCATGCTCATGGTCTGGCTTTCTCTTCTGGGAGTGCCCCCAACGGACGAGCCGGCAAAACGATCGAATGGTTCATCATTGGGATCCGAGCTGTGCTGAAAATAACCCAAGTCAACGCCAAATAACGGGCGGGAAAAATCGGGGGTGTACCGATAGGTAATAGACGGCTTAATGACATGGCGGATCGCTTCCAGGGACCCGAGGCGGAGGGGCAGGAGACCATAGAGGGCGGTTTTTGCGGTGAGTGATACGCTGCCAGTATGTCTAACAGACAGCTTCTGAGTCTCATCATACAGTACCGGACCGCCCTCAAGATTCCTCATGAAAGACCCGGTCGCCGAATCGAGTCGTGCCGTCCTATGGGTGGGGGTCCAATCCTGGATAATGCCAAGATTCAGGCTGGTTGTCAGATACTTGAACACGTTTTGTGTGAGTCCTATGCCCAGATTGTTTTTTGCAGAGGTCTTATTCTCGATTGTCCGGTCTTCTTCGGCGGGCCAAAAAAGAGAGTCGGCAGTATCGGCGATGGCGGTCCAATAAATGCGCTGACGGTTGAGAATTTTACCGCCTAAAGATAAAGAGAGATTATGATACCATTTTGGGGCCTGGCTTTTCCCCAATGTGAAAAGAGGACGACTTCCCCGGCCAAATGAAATTTGAGGAAGGGTGCGCGTTTTTTCTACGTTCTCCTGTCCGGCTTTGGTCGGCGGGGAAGTCTGCAGGCGATCCAAGGCCTGGAGATCGTATTGTTCCTGGAGTCCAACGCTCAGGCGGTAAGGTGTTCCCGGCCAATGTTTGCTATAGCTGGCATTGGATTTTATTCTCTGCTCAAGGCGGGTGCGTTGATCCATGCCATAGCGGCGATTAATGTTCGGATTCGAAGTATACTGGGCGTCTATGCTCAGCTTTTGTGTGGGATCTATATTATGCTGGTGCCGCCAACTGCCGCTCCAATTGTTACCCGCCCTATCGGTAAAAAGACTCGACAGGTTTCTATCAGCGACTTCACGCAGAAGGCGGGCCTGAAACGAACCAACATATTTGTATCTTTTGCGGTATCGTACTCGTTCGGCAACTGTCACCCCCCGCTCATCATAAATGTCCACAAGGCTGCGAAGGTCAGCATAGTCGCTAATCACCCAGAAATACCCCAGCCCTTTCAGGTAGCGGCCATCCCGACTTTGGCCATAGCTGGGCATGATCCAACCGGTGCGGCGACCACCTGATTCGTTGGGGAACACAATGAACGGCAGGCCCAGAATGGGAACATCCATTATATAGAGTATGATAGGCTTTGCAATGACCTTGTCGCCTTGAAGCATTTTCATGCGTTGAGCCCCGAAATAGAAGTGGGGGGTGTCCAGACTGCAGGTCGTATACAGGCTCGTCCGGACATAATACACATCCTCGGGATAACGATGTACCAATTCTCCATGATAATGTCCGTCCTCCAGCTGGGTCCTACCTTTGACAACCCGACCTCTTTCGGTGGACAGATCAAACTCCATTCTCTGTCCATACATGGGATCGCTACCTACCTGATGGAGGGTCGGCTTTTCTTCGAAGGCTTCTTCGGCACGCAACAGATTGTTCTGCCACGTAACCCTGATATATCCGGACGCCAAACCATTTTCCTTGAAATCCACCCGGGCGCCACGCTCCAAGTAAGTGACTTCACCCAAGATATCATAATCGATATAGTCTGACCGATAGACGACTACCGTATCGACATCCGAATTGCCAGCCTCCGGGACAAACCGCCCGCGCGCTCCTCCGAGCACTTGAATTCGGATCAGTTTCCCCCCGGTATCAAAATCCATGGCCATGGTATCGCCAGTAGCGGAGTTCACGCCCTGAAGGATGGTATCCTCCACCACGTGATACGTTGAAGATGCCATGCCAGCCAGCCACAGATGGCGGAGTTTATCATCTATGAATTCGGCCTCCATCCCCCTGCTGGTCAGAACATCGGTAAAGGCCTGACGATCGCGTTGGTTCGGAGACAGGCGCGCCCAGATCAGTGCTGTTGCCTCGGCGTTTTCATCCACCAACCCTGACTGCAGCATCTCACCCGCGTACTGCAAACGAATGCGCTTGCCGCGCAGACTCCGTTCATTTTCTCTGGCCGCTTCCCGCATTGAGGCATCACCGGACAATTCCAAGACACCGAGATGGTCATGATAATCCATGGCCTGGGCTCGGATCTCACGCTCACCCTCCTGCACGACGACCGTGCCATACGCGTGGAAGGATGCGCCTCGAGTCCCATCAGTCTTTTGGTACCGGAATTCGTTGGCGGTAAGCTGTCGTGCCTCCTGGGTCATGACCACATCATTCCGGGCAATGCCTGAATCAAGCTCCGTCCAGAAAATCAGATCCTGACAATCAAGGGTATGTTCTTCCTGAACAAAATGGACATCCCCCATGGCATGAAGCATATCCTGACCATTATAGAAGATCAGAGAATCGCACGTCAACCGCTCACCGGGCCGGAGCATGACGACTTCGCCCTTGAGATGGGTCCGGTCATCACGACGATAGAATACGGCACGGTTGGTGGTAAGGTCCATCTCACCCTTTTGAAACTTGACATTCCCTGTCAGTTCCTGAACGGCTTGACCGTTGACAGTGGATCGTTCCAGGATGTCTGCGTTAATCAGGCGCAGGCGCTCATCGGTGGCCTGGGCAGTGAGAAACGGCCGGAAGATGAACGAGCAGGCAACCAGTATCAGTAGCGGCCGGGCCACAGTTTCTCCAAACGTTGGCGGATAAACTTTTCGTGCCCCTGGGTGGTTGGGCGGTAGAAAGCTGAGGGGGACAATTCTTCAGGAAAATAATTGGTTTCGTGAAAGTGTTCTTCTTCATCGTGAGGATAAATATAATCCCGGCCATAATCCATGGCGGCCATGAGGCCCGTGGCGGGATTGCGGAGGTGCAGAGGGACCGACTGAAGACCCTTGTCCTTGACCACTTTGGACGCTTCCCTGATCGCCTTGTAGGCGGCATTGCTCTTGGGTGCAGCGGCCAAGTAGGTAGTAACCTGAGCGAGGATCAGGCCCGATTCCGGCATGCCTATCATATGGACCGCCTGCATTGCGCTAGTAACCAGGGATAGTGCCTGAGGATCGGCGTTGCCAATGTCTTCCGAGGCGAGAATCACCAATCGCCGGGCGATGAACTCCGGCTGTTCCCCACCTTCCAGCATGACAGCCAGCCAGTAGACAGCAGCATCGGGATCGCTCCCCCGCACGGACTTGATAAAAGCAGATATGGTATCGTAATGATAGTCACCGGCACGGTCATATAACAGACCCCGCTCCTGGAGGGCCTCACGAATTTCTACCAAATCCAGGGTAATGTCCGGCTGGTTGCCATGCTGTCCAATGGCGATATCCAGGGTGTTGAACATTTTCCGGGCATCGCCACCAGCCGATTCCAGCAGCAACGGGCGCGCCTCCTCTGAGAACGACACCTTCTTCTGAGACAAGAGGACATCATGCTCCAAGGCTCGATCCAGCATGGCATCCAACTGCGCGTTGGTGTAGGCGGGCAGGCGAAGGACCCGGCAGCGTGAGAGAAGTGGTCCGATGACTTCGAAACTGGGATTTTTAGTAGTGGCCCCGATCAGGATGATGGTGCCGTCCTCAACTTCATGGAGCAGCGCATCCTGCTGGGCTTTGTTGAAGCGGTGAATCTCATCAATGAACAGGATGGTCTGGCGCCCCAGTTCAAGGTTGCTACGGCCGGTCTCCAGCACAGCCCGGACGTCTTTTACCCCGGCTGCTACGGCGGAAAGTTCGTGAAAGGCAGCCCGGGAATGGCGCGCCAATAGTTGGGCGAGGGTCGTCTTGCCGGACCCTGGAGGTCCCCAAAAGAGCATCGAAAAGAGGTTCCCGGTTTCAAGGGCCTTGCGGAGTAGATGCCCCGGACCGACCAAATCTTCGTGGCCGATGAAATCGTCAAGGGTGGTAGGGCGAATACGATCGGCTAAAGGCGGCAGGTTTTCATTACCCGACCGTTGAAAAAAAGTGGGGTTATTCCTGTTTGGCGTCATTATAGGCTATGGTGAAGTCCCGGTCGGATTGTTCGGTAGCTCATCGTGCGCATCGGGCGCTATCTGAGCCTGAGTAAACCATGCCAAGGCGCGAGTCATGGCCAAGAAACGTGCCCCCTGGGTGCTGCGCCAGCGAGCGGCTTCATTGGAGGGATGGGTGTTCAGTGTGCGCACTGCACCGGTGATTGGCATATCGAACTCATTCATGTGCCGAACCTCCCGGGCCAGAATCAGGGCCACCAATTCGAAAGTAGGTGCCTGGTAGGTGTCCAGCTCAGCCCGGCCCGAGACGAAATTTCCATCTGCTAACTGATTCTCCAGCAGAAAGTTCAGGGCAGCATTCACTCCACTACGGACTCTGCGTTTTTGGGGATGGACATCCACCAAGGCATGCTCAAGCATCAGGAGGGATTCCAGCACGAGGGCATGCTCATCGGTGGACAGGGGCAGAGGATCCTTCCAGCTGCCGTTGGGCAGCTGACGGTTCAGGATGATCAAGCCCTCTTTCACGGCCTGATCCACCAACACCAATTCATGAACCGACCGGTATTGTTCAAGAATCCCCGCCAGCACCAGGCCATGATTCAGGGGAGAATCATCCTGTGGACGCGCCTCCTGCCACGCCCGGGCCCGGGAAGCTGCGAGCAGGTAGCGGGGATTCCGCAGGACCCGATACGCCCGGCTCATGGTGCGTCCCGCCAGGGCGGTGGGAATAATGCTCTGGGCTGTGACTGCTCCCCGGCTAGTAGTATAGAGCGGCCAAGCACCTTCGTCGGTCTGGCGTTCCTGAAGCCAGTTCAAGCCCATTCTGGCCCGCTGCACCATGGCATCGTCGGATAAACCGTTCTCGATCAGGGTGAGCAGTCCCAGCACATGCCAAGCGGTTACCCTTACCAGGGGATGATCAGAGTCGTACGGGCGGGTCGGCCAATCGGCATAGCCAAGGCCCCAGCTGCCATTCCCGTTGTACATGGCTTCGCTGTGGACAGCGGTGTTATCCCAGTACTGAGCCATGACCGTTGAATCCAGGGGTGGGAAGTAGGTGGCCTTGAAGCCGAGGGCGTCGTGGCGGACAATATCGACCTGGCCCCCTATCGGAGAAAGCAGTAGAAATAATATATAGAATACCCACATAAGCTAAAATTTACTTGGTAGAGCACGTAGATAGGTAGAAATGGCTTGTATAGATTTCTGTTTGTGTGCCTACCTTTTTCTTTCGACTCCCCGCTTCGAGACCTACATTCATTGCCTTATGAAAGCCAAACGATTTGAACATATTGCTTCTGTAATTCCACTTATGCTATTCCTTGCGATAGGTTGTGCCGGTCCCAGCGCGGCGCATCGGCCTACGGCAGTACACACGGGATATGCCTACGCTTTTCTATCCCGGCCGGCGGACCGGGTACAGGAAAAGAACCTGCAGCGGGCACGTAAGATGCGGGGGAAGGCGCGGGAGCATTACGTCCGAGCCTATGAGGCAGGCATGGGGGAGCTGGAAGCCCGCCACCCCGGATTTGGTGAGGCACTAATGAAAAATCCCGGCGAGGCCATCACCGTGACAACGATGGAGGATATCGACCTGCTATACTGGACCGCGGCGGCCCTGGGTTCGGCCATCGGGCTGAGCAAAGACAAGCCGGAAATGCTAATCCGCCTGGCCCAGCTAAATACCCTAGCTCACCGAGTGGTGGTGCTGGACTCCACCTACAGTAACGGTAGCGGCTATGAGCTTATGATGATCATCGAGGCGGGGCGACCAGCCATGATGGGGGGCTCGGTTGCACTGGCAAAGCACTATTACGAGCAATCGTTGACCATTTCCCAAGGCAAGAGCGCCGGTGCGTTCGTCAGTTACGGTGAGTCCATCTGCGTGCAGGAGCAGGACCGGGAGACTTTCATCGCCATGATGGAGCGAGCGCTGGCCGTGAAGGGCGGAGGGATTATGAACCGCATGGCCAAACGGCGGGCAAAGTGGTTACTGACCAAAATTGACGACCTGTTTTTATAGACCGCTGAAGCCTCAAGATGTCATCTAAGTTCTCTTGTCCATCCAACCTGGGGATTGTGCGCTCCAGCGGCAAGCAACGGTACCGCATAAACCATCTAAAACTGCCAGTATTCATCATTGTTCTTCTGGGAGGGATCGGCTTTATCCCGGGAGCGCAACCGATCAACGTGAAGATGGCATCCCTGGCGCCGGAGGGATCGCCCTGGCACGAGGTCCTGCAGGAAATCGCTGAAGATTGGCGTGAGCTTTCCAATGGACGCGTGAGGCTACAGATCTACGCCGGCGGGGTTTTGGGGGATGAGAGCGATATGGTCCGGAAAATGCGCCTGAACCAAGTGCAGGCCGGTGCCCTCACAGCGGAGGGACTTAGCTATATAGACAAAGGTATCTACGGACTCTCGCTACCATTGCTGGTCAGCACTTACCCGGAGCTGGACTGGCTGAGGGCGCAGGTAGAGCCGGAGCTGCGCCGCCGATACGAAGCGAAAGGCTTTACCGTTCTGGCGTGGGCAGACGTAGGATGGGCATACTGGTTTACCCGGGAGCCGATAAGAACTCCAGACGACTTGCGAAAGCAACGAATATTCACCTGGGCCGGTGACCCTCATTCCCCGAGACTCTGGAAGACGGCTGGCTTCCACGCCATATCTCTATCGGCGGTGGATGTTCTGCCCGGCCTGCAAACCGGTCTCATTGACGCCATTGACAGCACGCCCCTGACCGTAGCTTCCTTCCAGTGGTTCGGCATCACCAAGTACATGACCAATCTGCCATGGGCGCCGATGACGGGCGGGCTGGTCATCAGTCAACGTACCTGGGAGCGGATACCAAAAGAGCTGCGGCCTGAATTACTGGCCGCCGCCGAAAAGCGCGCGCAACGCATTAAGGATGAAATCCGCTATACCGATGACAAGGCCATCGAAGTGATGCAGGAGCATGGACTCCAAATCGTGGAAATTTCCGCTGAACATCGCGAAGAATGGCATAAATTTATCGACCAGTATATGTACATGCTGCGGGGAACCCTGGTGGACACCTCCATGTTTGACCAGATACTGGCCTACAAGCAAATCATGACAAGTCCCGACTTCACACTTCCATAGACAGGATGTAGCCATTATTAAAGACCAACTTTCAGATATTGTGAAGAATTTCAGACAGAAGCTGCACAGCACGGAAAACCTGCTGGTGGTTCTCATTCTGGCGACGATGGCCATACTGCCGATGGCTGAAGTGATTGCCAGGGAAATCTTTAGAACCACTATCCCCGGTGCAATTATCACGGTGCGCCATTTGACACTATGGATCGGATTCGTGGGAGCCATGCTGGCGGCGCGCGAGGGACGGCTATTATCGTTTAGCGGCGAAAGTTCCTGGATAAGGGAACGCTGGGGAGAGTGGGCCGGATTGATATCGGGTGTTGTTTCCGTCGGCATCACTGTCACACTGATGTTTGCCAGCTTCCATCTAATGAACACAGAACGTCTTTATCCGCGCCCAGTACTCGGACCGATCCAAGTCTGGACCACCCAGCTGGTCATGCCGGTTGGATTCGGCGTCATGGCCTGGAGGCTTCTCCGAGGCAGCAGTTCCAAATGGCAGTACCGCATATTTATCCTCGCCGGCGTTGCCGTGCTGGCCTACCTAGGAATAGGACTGAACCTACAGGGAAGCTGGGCGATCTACGTCGGTTTTGGGGGTCTGCTGCTGGCGATCATTCTAGGTTCTCCCATCTTTGTTATATTGGGAGGCGTTGCCGTTCTGCTCTTCTGGAACGGGTGGGGCGTTATGGCGGCAATCCCTGCTGAAACCTACCGTTTGGTTGTGCACCCCATGCTCCCGACCCTGCCCCTGTTCACGCTGGCGGGCTACTTTTTTGCCGAGGGAGGTGCATCCCGACGTCTGGTGCGTGTATTTCGAGCATGGTTCGGCTGGATACCGGGCGGTACACCACTGGTGGCTGTGCTGGTGTGTGCCTTCTTTACTTCGTTCACAGGAGGGTCCGGCGTAACGATTCTGGCCCTGGGCGGGCTGCTCTTCCCCATGCTAATCAAGGATCTCTACGACCGCAAATTTTCTACGGGTCTGCTCACTGCTACCGGCTCTATCGGACTGCTCTTTCCCCCCAGCTTGCCGGTAATCCTCTACGGCGTGCGCGCACAGGCGCCGATCGACCGTCTCTTTCTGGCGGGCATTATCCCCGGAATGTTTCTGGTGGCGATTGTCGCTGTCTGGGGGGTCAGGCAAGGTATCATCAGCCGATCTGAGCGGGTTCGATTCAGCTGGCAGGAGGCCGGGCAAGCATTATGGGGAGCCAAGTGGGAGGTGCTTACGCCCTTGATCGTGCTGCTGGGCCTGTTTGGAGGTGTTGCCACACTGGTAGAAACCGCGGCCATTACTGCCATATATGCTTTCCTGATCGAAGTTGTCGTTTATCGCGACCTGAAGATGACCAAGGACGTGATACCCACCATCGTCAAATGCGCGACCCTAGTGGGCGGTGTGCTAATCATCATGGGTGTGGCCATGGGATTGACCAGCTACCTAGTTGATGCGCAGATTCCATCACGGGCACTCCATTGGGTCCAAGCTCACATCAGCTCCAAACTCGTCTTTCTCCTGGCCTTGAATGGAGCTTTGCTGGTAGTCGGGGCGATAATGGATATCTTTTCGGCAATAATCGTGGTGGTCCCGCTAATCGCCCCCATGGGGCTGGCATTCGGAATCGACCCGGTACACCTGGGAATCATATTCCTGGTCAACCTAGAGCTGGGTTATCTCACACCACCGGTGGGGATGAATCTATTCCTAAGCAGCTACCGCTTCGAAACGCCACTGCCTAAAATATATCTCTCCGTGATTCCCTACCTGATCATCCTAGCGATCGGGGTGTTGGTGATTACATACGTTCCCGCTATTACACTGACGCTGCCGGCGCTGTTCGGGAAGTAGCTTCCGTCATACCCCGCCATAGCTGAACAGTATTCATAGCCAACACGATCACGGTTTGCGGCGTGTGTACTAGTATTATTCTATAATCTCTCGCAGCCAATCCGCGGCATGTCCTACGGCGCCCCGGATATTATCCCGGTTGGCGGAGGCCGCCTCAGGAGAGCGAGCACGGGAGACCTCAAAGCCGTGGTTTCCCTCCACGATACGAACCAGTACATTGGGGGCAGCTGCATGCAGATAGTCCTGCATGACACTCCGTTTATTCAGCGGATCACTGCTCCCAGTCAGCAGGTAAACCGGACGCCGCTCATGGGGGAGGTCCGGATAGTTCCTGGGGCCGCTGTTTGAGTCCCGGAAGACGGGTGTCAGAAGAAGGGCGGCAAAAATGTCCGGCCGGCTGCGGAATGCCTGGTAGGCTACGCCGGCCCCCAGAGATTTTCCGGCCAAGACCAGCCGTCGAGGATCAATTTCTTTTATCGATTCCACATAGGAGAGAACCGCTTGCAGGTCTTCCAGCTCACGTTTGCGGTTTGAAGAGGGTCTCCCACCCGTGGAAGTATAGCGCCAATCAAACCGCAGCGTGATGAAGCCGGCAGCTGTGGCTTGCTCGCACAATTCCACGATCAGGGGTCCTTCTTTGGGATAGCCTGATCCGGGGGCAACAATCAATCCGGGGGCTAATTCTACTCCATCCGGATAGCTCATGACAGCTTCCAGATGATCTCCACCCGGCAATCCAATATGCACAGAGTTTGTTAGTACCACGGGGCTTTACTTAGAACGGATTCACCTGGCTCCCAGGCATGGGCTCCCCAAGCCGGAGTGCTAGAGGGGGCGGGGGATGACAAGAATTCCTTCTACCTGTTGGTAATCCACTTCCTCTTCCAGTAGATATTTTGCCAGCACCAGGGAGCGATGGAAGCCGTCGTAGATAAAGAAGGATCCATCCTGGGACTGTTCCCTTTCTTCCTCAGTTGAGGGAGCCAAGATAAGCATACCGAATTTCTCGTAATCAAATTTCTCATCAAGATAGCGACTCTTGACGAACATTCCAGGATCATGCAACCGGGCATCCAGGCCCATATCCTCAACAAGGTCATCGAAGGTCCACTCATTGTAAATGATACGATTGGCCACATGCCGCAGCGTGCGTGGTTCATCGGGAGGTGTAAGAATCCGGCAGCCGTCCATTTCGGGGAAAATCAGGGCGAGAAAACGCTCATCATCCTGAAAACGTACATGATAGATTTTCTTGGCATCTTCAACAGCCCCATCCACGTATCGATCGATCCAATGAACTGCATCCCTGGTTTCCCTGATCAGCCGGAACGCTTCAGCCCGGCGAACAGGACTCATGGTGGGCTTTTTACTCAAGGTATCCCTGAGTCAGGAATTCGTCCGCCATGGCATTGAGCAGGTTCTCGCGGCCCGTGGAGTCAACTTGCCACCAAGGATCTGCCAGCATCAGCTCCCCCACTACTCGCCGGGTCTCCTCGCCGAACATCACAGCATTCAGTCGCATGAGGGCCCTATACTCCGAGCGGGATTCCATGACAGCACAACGTGAAAGGGACCGTTCCTTCATCGTTTTGGTAATGATATCGAGGATCTTGGTTGGATCGCGGCTTACTTTGCCGGCCGCGGACATGATAGTTTTGCTGTAGTCTTCATCCATTTCCTCGACCACTTTTCCCCTAGTAAACATGGCAATGGTTCGTTCCATCAGCTGGATGCGTTTGTCCACCAACCATTGTTTCTCCTGCTGCTCCAGCTTCTGCTCCCAGACCTGCTGCTGAATCCGGTAGGTGATGACGGCGCCAGCTACTGCCGATGCAAAAACCACCACTGCGCAGATAATTATCAGAAGAATTCGATTGCCCAAGGCAGTGAAAACGCGTTTGAAGCGTGAGGGTCCCTCTCGCTTCACCTTCACTTTTGGTATTTTTATGCGCTTGGGGGATTTTTCGGATTTTTTACTGCTATCATCCGGTCGATTGGGCACTGCTGGAGGTTGTTTATTCATGGGTTCCTCACCTGCGTTGTAATAAACGCCGTTGAAGTTAGAAAAAGTGATCCACGAGGTTTACAGAGTCGCACTTTCGTGACCCCAAGATAGACTGAATCTAGCCTGAACTACCAAGAATATCAATGCAGCAACAAATCCTTTGTGATCACAGATGGTCACAATTCATGCCTGGTTGATTTTCCATGTTGGGCTTGATTAGCGCAGCACCCTGGTCTCGCCGGGGCGCAAAACAAATGCTTCATTATCGGGCAGACCCTTTTGCCGAGCAGATTCAAGGAAAAGTCGCGGTGGTTCTTCCAGGGGTTCATCTGAAAGAATAAACGTGCCCCAATGGACACCAAGAGATCGTTTTGCCCCGAGATCGAGATGGGCCTGAACGGCCTGTTCCGGATTAAGATGCATGGGAAGCATAAACCATTCCGGACGATATGCGCCAATGGGCAGTATCGCCAGGTCCGGCGGGCCAAATTCAACTCCGATTTCCGCAAATTGCTGCTCGTACCCGGTATCGCCAGAGAAGTAAATCCGTTTTCCGCCGACTTCCAATAACCAGCCAGCCCACAGGGTGCGATTCTGGTTCCACAGGGTGCGATTACTGAAATGCCTGGCCGGAAGACAAATCGCTTTGCCCCCACTTTTCAGCCCTGCATTTTCCCACCAATCCAATTCCACAACATTGGTAATGTCCCGTTTTTCGAGCCACCGCTTAATTCCCAGCGGAACCAGCCACGTTACTTTATTGCCCAGACGCCGTACGGAAGAGAAATCCAGGTGGTCATAGTGATTGTGCGAGATCACAACATAATCTATGGCCGGCAGATCGTCCATCGCCAAGGGGGGGCGGGGTCACTCGCCGCGGACCAGCAAACTGCACCGGTGAACAGCGTTCGCTAAATATGGGATCGGTAAGAATGTTCATGCCGCCAGTTTGGATGAGGCAGGTAGCGTGGCCAAGCCAAGTAACTCCCAAACCACCGACCGGTTTGTGGATGAGTTCCAAGTCCGGTTCTGCCACGGGCAACGTGTTTACGCAGGTTGAGTAGCGCGGTCGATCAGACTTGCGCCGCTCCCGTATCCAATGAAAGAGATCGCGACGACGGTACTGTCTGGTCTCGGGCCAAATGTTGGGGAAGCCCCTGCCAGTATGATGCTGTGGGAGTGATACCATAGCAGGAAGTCCAGGGAGGGATCTGGCGTTATGCCGCCAAATAGCTATAGCTAAACAAATCCCAAGGGCGACCAATGCCAACGGCAGAAGCAGCCACTTCCACATTCGATCAGGGCTGGGCTAAAGGTAGGGAGGGCAGGTAAGTCCATGTTGCCGGAGGGAATATTGGGTCTAAAAGACAACGTTGTCGAGTTCGTTATGAATCGTATCCACCCGATCCTTGAAAATGGGATCGACCTGGCTCTTTTTCTCAATTGTTCGACAAGCATGGATGACGGTAGAGTGATCTCTTCCTGCGAAATGGAGGCCGATATTCACCAACGAGGCTCCGGTTAGTTCTCGGGAAAGATACATAGCCACCTGTCGAGCAAGGGCTACTTCCTGCATGCGACCTTTGCCAACCAGGGTTGTTTCGCGAATATTGAATTCTCCGGATACTTTTTTGATAACCTCATCCACGCTGACGGTACGCGCGGCATTTTTCCCGAGAATTTCCTGAACGACCTGCCGGGCCATTTCCAATGTAATCTCCTGGTTCCTGAGGGAGCTATACGCCAACAGGCGGATAAGGGCGCCTTCCAGATCCCGGATATTGCTTTTGATACAGTGGGCGAGATATTCTGTTATCTCGTATGAAAGCTCGAGCCCATCTTCTTCGGCCTTACGCATGAGAATAGCAATTCTTGTTTCAAGATCGGGTGGATGAATATCTACAATAAGTCCGGATTGGAATCGGGAGATGAGGCGATCCTGGAGGCCGGACAACTCGCTTGGGGGCCTGTCCAGGGTCATTACGATCTGCTTTCCGCGCTGGTAAAGGTCGTTAAATGTGTGGAAAAATTGCTCTTGGGTCTGCTCCTTTTTCTGAAAGAACTGAATATCATCAACCAGCAACATATCCACATTTCTATAGTACCTGGAGAAGCCGGTTGTGCGATTCTTCTGGATGGCCGTAATGAAGTCCAAAGTGAACTTTTCACTGGTCACATAAACCACGCGCGTTTGAGAATCTTTCGCAAGCGTTTGATTGCCAACTGCTTGAAGCAAATGTGTTTTGCCAAGGCCAACACCACCATAGAAAACCAAGGGATTAAACAGATTTTTCTTGGGCCGGTCACAGATGGACAACGCGGCCGCTTTGGCGAACTGATTACCGGCACCCTCAATGAAGTTTTCGAAGCTATATCGGCCATTCAATTGGGACTGTCTAGAGAAGCCGTTCCGGGCATCGCTTTCCAATGATTTCCGACGAGGAATCTCTTCATTTTCGGATTCTCCCATCATCACGCTGTAGCGCAGCTGGAGGCTCTTCCCTGTGGCTTGTTTGACAGCATCGAGGATGAGTGGCCGATAGTGTGAGTCCAGCCATTCATAGTAGAATTGACTGGGTACCTGAAGTGTGATTTGGGAATCCTCAAGGAGGGCAACTTTTAGCGGGACAAACCAAGTTTGAAAGGTTTGGCCAGCTACGCGATCCCTGATCAAAGCGAGACAGTTTTGCCAGATGGCGGCTGAGTCCACAGATACCCTTGGGCTAGAAAATGTTAATGTGAAAGCGAGTGCGGCAAAGGTGAGGTTGTCCACAAGTTATCCACACTTAGCTGCCGCGCCATTGAAGTTGATTTGCGGGTGGAATATCTGTCAAGATAAATCGTCGCCGGTTGGCCCGTTTTTGATATTTTTTAACAAGTCGAATAGCTTCATGAAGCGTTTTTCATCAAATTGGTCTAGCCGGAATATTCTCAAGCGGGGACATAAAATTGAAGCGAATCCGCGCCCCGGCGCAGTAGCTTCTGCCCCAATTAACAAGGTAATGACATGGATAAAAGTAAACCCGTTCAAGAACCAGCCCTGCTGGGTGGCAAAGCAGTTGTAGACCGCGCAAACTGGCCTACCTGGCCGCCACGACTGCCGGGCCTGGTTGACGCTTTATGCGAGATCGTTGAGAAGGATCAATGGGGCGTTCGGTCTGGCGCCATACAAAGATTTGAGGAGAGCTTCGCCAAGTATCATGATGCCGAATTCGCCTTGGCTATGATGAACGGTACGGTGGCGTTGATTGCAGCGCTGAAGGCTCTGAAGATAGGTGATCCTCCCGGCCTACACCTTCATTGCATCGGTGGCCGCCATCATGGAAGTGGGCGCGATCCCAATATTTGCCGACATCGATCCCGAGACCTTTAACCTTGATCCCAAGGATGCTGCAGGCCGAATCACGCGGAACACCCGTGCCATCATGCCGGTACATGTGGGTGGCAATCCGGCGGATCTGGCGGCTTTCGGCGATCTGGCGAAAAAGCACGGTCTGGCCATTATCGAGGACAAAGGTGGGCGCGATCGGGGATGCTGGCTGCTTTTCTTTTCAATCGTCGAAGAACATTACCAGCGGTGAAGGAGGGATTTTTCTCACAAATCACCGGGAGACATATGAGCGAGCGTTCGAGTTTTACAATTGCGGCCGGCCGCTGAAAGGCCAATGGTATGAGCATGTGAGTCCAGGCCTGAACCTGCGTATCTCAGCATTCCAGGCGGCTGTCTTGGAGCATCAGATGTCGCACCTGGAGGATTGGGCGGTCAAGCGTGAGACCAACGGCCGTTACCTGGAGGAGCAGCTCAACGCGATCCCCGGTATCACCTGCGCCAAGCGGTATCCCGGCACCACGCGCAACGCCTACCATCTATTCATCTTCACGTATGACAGCGAGCAGTTTTCCGGTTTACCGAAAAGCCGGTTTCTCGAAGCGCTGAATGCCGAGGGAGTTGTCGCGACGGAGGGGTACCGGCCGATGTACCGGGCGCCGTTTCTGTGGGAGGATTTCCGAGCGCGGGGAGAGGACGAACTGCCGGTCACGGAACATGTGTGCCAAAACGGCGTATGGATACGGCAATTCGAGCTGTTGGCGGAGCGGTCCATGATGGACGGCATTGCCGAGGCAATCCGGAAAGTACAGGCCAACGCATCGCACCTGCTGGAATCCAGCCAGGATAAGCTAACAGCCGGTGGGTAAGGCACATTGGATCACCAGCGAGGCTGAGGTAAATTCCGGGCCCTTAGACGAATGTGAGAAGTACAAGACCATTAGTGATCAGGACACGAGCGAGCAGATAAGGAAAGCAGAAACGAGCCTATGTATCCCATTTTAAAAGCAGAGTTCATCGCGCCGGATGTGAAGATGTTCAACATCCAAGCGCCGTATATCGCCAAGAAACACCAAGCGGGTCAATTTGTGATCCTGCGGGTGCACGAAGATGGTGAGCGCATCCCGATTACCATTGCCGACAGCGATCCCGAGAAAGGGGAAATCACCATTATCGTGCAGGGGATGGGGCGGACGACCAAAGAAGTGAATATGAAGGAGGCGGGTGATCACCTGGAGGACCTGGTGGGCCCCCTGGGTGCGCCGACCCATATCGAGAAATGGGGCCGCGTGGTGGTTGTGAGCGGAGGAGTCGGTACGGCGGAGATCCTGCCCATTGCCCGGGCCATGAAAGCGGGCGGGAACCATGTCACATCCATCATTGGCGCCCGGACCAAAGACCTGGTTATTGCGGAAGAACTGATACGCGAAATCTGTGATGAGGTCATCATCACTACCGATGACGGCAGCTACGGTATGAAGGGGCTGGTGACAACAGCGCTGGAGCCGCTGCTTAAGGGCAAGGATGCACCGGGTTTCATCCTGGCGGTGGGTCCCCTGCCGATGATGTCGGCGGTGGCGGACATGACACGCCCCTATGGTATCACGACCATGGTCTCGCTGAACACGATCATGATCGACGGGACGGGGATGTGCGGCGGCTGTAGGGCTACAGTGGGTGGCAAAACAGTATTTGTCTGCGTTGAGGGTCCCGAGTTCGATGCGCACCAGGTTGATTTCAAAGAACTGATGCAACGCAGCGGTGTATACCGCGACCAGGAGAAGCAATCCCTGGGCCAGTTCCTGGAGCGCTGCCGCCTGGAGGCCGCGGCGGAGAAGGCTCGTGCGGACACGGTCAGGGAGCAGGAATGAGTGCCGCGCCTGATCATGATCTGACTCCCAAAGAGCGTATGCGGATTCCCCGGCAGGAGATGCCGGAACAGGATCCGAAGGTACGGAACCATAATTTTACTGAAGTCAATCTTGGTTTCAACGTCGAGCTGGCCCAACAAGAAGCCCAGCGCTGCCTGCAGTGCGTGAAGCCCAAGTGTATTGATGGGTGTCCCGTGAGCATCAAGATCCCAGAATTCATCCAGCTGGTGGTAGAGGGTGATTTCCCAGGAGCGGCGGCAAAGATAAAGGAGGACAATTCCCTGCCCGCGGTGTGCGGGCGGGTCTGTCCCCAGGAATCGCAGTGTGAGGCCTCCTGCATAGTTGGCAACCGCTTCCGTCCCGTGGCGATTGGTCACCTGGAACGATTTGTCTCTGATCACGAGCGGGAATCGGGCAAAATCCAGATGCCGAAGAAGGCGAAGTCAACCGGCAAGAAGGTGGCCATTGTAGGCAGTGGCCCCGCCGGACTGGCATGTGCCACAGACCTGGTGCAATGGGGACATGAGGTAACAGTTTTTGAGGCGCTGCATGAGTACGGCGGCGTGCTGGTGTACGGTATCCCCGAATTCCGTCTACCGAAAAAAATCCTGGCAACTGAGATTGAGAACCTGGAGAAGATGGGGGTCAAGTTCGTCAAGAATTTCATCATCGGGAAAACCATGACGCTGGACGAGTTGACGGAGGAAGAGGGCTTCGATGCCGTTTTCGTGGGGACCGGAGCAGGCCTGCCGTGGTTCCTGAACATACCCGGAGAAAACCTGAACGGAGTGTACAGCGCCAACGAGTTTTTGACGCGGGTCAATTTGATGAAGGCTTACCGTTTCCCCCAAGCGGATACACCGATCAAGATCGCCCAGACGGCGCTGGTCATTGGCGGGGGCAATACGGCGATGGACTCGGTGCGTACCGCCAAGCGTCTGGGGGCGGAGCGGGCGGTCATTATGTACCGGCGTTCGGAAGAGGAGATGCCGGCGCGGGTGGAAGAGATCAAGCACGCGAAGGAGGAGGGCATCGAGTTCCAACTGCTAACAGCACCCTTGGAATACCTGGATGACGGCAAGGGGTGGATCAAGGGGGCAAGATGCATCAAGATGGAACTGGGGGAGCCGGATGAATCGCACAGGCGCAGGCCAATACCGATTGAAGACTCGGAATTCATCATGGACACGGACCTGGTAATCGTAGCGATCGGCAACGGGTCCAATCCCGTGATCAGCCAGACCACGCCGGACCTGAAGGTCAACCGCTGGGGCAACATCATTGTCGATTCCGAGATGGGCCGGACCAGCAAGAAGGGAATCTTCGCGGGGGGGGATATCGTGACGGGAGGCGCAACGGTGATCCTTGCCATGGGCGCCGGGCGGAGTTCCGCCAAGGCGATAGATGAATACCTGGAAACGGGAGAATGGGTGGAGATCGATGGATAAGCCAGATTTCGACAGCATGACCTACGAGCAGATCATCGCGTTCTGTATCAGTTTGGAGAAGGAGGCGGTGGAATTCTACCAATCACTGGCGGAGAAGTCCAAGGATGAGGGATCGAAAGCCAGATACCTGGAGCTGGCCCAGATGGAGCAGGGGCACATCCGGAAGCTGGAGGGGCTGGACGAGGAGACCTTTTTCGAGACGACGCCAAAGAAGATAATCGACCTGAAGACCACGGACTACCTGGTGGAGATCGAGCCGGGGAAGCACCTGACGACCCAGGAAGTGCTGATCCTGGCAGCGAAGCGGGAGAAGGCGACGCGGGACCTGTACGAGCTGCTGGCGGAGAAGTATGCGGAGGAGCCGTTCCTGGAGCAGTTCTTCACCATGATGGCGGAGGAAGAAGCGCGGCACAAGCACGACCTGGAGCAGGAATACGAGAAAGGGATATTGGGGGAGTTTTAATCGCGATCGGCGTATAGCGATTAGCCATTAGCGGAAAAGCCCTGTTGGATCGGGGCTTTTTCATATTCAGAACTCACCGGCCCGCAGCAGGAATCATCCAATACGATTTCAAGAATGCCATTTACCTTGTTTTTATTACACACAAGATAGGCGGTGGGAAAAAGCGGGAGAATGCTGCCGACCGCACCCGACGGGAGAACCGGTATCAGCTTGCCGCATTATGTAAAATAAAGAATGTGTTATGTAGGGGGGCGTGGCCGGCTGAGGAAATTCAGGAAAGATAGTACTGGCGGGAGCGATTGTCGTTCGCGGGGTGCGCGGGGAACCTCTCCCCCCGGCTAACGCCGGTCCCCTCTCCGTAAACAGAGAGGGGAAGAAGGCCCAAGGCCAGCGAGGGATAACCGCCATGTGCACCACGGGTGGATCAGATCAGGGTAACTACGTGA
>JBHPIW010000003.1:0-122950 GCA_042568495.1 Fidelibacterota bacterium | reverse complement strand
CTCACGGGTTTTATTGTGGGCATTGTGCTGGTTGATGTTTTTCTGAAACGGGCACGACGGAATCTCGTTGTCTGGATCTTGAGTTTGATTGCTTTGGTTGTTGCCGGGATATTCCTGGCACTCCAGCAGTCCCCTGCTGAGGGTATTTTCTATGGCGCGCTGGCGATTGATCCCTACAGCCGATTCTTCAAATGGATCTTTCTCCTGGCAACATTCGTCATCTATCTCGTTTCCCCATATACCAAGGAGTTAGACAGCAATCCTCGTCACGAGTATTATCTATTCCTGTTAGTGGTTGTGTTCGGCATGTTTCTGATGGTTTCTGCGCTGGACCTGATCATCGTATATCTATCCATTGAGATTGTGAGTCTCGGTTCCTTCGTTCTGGCCGGTTTTTTGAAGCGGGACCAGCTTTCAAATGAATCATCTCTGAAATATGTCATCTATGGTGCGCTTTCTTCGGGGGTGATGCTCTACGGTTTGAGCCTGTTGTTCGGCATGTCTTTGAAGTTCAGGCTGCCTTGGCAGAGGTTTCCAGTCAAGCGCATCTCACATTGATTGTGGCATTGCTCCTGATTCTAGCCGGATTCGGCTACAAGATAGCAATGGTACCGTTCCATTTCTGGACACCGGATGTATATCAGGGCGCACCGACAACTATTACTGCTTTCCTGTCAGTTGCACCGAAGGCGGCAGGCTTCGCACTTACGTTGCGAATTCTCGGTATTATCTATGGCGCCAGCCCTGATTTGAATCTTGGCGATTGGATGCCAATAGAAGGAATACCTTTCGGCGTTCTGATAGCTATTTTCTCCGCAGCAACGATGACTGTTGGGAATATTATTGCTATTCAACAAAGCAGCGTGAAACGCATGTTGGCCTATTCCAGTATCGCCCATGCCGGGTATATGCTGATGGCCGCCACAATCTTGAATGCCCAGGCGTTAAGTGCGATTATGTTTTATCTGGCAATATATCTATTTATGAATCTTGGCGCCTTTCTGGTGGCTATTGTGATTCATAATCGCTTCGGCTTTGACAATATTGATGACTGGAAGGGCCTCGGCTTCCAGATGCCGGCGATCGCTGTGGCCATGGGAGTTTTTCTTTTCAGCTTGACCGGACTGCCACCGACCGCAGGTTTCATCGGCAAGGTATATCTATTTTCGGTCTTGATCGAGGCACAGCAATATTGGTGGCTGGCCATTATCGGGGTATTGAATTCTGTAATGTCCCTTTATTATTATATGCGGATTCTTCGAGCGATGTTCTTGGAAGGGGAGCCGACCGGCGAGACCGCCTCCGATCATCCAGTGATGACAGGGACAGTCCTGGTCCTGGCAGTGCCGGTGCTGCTCTTCGGGGTCTATTGGAGTCCTTTGGTGAACATGGTTAGATCCTCGCTCGAATTCCTTGCACGGGGTATGTAATGTACAGGATTTCCTGAAACCTGTCGACATGACCGCTTCTGCTGGCAAAAGTCCACTCCCAGATCTTCCTGAACGACCTGTCACTGATTCCCAAGTAGTGATGAACGAGATGGTGCTGCCCAATGATGCCAACGTGTTGGGCAATGTTCTCGGTGGCCACGTCATGCATTTAATGGATATGTGCGCAGCTATGGCCGCCATGCGGCATTGCCGTAAAGTAGTTGTGACTGCCTCGGTTGATCATTTAAGCTTCCACCACCCCGTGAAGGTTGGGGAGATAATGATCCTTAAGGCTTCTGTGAATTACGCGGATCGAACATCCATGGAAGTTGGGGTAAGGATTGAAGCAGAGCAGCCCTTAAGCGGAGAGAAACGGCATACCAGTTCGGCCTATCTCACGTTCGTTGCCTTGGATGAACAGGGCCAGCCAACGCGGGTACCGAGAGTGGTACCTGTCACAGAAAAGGATAAATGTCGTTATGAAGCAGCTCGAAAACGCAGGGAAGACCGTTTAAGACGAATCAAAAAAGAGAGATCCTAGTTTTGAAATCAGGATTCTGATCTACATATGATTAACGACTACCTACCTATATTGTTTGTATTCATTCTCGCCGCTACCGTTGCCAGTGGGTTTGTCGTACTTACCCATCTCGTGGGCCCAAAGGTGAAAGATAAAATCAAATTAATGCCGTACGAATCAGGCATGGATCCCCTTGCCTCAGGTCATCCGCGGTTCAGCGTTCGCTTTTTTATCGTAGGACTAATATTCGTCATTTTTGATATCGAAATCGTGTTCTTGTACCCTTGGGCAGTAGTGTTCAAGGATTCCATTTCACAAGGCACCTTTATCCTGTTCGAAATGCTGTTTTTCCTGGTAGTACTGGCATTCGGGTACGTGTATGTGTGGCGAAAGGGAGTGTTTGAATGGGAGTAGAACGCCAAGGACAGGGGAATTGGTTTACTACGCGAATCAGTGCTGTAATAGACTGGGCGGCGAATACCGCCCGTAAGAATTCACTCTGGCCCATGCCCTTTGGGACCGCATGCTGTGGGATAGAGTTCATGTCAGTAATGACTTCCCGCCACGATATCGCCAGATTTGGAGCCGAGGCTATTCGCTTTTCTCCCCGCCAGTCTGATCTCATGATTGTAGCGGGACGAGTTCCGATCAAGCTCATGCCGGTTCTGATGAGGATTTATGAGCAGATGCCGGAACCCAAATGGGTGATATCCATGGGCGCTTGTGCCTCTAGTGGCGGAGTCTTCGACACGTACAGCGTGATCCAGGGAATTGATAATTTCATCCCGGTGGATGTATACCTACCCGGCTGTCCTCCCCGGCCGGAGGCGATCCTTGATGGACTGATGCTGATCCAGAAGCTCATCGAAAAAGATTCCCTAAGTCATTATAAACTACCTGCCGAAACTGTGACTGGCTGATCTATGTTATCGAAGGATCAACTCACCGACGTGCTAAAGGAAAAGTTCCCGGACAGCTTCATAGAAATCACCGAGTTCAGAGATATACTGACAATCCATATCTGGGGCAAGCAGGTGCAGGATCTGCTACGCTCGTTAAAAACCGAGCCTCGTTTTGCATTCAACTTTCTAGCAGGCATCACTGCGGTTGATCACCTAGAAATGGGTGGACATGCTCGTTTTGCGGTGGTCTACCACCTGCTGAATCAGCATGATAGCAAACGGATCGTTGTTCGGGCATGGGTAGATGAGGAGGAACCTTCATTGCCTTCGGTTGAATCCTTGTGGAAGACAGCCGACTGGCAGGAGCGTGAGGTATATGATCTGTTCGGTATTCAATTCATTGATCACCCGAATATGATCCGTATCATGAATCCTGAATATTTTCAATATCATCCTCTCAGAAAGGACTATCCGCTGCAAGGGCGGGGGGAGCGCGATGATTTCAAGGTGATCAAGCGCAACATCGGCAGTAAATGGTCCGGAACGCAGGGATTCGAATGACACTGGATGCAGGACCACTAAGCACTGAAAAGATGGTTCTGAATATGGGGCCGTCCCATCCTGCTACTCACGGGACTCTGCGGGTTATCCTTGAGATGGATGGCGAAGTCATTACGAAAGCAACTCCTGAGATAGGTTTTCTGCACTGCGGATTCGAAAAGTTGGGAGAGCATCTTGATTATAATCAGTATGTGACAGTTACGGACCGGATGAACTATATCTCTCCGATGTGCAATAACGTGGCTTATACCGTGTCGGCAGAAAAATTATTCGGGCTTGAGATACCCAAGCGGGCACAATACATACGCGTACTCATGTGTGAGTTATCACGTATCGCTGACCATCTGGTGCAGATTGGAATGCAGGCCGTAGATATTGGTGCCTTTACTGTCTTTCTGTATGGATTTCGATATCGGGAAAAAATTTATGATCTTTTTGAATGGGTAACTGGGACTCGACTCACGACCAGTTACACTCGGGTGGGAGGACTCATGCGTGATCTCCCGGAGAATTTCATACCCAAGGCGCACGATCTGCTGGACCAATTGCCTGATACGTTGAAAGAGATTGATGGTTTACTATCACACAATCAAATCTGGCTGAATCGTACACGCTTTATCGGTCCTATCAGTCATGATGATGCCATTGCTTATGGGCTTACAGGACCAGTCGCCCGGGCAGCAGGTGTGGACTACGATTTGCGCGTGAGGGAGCCCTATTCTTCCTACGAGGATTTTGACTTCGATGTCATCATCGGCGAGAATGGTGATGTTTATGATCGGTATATGGTACGGATGAATGAGATGTGGGAGAGCTTGAAGATCTGTCGTCAGGTGCTTGAGAACTTGCCAGGCGGCCCCGTAAATATCGATGCAGACTCCAAATACATACTGCCACCGCGACAGGAAGTATTTAATTCCATAGAGGGACTCATTCATCATTTTATGATGACCATGGAGAACCGGGGATTAATCCCTCCTGTCGGCGAAGCCTATGTACCGACCGAGAGCCCTAACGGGGAGTTGGGCTTTTTCATCGTCAGTGATGGAGGACGAGAGCCATACCGAGTGCGAACCCGGCCACCTTCATTGATCAACTACTCGGCATTCACCAAGATGACGGAAGGTATGATGATTGCGGATGCCGTTGCCATTCTTGGAAGTCTGAATGTCATAGCCGGAGAGCTGGACAGGTGAGTTTTTCTTTCACATCTGACCGGCAAAAGCGCTTGGCCGAGCTAATAAAAAAGTATCCTGATAAGCGATCAGTCGTCCTCCCCGCGCTACATCTAGCCCAGGAACAGGAGGGCTATCTATCGCTGGAGACTATCGAGACTCTGGCAAAGATGCTGGAAATCACGCCAGCTTCTCTCATGGATACGGTGACCTTCTATACCATGTTCCGCACCCAACCGCAGGGGAAATATCTGCTGCAAGTTTGCCAAACCCTTTCCTGCAGCCTTTCAGGTGCTGACAAGATGGTGAACCACCTGGCAAACAAGTACCGTCTTAAGGTCGGAGAAACCACGGAAGATGGCAAATTCACTCTACTGAAGGTAGAATGTCTTGGGTCCTGCGGTACTGCACCCGTGGTTCAGATAAATGACGACTATTACGAGAAAATGACAACCGATAGGCTGGATAGAATAATAAGCAAGCTCGCATGATGGATTATCAGCCTATATTGACTATGCACTTGGATCAGCCAGGCTCGGCGACACTGGACTACTACATGAAGCACGAAGGGTACCGGGCAGCACGAAAAGCTATCCTCGACCTGAGCGCGGGTGAGATTATCCAGATTGTCAAGAGTTCGAATCTGCAAGGAAGGGGTGGAGCTGGTTTTCCTGCCGGCATCAAATGGGGATTCATTCCCAAGGATACAGACCGCCCGAAATATCTCATCTGTAATGCTGATGAGAGCGAACCGGGGACGTTCAAGGATCGGCTACTGATCACCCATAATCCCCATCAGATGATTGAGGGTATGATTATCGCTGCAAAAGCGATTGACTGCCACCTCGCTTTCATCTATATCCGGGGCGAATTTGTTAAGGAAGCCCGGTTACTTGAGGACGCCATCGAGGAATGCCGCGCGAGTAATATACTCGGGAAGAAAATATTCGGAAGTAAATTTGATCTGGATATTCTCGTCCACCGGGGTGCGGGTGCATATATCTGTGGTGAGGAGATGGCGCTCATCGAGTCCCTGGAGGGCAAACGAGGATGGCCGCGCATCAAGCCTCCTTTCCCTGCTGTTAAAGGCTATCTGCGCTGTCCAACGGTTGTGAACAATGTGGAGACCCTCTCGAATCTTCCGCATATCATCAATAACGGGGCTAGCTGGTTCCGCGCGATTGGTGCCTCTCCCGATAGTTCCGGTCCTAAGTTGTATTGCATAAGTGGCCATGTCAACAAGCCGGGTGTGTATGAAGCGCCGATGGGGGAAACGCTTTCAAATCTCATATATGACTATGCGGGAGGTATTCCGGGGGACAAGGAGTTGAAAGCCGTTATACCGGGCGGTAGCTCGGCACCAGTGCTAACCGCGGTGGAAATCGAAGGTCTGAAAATGGATTTTCCATCGGTGAAAACTGCGGGTAGTATGTTTGGCTCCGCCGGCATCATCGTGATGGATGAAACCACAGATATGGTACAGGCCTGCTACAATCTGGCTCGATTTTATGCTCATGAATCCTGCGGGCAATGCACCCCCTGCCGGGAAGGAACAACCTGGTTGGTGAAAATATTGCAGCGGTTCACCCATGGACAAGGAAGACAAGAAGATATCGATCTGATCCTGGAAATAACTGATAATATTGGTGGTCTTATTGATTTCTCGAAGGGGAGTTTTGGTAAAACAATTTGTCCGTTCGGCGAGGCGGCCGGCTGGCCGGTCCGCGCATTTGTAGAAAAGTTTCGTGATGAATTTGAAGCTTATTTGCCGGAGGAGGTTCAGACCTAATGCCGCTGATCAAGATAGATGATCATGAGGTGGAGGTGGCAAAAGGTACCATGGTCCTAGATGCTGCATTGAAGAACGGCATTGATATACCGCATTACTGCTATCATCCGGCACTCTCTGTTGTGGGCAGCTGCCGGATGTGCATGGTGGAAGTGGAGGGCATGCCTAAGCTGCAAACCTCCTGCTCCACACCAATCGGTGAACTGGCTCAGGATCGAAAGATCAATGGCAAGTATGATATGGTCGTACGAACCAATACCGAGAATATTCATGCCGCAAGGAAGCTGGTATTGGAGTTTCTTCTTCTCAACCATCCGCTGGACTGCCCGGTATGTGATCAAGCGGGAGAGTGTTTCCTGCAGGATTACTCATTCAAACATGGCCATGCTCACAGCCGGTTCGTGGAGGAGAAGCGTGTTCGCGCAGGTGAAGATCTGGGATCAGGCGTTGTTATTAATCACAACCGTTGTGTCATGTGTACTCGTTGTGTACGCTTCACACAAGAGGTTACTGGAACAGGCGAATTAGCCGTTTTTAATCGAGGCTACCATAACAAGATTGCTGTTGTTGAAAACAACCTGTTGGAGAATCCGTTAGCGGGCAATGTGGCGGATATCTGTCCGGTGGGTGCATTATTACTCAAAGACTACATTCATAGCACCAGAGTTTGGCATCTCTCCCACACTCCATCAGTCTGTGTAGAATGTACTTCCAGCTGTAGCATCACGGTTGACGCGTACCATGACCGAATCTATAGAATTATCAGCCGTGAGAATGAGCAGGCGAATGGATATTTCATCTGTGATGAGGGCCGCTACGCCTACCATAAATACACAGACAAAGACCTTACGGCTCCGCTTCTGCGCAGTGGTGGAAAATGGAAGAAAATAGCCTGGGACCGCGCATATGAGCATGTATTGGAACAAGTGGGGAAGCACGGTGGTAACGATGCAGTACGAGCATTGGCCTCTCCCACATATCCTAATGAGAGCCTATTCCTCCTTGGCATTCTGATGCAACGACTCTCGGAGAACCGCAATGTTGCACTCATCCCGGTTCAGCAGGAGAAGGACCAGACTTTTCCTTCCGGTTTTCGAATTAGCGGAGATAAGGGGGGTAATCACCGGGGTGCTCAAGATATGATCGGGAAGCTGGCAGCCAGTTTAAAGACTTTACATAAAACCGGTGTGGGGGTCTTGATAATTATGGATCCCGATGGCAGGGCAGAAGTGACATCGGATGCGAAGCAGTTATTCAAGGCAGCCGCATTTACGGTAGTATTGGCGAGTCATCAATCGGACATTACCGATCTGGCGGATCTCATTTTGCCTATTGCCGGTCCGTTCGCACGGGAAGGCACGGTAACGAATGATCAAGGCCTGGTTCAGTGGCTGCAACCGGCACTTCAGATTCGACAACATGCTCGGCCAGACTGGAGGGTTGTCACCGAGCTGGATCAGCATCTGACCGGAGAAGTCAGTTTATTTACCTGCGCTGGTGATGTTACCTGGAAGATTAATCAAACCATGGCTGCCTACAGCCAAGCCACACGGTTTAAACTGGGCAGAAAAGGTCAGTTCGTGACTGGGGCTGAATGATGGATACATTCGCGATTCTAATCAGTGCAGCCAAAGTGCTAGTAGTGTTCTTGGTCATTTTAGTGACGATCATGGTCATGACGCTTGCTGAGCGCAAAGTAGCAGGATATATCCAGTACCGGCTAGGTCCGAATCGTGTGGGCCCGTGGGGTCTTTTGCAGCCGGTGGCCGATGGGATAAAGTTCTTATTCAAAGAAGACATTATACCCGATAGTGCCAACCGACCGATTTACCTTCTGGCACCGATTATCATGATGATCCCTGCACTGATGACATTTGCGGTGATTCCGTTTGGTGCTCCCCTGGAGATAGCCGGGCATACAATCAAGCTGCAGGTAGCCGATATCAATATCGGCGTATTGTATATCCTGGCATTGACTTCCGTAGGAGTATACGGACTAGTCCTTGCTGGCTGGAGTTCCGGGAGTAAATACCCACTACTTGGCGGTCTGCGTTCTTCAGCACAACTAATCAGTTACGAACTGGCAATGGGTTTGGCAATCGTTGGCATCATCATGGTAAGTGGAGGCCTGACGTTCAACGATATCGTTACTCACCAGCAGATAACCAGCTGGAACTTCTGGAAACAGCCTATCGCCTTTTTTGTATTTCTGGTAGCGATGTTTGCTGAAACGAACCGTCTTCCATTTGATCTCACTGAAGCGGAGCAGGAGCTGGTGGGAGGATACCATACTGAATATTCCAGTTTCAAGTTCGTCATGTTCATGTTTTCAGAGTATGCCAATATGATCACTGCTTCAGCTTTCATGGTGTGTCTCTTTTTTGGCGGCTGGGATATTCCCTTCCTGGATGAGACGACACTAGGTGTTTGGGGTGTAGTCTTTTCAGTAATGGCTTTTACCGCCAAGGTTGGATTCTTCCTCTTTCTCTATATTTGGGTTAGATGGACCTTCCCACGTTTTCGATACGACCAACTCATGCGTCTTGGTTGGAAGGTGCTACTGCCCTTGGGACTTGTGAATATTCTGCTGGTAGGTGTTTGGATGGCTGTAAAAGCATGATGGATGGCAGAACAGATAGATAAATAATGGCGACGGTAATACGAACATATGAACCAAAGTTTTGGGATCGGTTTTATATCCCGGCGATTGTCCAAGGTTTACTCATTACACTTGGACGATTCTTACACAGGAAGGATACTGTTGAATATCCTGAAGTAAAACATATTCCGCCACCAGGATACCGGGGATTACATCGATTGACCAAGCATGAGGATGGCCGCATCAAATGTGTTGCCTGTGAGATGTGCCAGACGGCTTGTCCGGCCCACTGTATCGATATCGAACCATCTGCTGCACCGTGGGAAGAAGGAGAAGAGCGATACCCGGTCAAATTTGACATTGACTTGTTACGCTGTATCTACTGTGGATTCTGTGAGATCGCTTGCCCGAAGGATGCAATCCAGTTGACGGAGATTTACGATTTCGCTGCATATGCCAGAAAGGATCTCAAGATCGATGTGGAAGGATTGTTGCGGGTGTATGAGGTAACCAAGGATGGTAACGTCTATGAGCGTCAGAACCGGGGCGAGAAAATAGAGGTGCCAATAGACCGATGACGGCTGCGTTATTCTATCTTTGTTCCGCGCTACTACTGGGATCTGCGCTATTTGTCGTACTCAATCGTAATCCGGTCTATAGTGTTGTGGGGCTGGTTTTTGGCTTTATGAATCTGGCGGTGCTTTATTTCCTGCTGGAGGCCTATTTCATAGGGATTCTCCAGATACTGGTGTATGCCGGGGCTATCATGGTACTATTCCTGTTCGTGGTTATGTTGCTAAATGTGCAGCCTGACGAGCCACGTCCTGCTTTCATTCATCCTGATAAATGGTGGTTCGGTCTCCTTACCGGGATTTTTATCATACTCTTTTTACTTATGCTTGGACAAGCAGTGAGAATTCTCATGACTGCTCCTGATGGGGATGTTGCTCAAGTGGGAGACGTCAACATGATCGGTGAAATGCTTTTCTCTCGTTACCTGCTACCCTTTGAGATCGCTTCATTGTTGTTAACTGTTGCGCTGATTGGAACGGTCTTCCTGGCAAAAAGGAAAGTCTGAGAAATGGTTGTGCCACTTTATCATATCCTGGCATTTTCCGGTTTGCTCTTTACGATCGGAGTCTTGGGTGTTCTGTTTCGACGCAATGCTATCATTGTCTTCATGAGCATTGAAATTATGCTCAACGCAGTGAATCTGGCCTTCATCGCCTTTTCCAGATTTCATGGCAATGTGGATGGTCAAGTGTTCGTCTTCTTCATCATGACACTCGCTGCAGCTGAGGTGGCGGTGGGACTGGCGATTATCATTTCTCTTTTCCGGAATCTGCGGACTTCTGACATCACCGAAGTTCGGATGCTGAAAAACTAATGGGCGATTACCTTTTCCTGATTACCCTGCTGCCCCTTCTGGGATTCCTGATCAACGGATTGGGCGGACGTTGGCTGACCGAGAAGCAGAGTAGTATACTCGCCAGCTTGGCGGTATTAGGGTCTTTTCTAGTAAGCGCCCAGATGTTGCTAGCCTTGATCGCCCTTCCAGAAGATGGTCGTCTTTTTGTGCAAACGCTTTTCGCATGGATACCTGTTGGAGATCTCAACATCGAGGTTGGATACTGGTTTGATCCACTTACTGCAGTGATGGTGCTAGTCGTCAGCGGTGTGGGACTTCTCATCCACATTTATTCCATTGGCTACATGCACGGCGACCCGGGTGCGCGACGGTACTTCTCTTTCTTAAACCTCTTTACGTTCATGATGCTTAACCTGGTGCTTGCCGATAACCTGGTCTTGCTCTTTCTAGGGTGGGAAGGTGTCGGTCTTTGTTCCTATCTCCTGATCGGATTCTGGTTTGAGGATGAGGCAAAGGCACGGGCAGGCTTCAAGGCATTCATCGTCAACCGAATCGGCGATGCAGGATTTATCGTAGCGATGGTACTGCTGTATCATCAATTCGGTACTCTAAATATCGGTGAACTGAGCGGATTGGCTCCGGCGAGCTCAATAGGCCGCAGTTTCTTTACAGCTGTCACCTTGTTGATGTTCTTAGGAGCTGCCGGCAAATCGGCACAGATACCCCTTTACGTATGGTTGCCAGATGCCATGGCTGGCCCCACTCCGGTTTCAGCCCTGATCCATGCTGCCACGATGGTTACTGCCGGGGTGTACTTGATTGCGCGCAACAGTGTGTTGTTCACCCTTGCCCCCACAACCATGGCAATCGTAGCTAGTATTGGGATTCTCACAGCGTTCTATGCCGCTACTATCGCAATCACTCAGAGTGATATAAAAAAGGTACTTGCTTACTCAACCATCAGTCAGTTGGGATATATGTTTGCCGCGGTTGGTGTAGGAGTATTTTCGGCAGCGATATTCCACCTTATGACGCATGCCTTCTTCAAAGCCCTGTTGTTCCTGGGTGCTGGCAGTGTGATTCACAGCCTGAACGGTGAGCAGGATTTGGGGAAAATGGGTGGTCTGCGATTCAACTTGCCTACTACCTACTGGACGATGCTGGTAGCTGTACTGGCGATTTCTGGCATCCCAGGTCTTTCGGGATTCTTCAGCAAGGATGAGATTCTGTGGGGTGCCTTTGCACAGCATGAAGGTTTCAGCTGGATTTGGCTCGTTGGCATTGTCACAGCGGGGATGACGGCTTTTTATATGTCGCGGCTGTTGTTCCGTACCTTCTATGGTGAGGCAACCTGGAAGGGGAACCAGGAACCGCATGAATCGCCATCGGTGATGACAATCCCACTCGTGCTTTTGGCCTTCCTTTCAATTTTCGGCGGGTATGTCGGCATCCCCAAGGTTCTGGGCGGGATCAACCGTTTCCATCACTTCCTTGAACCTGTATTAACTCCTTATCACCCGATTGCTGAAACAACCCAGCATGCTTCTCCCAGCGCTGAGTTACTGCTTATGGGCTTAAGTACACTGGTCGTTGCTACCGGTATATACTATGCTTATCGTATCTACGTAAAACAGCCCGATTCAGCAGAAACACTCGCCAAGAAAGCTGGAATTCTCTATCGTCTCTCCTACAATAAATATTACATGGATGAAATCTATGATATCCTGGTAGTGCGCCCTTTCCGAGGCTTGGCAATGATCGCATGGAAACGGTTTGATATAAAAGTGGTTGATGGACTGGTCAATGGCGGTGGGAAAGCGGTGATCAGACTGGGAAGCATAATTAGAAAAGTACAGAATGGGCTCATCCAACACTATGCTTCCATAATCCTACTGGGCGTAGTCCTAATCATGATTTACCTGTATTTCGAATAATGAGCTGGTTCGAACAACATTTGCTGACCTTTACCATCTTTTCCCCCCTCGTCGGGGCTCTCGTGATTCTATTTCTACGGGAATCGCAACGTCACGCCGTTCGGCTAGTTGCTTTGACAACTTCGCTGATCACCTTTTTGCTGTCATATTTCCTGTTTAGAGATTTCCATACGAACGACGCGTTCCAGTTTATCGAGCTGACACCATGGATTCAGAACTATGGTATCAGCTATCATGTGGGCATTGACGGGATCAGCCTACTGTTGGTATTACTAACTACGTTCATGACACCGATCACCATCCTGGCCTCTTTTGATGCTATCACGGATAAGGTGAAGGGTTTTATGGCAGCTCTTCTGGTGATGGAAACCGGTATGCTTGGCGTGTTTGCTGCGCTGGACATTTTCCTGTTCTACATATTCTGGGAAGCCATGCTTATCCCCATGTACCTCATTATTGGTATCTGGGGTGGCAAAAATCGATTGTATGCCTCGATCAAATTTGTCCTGTTTACCATGTTTGGCAGTCTCTTGATGCTTGTAGCCATCCTTGCCTTTTGGAGTCAGGGGAATGCTCAGTTTGGCTATTACACCACGGATTATCTGGAGCTGATGAATCTGAATCTGGCACCCCAAGCGCAAATGTGGATGTTCCTGGCATTTGCACTCAGTTTTGCTATCAAGGTACCCCTGTTTCCTTTCCATACCTGGCTGCCGGATGCTCATGTGGAGGCACCAACACCGGGATCGGTCATTCTAGCGGGCGTTCTGCTAAAGATGGGGGGATATGGATTTCTAAGATACTGTCTCCCGATGTTCCCGGAGGCAACCATCCAGTTTACGCCCCTTATCGTAGGACTTGCCGTTATTGGAATTATCTATGGGGCCGTTGTAGCTATGGTCCAACCCGATATGAAGAAGCTGGTGGCATATTCGAGTGTAAGTCATCTGGGATTTGTAGTATTGGGAATATTCGCCTTGAGTGTGCAGTCAATCTCAGGCGGCATCATCCAGATGGTGAATCATGGCCTGTCAACAGGGGCATTGTTCCTATTAGTCGGCATGATTTACCAGCGAACCCATACTCGTCAGATCGCAGATTATGGAGGCCTTGCCAGCCAGATGCCACGGTATGCAGTGGTGTTTCTGATTGTCACCCTGGCCAGCGTAGGGCTACCCGGACTAAATGGATTTGTGGGAGAATTTCTGATCATTGTGGGCAGCTTTGGGAATCAGCCAGTAGCAGCCATAGCAGCAGTCGTAGGAGTTATACTCTCCGCGATCTATCTGTTGTGGTTGGTGCATCGTGTTTTCTTCGGACCTCCGGGTGCAGTGCTGAATACCTCCGAAGACTCAGAAAGTCCCAATCTAACTGATTTGACACGTCGGGAGTGGGCTGTGATGCTGCCGGTTCTGGCCATGATAGTCATGTTGGGAGTTTATCCCCAACCTTTTCTGAAGCGAATAGAACCATCCGTCGAGGCATTGGTACAAAAATACCATGAAGTGAGAAACGTGCACCAGACTTCACATACCGAACAAGAGTCGAGATTTGGAGAAGTAAAGTAAGGGACATCAAATTGGGAAGAAGAACTAATATTACCAAGAGATGGTTTGGCGGATTATTGGCAGGCTTGTTGTTGCCAGCCTTGGCCGTGGCTTCCAGCGGTGGGGAAGCCAGTGGTGAGCACTTAGGACAAATACTGCCGCTTTGGAGCATCTTTCCATTTATTGGCATTCTACTTTCGATTGCGATCTTTCCTCTTGTAGCTCCAGAATTTTGGCACCATCACTTTCCGAAGATTTCAGCCTTTTGGGCACTAGTATTCGCGGTTCCTTTCTTGATTGTATATAAGGGAGCTGCATTTTACGAGATCATGCATATCATCCTGGTTGACTATGTCCCGTTCATTATAGTGCTATGGGGCTTATTTACTGTGGGGGGCGGTATCGTTCTAAAGGGACGATTGGTGGGAACTCCGGCAGTCAACGTTATCCTCCTATTGGTTGGTACCATCCTTGCGAGTTGGGCCGGTACAACAGGAGCTGCGATGCTGTTGATCCGGCCCGTGATACGCGCCAACGCCTGGCGTAAGAAGAAAATGCATATTATCATTTTCTTTATTTTCCTGGTGGCCAATATAGGAGGCTCTCTCACACCGTTAGGAGACCCACCCCTGCTGTTAGGCTTCTTCCATGGTGTCCCATTTTTCTGGACGCTACGATTAATTGTTCCCATGAGTTTCCTTGCTGTAATCCTCTTGGTGATCTTTTACCTATTGGATAGTTATTTTATGCGGAAAGATGGCGTCGCCCCACCACAGACGGGCGAGCGCGATCCGATCCGACTAGAGGGTGTGCATAATTTTCTCTTCTTGGGTGGTATTCTCTTCTTCGTGCTCTTGAGTGGCATGCTGGACTTGCGGGAGGTAAACATTCTTGGTGTCCACATTCCTCAACAAGACATTCTGCGTGTTCTGGGTATCATCTTAATGGGCTTGCTCTCCTTGCGCACTACCAGTTGGGAACTGCGTAGAGCGAATGATTTTACCTGGTTTCCTATCCAGGAAGTGGCCTATCTCTTTGCAGGCATTTTCATCACAATTGTCCCGGCGCTTGCGATCCTCAAGGCAGGATCGGAGGGAGCTCTGGCTTTCATCATCAACAATGTCGAAAAACCCTGGCATTATTTCTGGGTCACAGGAAGTCTGAGTAGTTTCTTAGACAACGCACCCACCTACCTCACCTTTTTCAATACAGCACTTGGGAAGCTGCATCTAACGGAGAGTGAGGTGAGCCTGTTCCTGGCTGGTTCCTCCACAGGAGGTGAACTACTGTCTAACCTTCAGGCATTTGAGCAGCTGCTGGTAGCAGTATCGCTAGGGGCAGTGTTCATGGGAGCTAATACCTATATAGGTAATGCACCCAATTTCATGGTCCGTTCTATTGCCGAGGAAAATAAGATCAAAATGCCGAGCTTTTTTGGCTACATGTTCTGGTCGATGTGCATTCTGATGCCCATTTTTATTCTCATCACCTTCATATTTTTAAGGTAAGTCTTATGTTCAGTCATATATTGTGCGCGACAGATTTGAGTCCCCGCTCGGATGAAGCCTTGAGGGTGGCCCTCCATATGACAGCGAAGTACAATGCCAAACTCACGATCCTGAATGTCCACGAGGAGTTTATGGACAAGCAGGAAATGACCATGCTGCGTGTGAGTGTCGAGCAGATGCAGGAGCGGTTTAGGGATATTGCCATCAAATGCAGAGCACAGATGGAAAAGTTGGTTACGTCAGCGGGGATTGATGATCTTCAGGTGGAATATCTCATACGTGAAGGGAAAGCCAAAGACGTGATTGTCAAAGTTGCCGAGGAGATCGAATCACAGATGGAAGAGCCCAGTGAACCTCTCATAGTGATGGGAACCAACGGGCAGGACAGCCTCCTGGAACGGCTCATCGGAACCGTGGCCGAGCATGTAGTCGCACATGCTCCTTGTCCAGTCCTAGTGATTCCCTATTTGCGTAATTAATGCCCTATGACCTGGCTTGATATACATAGTACACTGCCTGAATTGGTACTCGTAGGTACCGCACTGGTAATTCTGATTCTGGAAATCTTGCCTGATCCACCCCGTAAATCCTTCGTCTGGGTTGGTCAAACAGGAATCGTTACGGCACTGGTTCTCATGTTAACCATTCCCGTCACCGGCCAATTCTACAGCGGAATGATAAGGGTTGATCAATACTCGCGATTTTTCGACGTGTTATTTCTTGTGATCTCTGCTGCAACCATGCTTATCGCAATCCCTTATCTGCAAAAGACACTTGAGGAGCGGGGAGAGTATTACTCGTTACTTCTTTTCGCCACAGCAGGCATGATGTTCATGGCCAAGGCTCATGATCTAACATTAGTTTTTCTGGGCCTGGAGCTATTATCAGTATCGCTTTATATCCTAGTGGGCTTTTACCGACATCGGATACATTCAAATGAAGCAGGACTGAAATATTTACTACTGGGTGCTTTTTCAACCGGATTCTTTTTGTTTGGCATCGCGCTCATTTATGGCAGCACAGGCTCAACCCACTACGATGCCATCCGACAGGCCATCATTTCTGAAAGCCACTTATCTCCGGTACTAACCTTGGGGGGATTTGGACTGCTGTTGGTGGGTTTTGCATTTAAAGTCGCACTGGTGCCATTCCATATGTATGCACCTGATGTATACGAAGGAGCGCCCACTTCTATAACCGCATTTCTTAGCACCGGACCCAAAGTAGCAGGCTTTGCAGCATTCCTCAAAGTGGTGGTTGTCTCATTCGCAATCACTACCCAGCATTGGTGGGGAGTGATCTGGATTCTGTCGGTTCTCACCATGACCGTGGGAAATATCACAGCCTTAATGCAAGGCAACCTGAAACGGATGCTTGCCTTCTCTAGTGTAGCGCACGCCGGGTACTTGGCTATTGCAGTCCTGGTGGGCACTCATGATAGCGTATTTGGCATGATGTTCTACCTGGGGATTTATGCGATAGTTACACTGGGCGCTTTTGGTGTTGTGGCACTTCTGGAAGGGAAGGATGAGACGGAGCTAGAGGTAAGTAGTTATGAGGGACTGGCTCGGCGTAATCCTTATCTAGCTGCCGTCTTCGCAGTAGCAATGGTTTCGCTGGCAGGTTTTCCGCCCACCGCTGGATTCCTGGGGAAGTATTTCGTATTTAGTGCAGCTGTTGATGAAGGATACATCTGGCTCGTTGTAATCGCTGTCATCAACAGTTTAATATCTGTCTACTACTACCTACGGCCAGTTGTAGCGATGTACATGCGTAGTCCCGTTGAAGAAGCCAAAGTCGCACTTCCTGGTGTAATCGTGCCGGTGTTTCTCCTATTAATAATCGTGACGCTGGGCCTGGGAATATTCCCCATGGTTTTAGTCATGAGTAGTACATCCGCTGCCTGGAGCCTTTTTTGACAGCCGCGTCATTCTTGATCAATTCAATTCCCAGATATTCCAACCAGAACAATGACTAAATCTCGCCGCAAGGGCTTACTGATGGTGTATACCGGTAAGGGAAAAGGCAAAACAACTGCTGCCCTTGGAACGGCATTCCGTGCCATAGGCTATGACTGGAAAATCTGCATGATTCAGTTTATCAAGGGTACGTGGAAATATGGTGAGATGAGGAGTATTGCCGAGTATGGGGAACAGTTTGAATTGCATCCATTAGGCGCCGGATTCTTCAAGATACTGGATGATGATCAACCCGAAGAGGTCCATCGTGCAGCGGCAGAAAATGCTGCCGATTTGCTTATTCAGAAATTACAGAGTGATGATTATGATCTGGTGATCGCCGATGAATTGAATGTGGCCTATAGTCTGGATTTGATCGACACTACCCTCTTCCAACGCATCCTTGACGCGAGGCCTAAGAACATTCATCTCATTATTACCGGACGGGGGGCACCGGATTTCCTAATCGATCAGGCAGACATGGTTACTGAGATGCATGAAGTCAAGCACCCATACCAAAAAGGCATAAAGGCTCAACCGGGCATAGACTATTAGGTCAGTTTTTACGGGCTACGCAGTCCGGGATGCTGTAATCACACATCCTGGCGTGTACAAGACACACTGGACGAGAGCGCTGGCATACCTCTTGATGCAATCTTAAATTGCACCCTATTTTGAACTGGGACACGACTGATTTTAGATTTAGAGTGGTGATAGAATACCCGCTGAATACGGAGAGGTAGGCTCACCAGAGTAACTGCTAACAATAAACCTTCAGCAATTAGCATAGTAAATGACTTCAACCGATCAAATTCATATCGAGCCACCAGAGATAACAGCAGCCTGGAAGAGTCTCCATGAGGCTCTTCAGAAAGCACAGAGAATATTACTCTCTACCCATGAGAATCCCGATGGAGATGGCATTGGTTCGCAGTTGGCATTCTGTGAGCATCTGAAGAGTATTGGTAAAGAATGTCGGATCCTGAACTGCTCCGAACTTCCATCTATCTATGAGTTCCTGGATCGGCAGGATTGGATTGAGCTTTATGACCATGACAAGGATGAGTCCTGGCTGTCTCAATGTGATCTGGCCATTGTCTTCGATCTGGGTGATTTCCATAGACTCCGGGCAGTTGGTGAGGATTTGCTTCATCACAAAGTAACGTTGGCCTCAATCGATCATCATCCACAGAGCGGATTTGAAGAATTGGGGGGCAAACTGCCGTACCAATATCTGCTGCTGGACTATTCTGCGCCTTCCACAGGGACGCTCGTCTGGGAGTATTTTTCAGACTACCGAAAAGAGTCCCTCAGCCAATCGATTGCTGAAGCCCTGTATACCGCCTTGGTCACAGATACAGGTTCCTTTCGATATGACAATACCGGCGAGCGTGCTCATTTGATGGCCATTGATTTGATTCGACAGGGTGTAAAACCCTACGAAATTGGCAGGCGGGTATATGAACAGCGGGAACGTTCCCAAGTCCGGCTTTTAGGTGTCCTGACTGACAATCTCCACTATTCCGATGATGGGCGCATTGCCTGGTGCGCCCTAACCCAAGAACTACTGACGATCGCTCAAGCTACCAGGAAAGACATCGATGGATTTTCTGATTTTATTCGCACCATTAAAGGCGTGGAAGTAGCAATGCTAATGACGGAGTTGGAAGGTGGTGGAACAAAGGTGAATTTCCGCAGTAAGGGAACCATTGCGATTAATGACATTGCCGGGCGACTCGGTGGGGGCGGACATGCTTTTGCTTCCGGCGCTTTAGTTGAAGAGTCCTGGCAGGAGGTGGTGGCGCTGGTCTTGCCCCTGCTGGAAAAGAAGACGAAAGGACTAGACCAGGATAAGGAGGATTTTATCAGTGGGGGTTAAACCGGATTTCTGGATAGAAGAAATGGCGTTGAATAGCGGCATGATTGAGCCGTTTGAGTCTGGCCAGATAAGTAAGGGAAAAATATCTTACGGATTGTCATCCTATGGCTACGACCTTCGGGTAGCTGATGAATACAAAATATTCACCAATGTGAACAGTAGCATTGTCGATCCAAAGGAATTCGATCCCAGATCATTCGTTGATTTCAAGGGACCGATATGTGTGGTTCCACCCAACAGCTTTGCCCTTGCTCGAAGTGTGGAGTATTTTCGTATACCCCGAGATGTAATTACTCTATGTGTGGGGAAATCCACTTATGCACGATGCGGTATTATTGTCAACGTCACACCGTTCGAACCCGAGTGGGAAGGTTATGTAACACTTGAGATTTCTAATACAACCCCCCTCCCGGCGAAGATTTACTCTTTTGAAGGTATTTGTCAGGTTCTCTTCTTTGAGGGTAGTGCTCCCTGCCGAACATCATATCAGGATAAAAACGGAAAATACCAGAAGCAATCCGGAATTACCCCTGCTCGAATTTGAGATTGGCGAGGTAATCTGAATGGAAATCATCGTTGCTAAAGATGCTGGTTATTGCTTCGGCGTCCGGGATGCAGTCAATATGGCCTATGAGGCAGCGAAAACCCACGGTACAGTATATATGCTTGGGGATATCGTACATAATGAACAGGTAGTACGTGACCTGGCAGAGGAAGGTGCCACGGTGGTATCTTCAATTGATGAGATACCAGATAATGCAACGGTTCTTTTTCGAGCTCATGGAACTCCCGAAGATGTCTGGAAACAGGTCAAAGAGAGAGGAATCAGGATTATTGACGCAACCTGTCCGTTGGTCAGGGAGATTCATGAGGAAGCGCGGCGGATATCGCAAGATGGTCGTCAGGTCATTATTATCGGAGACCATGGTCATGATGAAGTAGTTGGCATTGCCAGTCAGGTCCCAAATCCAATCATCGTAGCCTCCGCAGAGGAAGCCCAAGGTTTGCGAAAAATGAAAAAGGCCGCTGTAGTAAGCCAATCCACGCAGATGATTGAAAATGTCCAGTCGATCATTAATGTACTGATGACCAAAGTGTTCGACTTACATTTTGTAAATACCATTTGTTTTCCTACCAAGCGGAACCATGAGCAGATAAAACAGATGGCGGAAGAATCGGATGTCATAATCGTCATCGGTTCTTTCACCTCGGCCAACTCAAAACGGTTGACTCAACTTGGACTGGAACGGAACCCAAGGTCATATCAAGTGACCTGTGGTGCCGACGTGAAGGAGGAATGGTTTGAGGGGGCAAGAAGAATTGGCATTTCAGCAGGTGCGTCCACTCCTGACTATCTAATTGAGGAAGTGAAAGCACGGATTCATACCGTTACCTCCGCTGCGCCAGTCCCGGGTATCTGACCAACCACCATGCCTACCAGACCTTTTCTTGATAATCACGGAGAAAGCAATACTCAGTTTGGTACGCATGGGAACGGATCGCTTGTTTTCTAGTAAAAGGAAGGGCATCCTTTTGAGTACTATTGTGCATGGTGCAAGGAAAAGATTTGGTTCTATGTTTAGTCTCTCTTTTGTAGCTTTACCTGCTTTGGCAAAAATCAACTGCTAGAAGGCGAACAGTATTATGGAAAAGGGATCATTCGAACTTAAGGTTGGCCTGGCAGAAATGCTTAAAGGGGGCGTAATCATGGATGTTACGACCTCGGAGCAGGCCAAAATTGCTGAAGACGCCGGCGCCGTGGCTGTGATGGCTCTTGAACGCATCCCTGCTGACATCCGAAAGGATGGTGGAATTGCACGGATGTCCAATCCCGAGATGATCCGAGCAATACAGGAGATCGTCTCCATTCCCGTGATGGCTAAATGTCGTATTGGGCACTTTGTTGAGGCCCAAATCCTGGAAGCCTTGGAAGTCGATTTCATTGACGAAAGCGAAGTGTTAACACCGGCTGATGAGGAAAACCATATTTACAAGCATGAGTTCAAGGTACCATTTGTCTGCGGTGCCCGTGATTTGGGAGAAGCTCTGCGCCGGATTGGCGAAGGTGCGGCGATGATTCGTACCAAAGGAGAAGCGGGCTCGGGCAATATTGTGGAAGCTGTTCGTCATATGCGTGTTATTCAAGGTGGAATTCACCGACTTTCCGTCATGGATCAGTCTGAACTTATGGCGGAATCAAAGAGACTGGGAACCCCGTATACTCTCGTGGAGCAGGTAGCCAAAATAGGGAAACTGCCAGTCCCCAATTTCAGTGCGGGGGGAATAGCTACCCCCGCGGATGCTGCTTTGATGATGCAATTGGGCGCTGAGGCAGTTTTTGTCGGGTCCGGCATCTTCAAGTCAGAGGATCCGGCAGTACGGGCTCAGGCAATTGTGGAAGCTACTACCTATTATAATGATCCCGATAAGCTAGCACAGGCCTCAGCAAAACTAAAAAGCGCTATGCGCGGACTCGACATGTCTGAGATTCCACCTGAGGAACGACTCCAGGAGCGAGGTTGGTAGGCACAATTGGCGTATTGGCCCTGCAGGGCGATTTCGCCCGGCATCAAGAGATGCTCATATCTCTTGGGTGCAAGGTACAGTCTATACGCTATCCCCATGAACTTAGCGACTTAGCCGGTTTGGTCATCCCCGGCGGCGAATCAACCACTATCAGTAAACAGTTGGATATTGCCGGACTCAGAGAAGGAATCGTCGAATTTGCGCAGACACGCCCCGTACTAGGCACCTGTGCCGGTTTGATCCTGATGGCCAAAGAACACTCTGACGCACGTGTAGACAGTCTTGAACTTCTGGATGTTGTCGTGACACGTAACAGTTGGGGTCGACAAATTCACTCATTTACCAGCCCAATAGAGATACATATGAATGGGCACCATGATGAATTCCCGGCTGTCTTCATCCGCGCCCCTCGAATAATACGAGTTGGGCAAAACGTAGAAATCCTAGCTGAATTCCAGGGTGAGCCTGCTCTTGTCCGCCAAGGGAGGCATATAGGTGCCACATTTCATCCAGAGCTGACCACCGATACCCGTATTCACGACTTATATATAAAAACCGTACAGGCATGACAGAAAAGTATCCTTTGCTATCGTCAGTCGATGGACCGGCTGATCTGAAAAGACTTTCACGTGATAAACTACCGCAGCTGGCCTCAGAAATTGCGGAATTGATTAAAGCCGTAGTCCATGAGAACGGAGGCCACTATAGCTCACCACTTGGCGTTGTCGATCTCACAATTGCGCTGCATTACGTGTTCAACTCCCCGGAGGATAAGATCATTTGGGACGTTGGTCACCAAGCCTATGCACATAAGATTCTTACGGGCCGTAGAGAGGAGTTTCATACACTACGGATGAAGGATGGGATTAGCGGCTTTTTGCGCCGTTCCGAGAGCGATCACGATATTTTTGGTGCCGGACACGCCAGTACCAGTGTCTCCGCAGCCGTCGGTATGGCAGAAGCTCTAAAACTCACTGACCAACAAGGGCATGTAGTTGCGATAATGGGTGACGGTGCTCTAACCGGTGGTCTAGCTTATGAAGGTCTGAATAATCTGGGCTTCAAGGAAATGAAGCTAACGGTGGTTTTGAATGACAACCAGATGTCCATTTCTCCCACGATAGGCAGTTTTGCGACCTACCTGACCCGGATGGCCTCTAATCCGCTATATAATCGTATTCGTGATGATATCTGGAAGGCAACAGGACTTCTGCCACTGGGAACCAAGGCTGTGCGCAATTTCTTGCGCCGGTTGGAAGAGGGGCTGAAAAGCCTTATAACACCGGGACTGATTTTTGAGGAACTCGGATTGCGATACTTCGGTCCTATCAACGGTCACGACTATGAAGCGATGCTCTCGGTCTTTAAGAATGTACAAAATCTGCCCTATCCCACACTCGTTCATGTATTAACGCGGAAGGGGAGGGGTGCGCAAGAAGCTGAGAATGATTCGCTGCAGTTTTATAGTCTACCAGGTCGCTCGGCAAAGCGTTCAAAAAAAATGGCTCCCGATTATAATCAGGTCCTTGGCAAGGTTGCCTGTGAATTAGCGGCTCATGATGAACGTGTTGTATTCATTACAGCAGCAATGGAGGTTGGTACCGGTTTAGCGGAGTACACGCAGAAATATCCAGATAGATATTATGATGTAGGAATTGCGGAGGGACATGCTGTCACTTTTGCGGGTGGCTTAGCGACCCAAGGTATCCGACCGGTGGTAGCCATATATTCGACTTTTATGCAAAGAGCTTATGATCACGTTCTCCACGACATTGCGATTCAAGATTTGCCAGTGATATTTTGTCTTGACAGGGCTGGTGTAGTTGGCCCCGATGGTCCGACCCACCATGGTACTTTTGATTTGGCATTTCTTTCCACAATCCCGGGAATGGTCATCTGTGCTCCGAAGGATGGTAATGAACTGCGCGATCTGTTATTCAGTGCGGTAGGATATGATGCTCCCACGGCCATTCGTTATCCGAAAGACAGTAGTTTGAATTTTGAACCGGATGGCACCCCGGCGACCATTAAATGCGGGACTTGGGAAATTCTGCAGGAAGGAACGGATGCGACTATACTCGCAGTGGGCAGTATGGTCACGGTGGCTCTTGAGGCCGCTGCCACACTGGTGAAGGAGCACGGGATAGAGGCTACAGTAGTGAACTGCAGGTTTGTCAAACCATTAGACGAGCAGATTCTTAAGCAACTAATTGCCTCAGACGAACCCATCGTAACACTTGAGGAAGGAGTCCTTTCGGGAGGTTTCGGGGCAGCTGTCCAAGCATATATGAATCGAGCGAATGCTCTGGTTCCTATGACACTCCTTGGGATTGACGACGAGTTTGTTGAGCATGGAACTCGAGAAGAGTTGCTAAAATCGCTGGGGCTCGCTCCCAGCCAATTGGTTAATACAATATTGGCATTACTTCCAGAGGTAGCTACAGCAGAATAGCAATTTCCCTGCCTTGAGCTCCCTATAACTCAAATATCAGGAATGATGATGGATTCATCCAGCAAAGAACGTACCTCAAACAAAGGAGACTCTTCTGATCGGAAGTGGCGGGAGGAGTATAAGAATACACCTGCCCGCGACTATAGTTTTGAGACCGTTTCAGGCCAGCAGGTTGAGCCGATTTATTTACCTCCAGTCTTGGATGATGAGTATTTGGAGCAACTGGGATTCCCTGGTCAATTCCCATTTACTCGTGGTGTTTATACAAATATGTACCGTGGCCAGTTATGGACCATGAGACAATTCGCCGGTTTCGGAACCCCGGAAGAGACCAATGACCGGTACAAATTTTTACTTAAGCATGGCCAAACGGGTCTATCCGTTGCCTATGACATGCCTACCCTGATGGGGTATGATGCAGATGATCATATTGCATCGGGTGAGGTTGGCCGGTGTGGCGTAAACGTATCCTCGCTGGAGGACATGGAAACCCTTTTTAAGGGGATCGATCTTGGCTCGATCAGTGTTTCTCAGACGATCAACGGACCGGCTTTTATTCTCCTGGCCTTTTTCATCGCCGTGGCGGAAGAGCAGGGTGTGTCACGGGAGTCCCTCACAGGGACGCTTCAGGCGGATATTCTTAAGGAATATATTGCTCAGAAGGAATGGATTTTTCCACCTCGTGAATCGATGCGCATCATCACCGACATGATCGAGTTTTGCACGAATGAAATGCCCCGCTATAATTATATCTCTGTGAGCGGCTACCACATCCGTGAAGCGGGGAGTACCGCAGTCCAGGAGTTGGCATTTACACTGGCGGATGGCTTTTCGTATATCGAACACGGAATAGAGCGTGGTATGGAAGTAGATTCCTTTGCACCGCGAATCTCCTTCTTCTTCAATTCCCACCTTGATTTTTTTGAAGAGATTGCCAAGTATCGCGCCGCGCGTAGAATTTGGGCCAGACGCATGCGAGACAATTATGGCGCCAAAGATCCGCGTTCCTGGCGGCTGAGATTTCACACTCAAACGGCGGGGTGTACCCTGACTGAACAGCAACCCGTAAATAATGTATCCCGCACGGCTTTTCAGGCGCTGGCAGCGGTGCTGGGTGGAACCAATTCTCTCCATACTAATGCCTTGGATGAAACACTTGCTCTGCCGACGGAAAAAGCAGCCAAGATCGCATTGCGGACCCAGCAGCTGATTGCATATGAAACCGGTGTAACGAATGTCATTGATCCGCTGGCTGGATCCTGGTTTATGGAGCAGTTGACGGATCAAATGGAAGAGCAAGCAGAAGCATACTTCCGTAAGATCGATGACTTGGGTGGAGTGATCCCGGCTATCGAGGCTGGTTTTTTTCAGCGCGAAATTGCCCAAGCCGCATACGATTACCAAAAAGCTGTAGAAAACAAACAGCGAATAATTGTTGGTATGAACGAATTTGTGGATGAAGACGAGGAACTGGAGATACCGTTGTTGGAAATATCGGAGGAGGTGGGAATCCGTCAGCAGGCAAAGCTGTCCAATCTTCGTGAGCGCCGGGATGATATAGCTGTTGAAAGAGCCTTGCTCCGAGTGCGCGAAGCATGCAAGACGTCGGAAAATATACTTTACCCTGTGATCGAGGCAGCCAAAGCCTATGCCACTTTAGGTGAGATTGTTGAAGCCATGAAGTTGGAGATGGGAACCTGGATGGAAGATTCGGTCTTTTGATGGAAGCATACTTCCCCTTATGACACAGTACGCAAATGTCTTTTCCCACCGTCATCCCTTCACTCTTGGTGTGGAAGAAGAGTACATGCTCTGTCATCCCGACACAGGCAACCTCATCCCGCGGGCAGATCGCATTCTGGCAATCATTCCAGAGGAGGAGAAGGAACGTTTCACCTATGAGCTCATTCTTTCGGAAATTGAGATCAATACACCCGTGTCGCAGTCTGTTGCAGATGTTATGGATCAGGTTCGCCATTATCGCCGGAAGGTTCGTGACTTAGGACGGGACCTGGATTTTCGTATGGGGATAAGCGGCACACATCCTACAGCCTTGGGCGATGAGCAGGAATTCGTAGACAGCCCGGGGTATCAATGGGTGGCTCAGCAGCTTCACTATTACGCTCAGCGCAACATTACATTTGCAGTCCACGTCCATGTTGCATTACCAGATGCTGATGCTGCGATTGCTGTTACGAATGCTGCACGCAGGTGGTTGGCGCCGATGCTCGCGGTCTCCGCAAATTCACCATTTTTTCAGGCGCACGATACAGGCATGCTCTCGGCACGTACTTTCCAGTTTGGAGCTTTCCCTCGAACCAATATCCCTGAGACGTTCCGCGATTTTGAACATTTCCAGCAAGTATTAGAGTCCTATATCGCCATGGAATCCATCCACCTTCCCCGTCAGATATGGTGGAAAATTCGGCCGCATGCAACCTATGGCACGGTTGAATTTCGTGTGGCGGATATGCAGCGGTCGCTAAAACGAACTGAAATGTTGATCGCGCTTAGCCAGGCGATTTCGCACCGAATCGTTATGGATTTGAAGGCTGGAACACTCCAGCAACAGTTTGAACTGGAGTTATTGAATGATGCCCTCTGGAAGGCTACACGCTTCGGATTTGACGCTAAGGTTATGGATGCCAGCGACTTCACGTTGATGTCCATGTCTGAAATGGTTGAGAGGATGGTGGAATATGCAAGCCCATCCCTGTTGGAATTCGGCACCGAGCATGTGGTAAAAACTGTGGAGGAAGTTTTAGAGAACGGTAGCGAGGCTCAGGAGCAGCTTTCTATTTATCAATCAGGGGGATTTAAAGAGCTGCAACAGATGTTGATGAAGAATGTGGAATTTGAGAGTCACGCCTGATAGTGGCTTAACCAAATCTTCACCATTTCTTAACCGTCTCTTTTCCTGTGGAAAATAAGAGCCGGAGGTAAGTTTAAAGGCTATTATACACCGCGTTTATGACGGTGAAGATATCCCGATGAAAATTCTTAGCGCAGGGAAGAATTTATGAAGAGTCAGAGGCTTAAATTTACGATCCTGATCGCAGTAATCGCTGCCATCACTTTCGGTTGGATTGTGATCGGCACGGGTGAAGAGGAAGTTCCCTATGTGAGTATTACGGAACTCCTGGAAAAAGAAGGAACCTGGAAACAAAATCGGTTTCGCCTTGGGGGACTGGTAGAAATTGGCTCGATTGCTTACTCGCCAGACCGTTTGAGTGTGGATTTTATCATAGCGCAGGGCGAGGATAGACTTCTGGTGCGTTATACCGGCTTGACTCCAGACATGTTCAAGGACGAAGCAGAAGTGATTATCGAGGGTGAATATAGTGACGGAGTCTTTTTGGCCGACAACCTGATGACGAAATGTGCTTCGCGGTACGAGGTTGAGATATCCGAAACCGCCAACACGACTGAGCAGGGGATTTAGCTACTGATGGCACTCTTGGGTTCTACCTCCCTCCAATTGGCGTTGGCCTTTTGTGCCTTCGCAATCTTCATGAGTTTAAGGCATCTTCAGAATCGGGACGCGCGCTTTCTTATTGGCGCTCAGAGAGGCCTGATGGTGTCGTCAATCCTGGTATTAGTGGCTACCCTCTCGTTAACACATCAGCTCCTGGTAAGTAATTTCAATCTCGAGTATGTCGCGCGGTACAGTAGTCGCGCCACGCCTACTATGTACAAGTTTGCCGGGCTCTGGGCTGGGATGGAAGGCTCCCTATTGTTTTGGCTCGCCATTCTCGGGATTTATGTATTCCTGGTGAGCTACCTGAATCGCCGTAAGAATCAGGTTCTCATGCCGGTGGTGAATGTGGTGTTGGGCATTGTCATGCTATTCTTTCTGATCGTGACCATCCTATTCGAAAATCCCTTCACACCGTTACCGCCGGGCGTAAGTATGCAAACCAGCGGGATGGGACTCAATCCGCTTCTGCAGCATCCTGTTATGCTAATTCATCCGCCAATGCTATACCTGGGCTACATCGGTTTCGTGGTGCCCTTCGCATTTGCAATTGCCGCCTTGGTTGCTCGGAGGTTGGATACGACGTGGATCAAATCAACTCGCCACTGGACCCTCCTTTCCTGGCTTTTTCTCGGAATTGGTGTCATCCTGGGTGGACAATGGGCGTATGTGGAGTTGGGCTGGGGAGGATACTGGGCTTGGGATCCGGTAGAGAATGCTTCGTTTCTACCCTGGTTGACTTCTACCGCATATATTCATTCCGTGATTATCCAGGAAAAGAAGAACATGCTCCGGCTGTGGAATATAATTCTGATTATGGTTACCTTCACACTGACCATTTTTGGCACATATCTTACTCGCAGCGGGATTCTATCCTCGGTACACGCATTTGCCGGCACTGAGCTTGGAGTCTGGTTCTTTGGATTCGTAGTTCTTATAATACTTTCATGTGTCATTCTCATCCTTCTCCGAAAAGAAGACCTGGCTTCCCAGAATCGTCTGGAATCGTTTAGCAGCAGGGAGAGCGGGTTTCTCTTCAACAATCTCATATTCGTCGCGCTGGCTTTAGCAGTATTGTGGGGTACCATGTTTCCTATACTTTCTGAAGCAGTGCGAGGGATAAAGATTACGGTCGGATCACCTTACTTTAACCGGATCACAACTCCAATTGGCCTGCTATTATTACTAATGATCGGGGTGGGCCCCCTGCTGGCGTGGCGCCGGACCTCAATTGGTACACTAAAGAGAAACTTTATAGTACCAACGATTGCAGGTGTTCTTACCGTAGTGGTGTTGATGCTGATCGGATTGCGGCGCGCATACCCGTTGATAACAATCGGTCTAATTGTATTCGTCTTCGCCGGAATTGCCATAGAAATGACGAAGGGGATCCTTGCCCGTAAACGTACGGCCAATGAATCTCTTTTCTTGGCGGCAAGAAATTTGGTGGACCGGAATCGTAGTCGCTACGGCGGTTATATCGTTCATTTCGGGATTCTGCTCATGTTCACAGGCTTCGTTGGGAAGGCTTTCTCAGTTGAACAGGAGCTCACGCTGGCACCGGGTGAGAGCACTTACCTTAAGGGATATGTATTTGCCCTGAATAAACATTATCAGGTCGAGCGATCCAACCACCAGGCCCTTGTGGCGGAGATTCTGGTTAGCCGAAATGATAAACCAGTGACAATAATGCGACCTGAGAAACGAGTATATACGGATCAGGATAATCGGCAAAATTCAGAGGTGGCGATTTATTCTCGACCAATTGAGGATCTGTATGCCGTTGTGGGCGGGGTGAATCCTGAGACAGACAGTGTAGTACTAAAACTTATGGTGAATCCACTGGTCCAAATGGTATGGCTGGGAGGCATAGTCCTGGTTCTGGGGACAATCGTAGCGATGTGGCCAAGTCGTATCGACCGGAGATTGAAAGAGAAGCTAGCATGATGAAACATGTATATCCAGGGTTGCCGGTACTTCTTTTGCTTCTCTTTGTTGGTGGGGCTTTTGCAGTAGAAGAGCAACTTGTGAAGGACGCTCTTCAAAAAGAACTGGAAATTGAGATCATGGCACCCTGTTGCTATGGTGGACCAGTTGCCGATCATGACTCTGAAGCCGCAAAGCAGGTAAAGACACAGATCGCGGGGCTGCTGGCCGAGGGCAAAACCAAAGAGGAAATCCTGGATATGTACGTCGCAATCTATGGAGAACAGATCCTCGCCCGCCCTCGTGCTCGTGGATTCAATCTATTGGCCTATATAATGCCCCCAGTTATTCTGCTGGTTGGCGGATTGATGTTCGTCTACTTCGTCAGTCGACTCAAATCACCGGCTACACATTCTGTGGAGGCGAAGAGCAGCTCGTATAGTGAGGAGTTCTTCAAGAAAGTTGAAAAGGAAATGAAGGAACTGGAAATCTAATATGGAGGCGATTCTTTCACCCATTCTGCTGTTCCTGATTTTTATTGGTAGCGCGTATTATGTAATTCATCCGTTACTATCTGAGAAGACAATTCTGGCCGAAAATGAGATCACCAACAAATCGCGGGTGCTAGAACTGCGCAAGGTCAGTTTATACAAACAGCTGCGTGATGTGGAGTTCGAGAAAGAAATGGGATTGGTTGAAGCAGAAGATTTTACACGCGCGAAAGCAGATCTCATGTCGGAAATCGCGGCAGTCATGCAGCAAATCGAAGGTAAACCATCCAGTACAGACGCACATGACCAATTACCCATTGATGCAGAAATAAAGCCAACCTGTCCCGAATGTCACGCTTCAACTGAGCCAGGAGCACGGTTTTGTTCCCACTGTGGCGCGAATCTGGCTGATGCCTGCCCCCAATGCGGTGCGGTAACATCGACTAATGACCGTTTCTGTGCTAGCTGCGGTCGCGGCCTAAAAGACTAGTAAGTAGCCTTCCCCTTGACTCCCCTTTTTACAGCGGAGCGCATCACCAAATCTTTTCACCGACAGCCGGTACTTAACGAGGTTTCGTTTTCCCTGTCAGAAGGCGAGGTTGTTATCCTCATTGGACGAAATGGCTGCGGGAAGACGACTCTATTGCGGATTCTAGCCGGAGTTATGCGTCCAGAAGGAGGCAGTGCCAATCTTAGAGGACAAGATCTGTTTACTACTGATAGTCGCTGGCGGCATGATATGGTGTATCTGGGACATCGTCCGAACCTGTATCCGGCTTTCAGCGCCAGGGAAAACCTACGATTGAGTGTACAACTTCGAGGACAAGCCTGGGATGAGCAGACCTTTCAATCGTTGCTGGCACGCTATGAGCTGACCGGGAGAGAGAATGATCCGATACGGGCTTATTCCGAAGGGATGCTCCAACGGCTGGGTTTGATACGGCTGGAGTTGGCAACATGGAAATTGGCCTTGATGGATGAACCCTCTTCCGCTCTTGATGTGGATGGGGAGGAGTTGCTGAAATCGACGATTGCCGGATGGCGATCGCAAGGGCGTACTGTTTTATTCACCAGCCACGACCTGACTTGGGGAGCGGACTGTGCCGATCGCGCCGTCTTGCTTGAGAACGGCACGATCACGAAACAGTTGGAACGCCCTGATGGTTCCGAGCTTATAAACCTCCTGGGAAGCGGGAGGGAATAATGGCCTTCTGGAAAGTCTTCATGAAGGACCTTCGGTTAGAACTCCGTACGAAGGAGTCTCTATCGACAATGGTTGTGTTCGCGGCAGCAGTAATACTACTCTTTTCGTTTGTTCTTGATGCAAATCCTGCCCGGTTCCGAGATTTTATCCCCGGATTTCTATGGTTGACCTATTTCTTTGTTGCGGTCCTGGGGCTGTTACGATCATTCGGTCATGAGAAAGATCTCGAAGCCTATTCTCTTCTGCTCACCTCTCCCATAGATCGCAGCGCAATTTATCTGGGAAAAACGGCCGCATTTGTTATCTTTCTGCTCGTGGCTCAGTTGATTAGTCTGCCACTTTTTGGCCTGTTCCTGGATGTGCCTTTACTGACGGCACCATTGGCACTGGGGATGATCATCCTGGTGAGCGATATTGCTATCGCCGCAGTAGGTAACATGATCGCAGGGATGAGTCTTAGATCCCCTTCCGGTGAAACCCTGCTGCCCATTCTTCTCTTTCCACTATTGACACCGCTACTGATTGCAGCCTCGAAGGCTACGGGTATCGCATTATCGGGAGGCATGATAGCTGAATACGATAAGTGGCTAATGCTTTTAGCAACGTACGCAGGGGTGTTCTTGATAGCGGGCACCCTTATCTTTGATTATATTTCGGAGCAGTAGATGAATACATTCCATTCTATCCGTCGGAATCAGGTATTCTTGGTAATGACTTTGGTTATTGCCGCGATTAACCTTTGTTTGATTTACAAAGTCGCACCGGTGGTGCCGGAACAAGAAATGGCACAGAAGATCTTCTATTACCATGTGCCTCTGGCCTGGAACGCCTTTTTATCCTATTTGGTCGTAGCAATAGCAGGCATAGCTTACCTGAGAACTCAACAATCCCGTTGGGATGCATGGGCGTTAGCAGGCGCAGAGGTAGGCACTTTATTTGCCTTGCTGATTCTTATCACAGGTCCAATCTGGGCGACTCCCATCTGGGGGAAACCCTGGAGTTGGGAACCACGCCTTACGACAACTTTAATACTGTTCCTGGTTTTCGTGGGATATTTCATGGTTCGAGAGTTCGGTGGGCCCTATGAACGCGCATCACGTTATGCAGCCGTGATCGGGATTCTCGCGGTGATCGATATTCCTCTGATATTCTCAGCGGTAACCTGGTGGGCGCCGGAAGTACAGAGTCATCCTCAAATGGAGATGGCCCAACAACCGTCCTCCATTTTGAGAGTATTTTTCTTTTCGCTATTCAGCTTTACCCTGATATTAATCCATCTGCTCCGCTACCGTCACTACGTCGCTATGCGGGAATCTGCGGGAGACTTATCACATGGAGGCGCGTTACATGGCTAAGTATCATGGTTTCCTTTTGGCTTGCATCCTAAGCGTATGGGTGGTAGTGATGGTCTACTTTATTCGAACATGGTTGAGGGAGCGCAAAATTCTACCCAACCGATAGAATAGAATTATCCCAAAAGGGGGTCAGTGTCCTATGGCACGGAAAATAGTACATGTAGTTGGAACGGGAACGATTGGTGAGCCACTCACCGGTTTGCTGAGTGATTATCGCGAACAACTCGGGATCGATGAGGTCACCTTCAACAAGAATACCCCACTTACCAGTGAACGATCAAAGGTACGTGACCTTATACGGCGGGGCGCCCGACTGTCGGTGGTTGCTGAAGCAGTTGACGGATTCAAAAGCATTAGCCTTGATCCCGAATTCACTTCCGAGGAAGCAATTGAGCGAGCCTCGGTTGTCATCGATTGCACCCCCAAGGGTAGCGGTCATAAAAATAAGGTGGAGTATTATCGTCGCTACCTGGAATCAGGTCTGGGTTTCGTAGCTCAGGGTAGTGAATCTGGATTTGGCAAGATGTATGCCTGTGGGATCAACGACCGAGCCCTGGTACAAGGTGAAGACAAGTTCATTCAGGTTGTTTCCTGCAATACACACAGTATGGCGGTACTGATCAACACTCTTGCGCTACAGGATGTTGCGGTTGACAATCTGATGACAGGAAGATTTGTGATTGTCCGTCGAGCAAGTGATATCAGCCAAGACTCATCTTTCATCCCATCCCCTCGGGTCTCGAAGCATAAAGACGAGATATATGGATCACACCATGCCCGGGATTGTGTCAGTCTTTTCGATACTATTGGCCACAAGCTGGATCTATACTCTTCAGTTCTGCAGGTTAATTCGCAATACATGCACGTTGTGTATTTCAACCTGGTAGTGAAGGAGCCAATTTCACTGCAGAAAGTGATTGACCGTCTTGATGCGAATGATCGAATTGCATTGACTGAAAAGGTTAGCGCTAATCAGGTATTCTCCTTCGGTCGTGATCATGGGCATTTTGGTCGAATTCTAAACCAGGCGGTAGTGCCTGTTCCTACCTTACAGGTAAATAACCAGCGAGAGATAGTTGGCTTTGCGTTTACACCGCAGGATGGCAATTCGCTTCTCAGTTCGATCGCCATAACAGAGTGGCTATTGTATCCTCATTCTTATGAAGAAAAGGTCCAATGCCTAAAGGAATTGTTCTTCAGTGAGGTTTAGAATTTGCAGGTTGAAGTTGTCGTCACAGGTCCATTTGAGGCCAATGCTTATCTCGTTTGGGAAGAAGGGAGTACACAGGCAGTTACTATCGATCCTGGGGACGATGCGGATCATCTGATAAAACACATCGAACGCCATAATCTTCGGCTGGGAGCGATTTTAGTTACCCACGCCCATTTGGACCATGTCGGTGCGGTTCAGGTATTACGAGATTGGAGCAAGGCTCCCGTGTGTTTGCCAGAAAAGGAACGTGAGGTACTCAGCTGGCTTCCCGAATCATATAGCTACTTTGGTCTTCCGTCGCGACCTGTCCCTACCGTCGATTATTGGTTGAATTCCCAAGTCTGTGATTTATCACAAGTCATCCCGCATTTACAATTGGGAGGTCTGAAATTAGAAGTTCATGATACACCTGGGCATTCTCCCGGTGGCGTATGCTATGCGATTGAGAACCAGTGGTTTGTAGGTGATACCTTATTCCAGGGTTCGGTTGGTCGGGTAGATTTACCCGGTGGTAGCTGGCCGGTACTTAAGGAAACTTTGCGATACCTTTCAAAGCAACCGGATGAGGTGATAATCTGGCCTGGTCATGGGGCGCGCACGACAATTGGACACGAAAAACGAACGAATCCCTTCATGCGAGATCTTAATTGAATCCGATATATCCATGCCTGAGAGTAGAAAAGATTTTCTAACAGCGGTTCGCACTGGAGTGCTCTTGTCCGATGGTGCCATGGGAACCATGCTGTACCATAAAGGTATTTTTGTCAATCGATGCTTCGACGAACTCAATCTGCGCGAGCCTGATCTAGTAAAGTCAGTCCATAGGGACTATATCAAAGCCGGTTCCAATGTGATCGAAACCAATACATTTGGCACCAATCGATACAAGCTGGAGAAATATGGATTAGAGAAAAAAGTAGTTGAGATTAATCGAATTGGGGTTGAGATAGCACGAGAAGCAGTGGGCGATCGACATGTATTCGTGCTTGGTTCGGTGGGTCCTTTAGGGCGTCCGATTGTCATGAACCGAGGCATCACCCCTCAACAGGCACACGAGGCTTTCAGCGAACAAGTGATGGCATTAGTCGAGACCGGTGTGGATGGGATCATCTTTGAGACCATATCCCATTTGGGAGAAATGGCGATCGCGCTGGAGGCTGCCCGTGAGGTAGACAAAAAGATACCGATCGTTGGCCAGTTCACCTTTGCCGATGAAAATAGTATTCTGGCAGGCGCCTCCATGCAAGAAGCTGTGGGAGTACTGGAAGAGAAGGGCGCAGATGTTTTCGGCGCCAACTGTGCAGTAGGACCGCGGACTATCCTGGATGTACTTGTCCGTCTTACATCCATGACCAAACACCCACTCTCGGTAATGCCCAATGCGGGTAGTCCGGAATACGTAGATGGCCGTCTGTTCTACTTTGCCACCCCCGATTATTTTGCCCAATATGCGAAGAATTTTATCAATGCGGGAGCCAGCTTGGTAGGTGGCTGCTGCGGCACAACACCCGATCATATCCGGTCTATGGCGGGTGCCGTTCGTGCACTTGGTAAGTCCGAAACGGAAGCCGTAAGTGTTAAGCCTGTCGCCGAGATTGCGCGGTTGCCTGAGATTCCCGTAGTGCAAAGGTCCCCATTTGGAAAGAAACTTTCGGAAGGTCAGTTCATCACAAGTGTGGAGATAGATCCTCCCAAGGGATTGGAGTTGAGCAAAGTGGTCAACGGTGCTAAGGCACTCAAGTCAGTTGGTGTGGATGTGATCAATATCGCTGACGGCCCGCGTGCTACTGCACGAGTTAGCCCGCAATCACTGGCTTTAATTCTTGAACGTGAGGTTGGAATCGAAACCATCCTTCATACTACATGCCGGGATCGAAATCTCTTGGGACTACAATCAGATATGTTGGGAGCACACACAAACGGATTTCGAAACATTCTCGCAGTTACAGGAGATCCGCCCATGGTCGGTGATTATCCTTCGGCAACGGGTGTGTTCGATGTGGATGCTATCGGGCTTGTGACCCTTCTAAAGAATTTAAACCAGGGCATGGATATGGGTGGGCGCGCGATGGGCGGGCAAACGTCTTTCACAATTGGAGTCGGGGCGAATCCTGCGGCTCCGAATATCGAGAGGGAATTAAATCGCCTGGAGGGCAAGATAGAACATGGGGCCGAATTTATCATGACTCAGCCCATTTATGATCATGCGCTCCTGCACTGGTTTCTTCAGGAAGTCGAGAAATATCACCTCCCGGTACTGATTGGTATATTGCCGTTGGCGTCCTTCAGAAATGCAGAGTTTTTGCATAATGAAGTACCAGGGATGACGATTCCACAGAATGTGCGGGATCGTATGCGTAAGGCTGGTGAAACGGGTGCAGACGAAGGAATTATGATTTCCCAGGAGATGCTGCAGGAAGTAATGGGGCGTGCACAAGGCGTCTATGTGATGCCCCCATTTAATCGCTATAGCGCAGCCTTACGTGTGCTGGAGATGTTGCCCGGTATCAGTCAGGAATCAAACTAGGGAGCTGGTATCTATACAAAGGAGCAGGTATAGGTACTGTATTTGTGGCATGGGAGTAATCAATTGGCATAAATCCTTGCCAGGCACCCTCAGGATGGTTCATTTGCGTTCATGATGTTTACACTTCCAACATTAGAGGACACATTTCATCACTTAGGTGTTGATTTGGGGGGTACCCACTTTCTCCTAGCCTATTCCGGAGGATTGGATTCCACTGTCTTGATGGAAAGTATGCTCCAAATGGCACGGAAGCATGGTTTTGCCCTAACGCTGGGTCATGTGAATCATCATCTGCGTCCCGATTCAGATAGGGATGAAGTATTCTGCCGCGAAATGGCAAAAAAGGCCAGTGTTCCGTTCTACTGCATCTCACTGGATCCAAAAGGGAGGGTACGAGAATCAATTGAATCTTGGGCACGACGGGAGCGGTACGCTGCGCTGGAGCGGCTACGAGTGAAAGTAAATGCAAACTGGACGCTTACCGCGCATCATGCCGATGACCAAATTGAAACCGTTCTCATGAGGCTTCTCCAGAAAGCTTCCCTGCTCAGTTTGGCAGGCATTCGACCTCGAATGAGGCATCTTCTAAGACCGCTATTAAACTATCCCAAAAGCATATTACATGAATGGGCAGTATCCGAAAACTTACGTTGGATTGAGGATCCTTCGAATACGGATATGCAATACCTGCGAAACCAGCTGAGACATGGAATGATTGCCCAATTGATATTAGCGGAGCAAAACCACCGCAGGAGTTTGCTGGATCTGGCGCGCTTGGGACAGGAATATGAGAATCATTGTTCGAGTCTGGCCATGAGTATTGCAGCTGTGGCCAGGGAAGGATCCATTCCTGGAACTGCAGCTATTCCGAAAGAAGTGTTAGTAAATACAGCCGAGGAGGATCTTTTCAAACTTGTCATCAAGCGTCTGGTGCAAGATTACTTGGGACTCACGGTCAATCTCAGCGCACAACATTGGCAGAATTTCCGCCATTTTGTCCTGAAGTCGGCAGTAGGCAAGGTTTTTGACCTATTTGATGATGTTCAGATCTTAACAGATCGCAGTGAATTGATTATATATCAACAGAGCCATGTGACACCTCCGAAACCAAGTGAACTGGAGTTAGGGCGAACAAAATGGGGCTATCATGAATTCATGGTTACAACCACCAGGCACGGATCAGCGCCTGGCCTATGGTTGCGGTCCTGGAAACCAGGTGACCGGATCCAGCTAGCACCTAGTGGTCATTCGAAATTGGTAAGTGACCTATATATTGACTCCAAGCTGAGCCGATTGGAGAAAGTACATTGGCCGGTGCTTACAACACCACAGGATAAGATAGTGTGGGTGCCGGGATTAAGAGAGCCAGAGACATCACTAAAGAGAGACCTATGGGAAATCAAATGGCAAACAGAGATCCGCAGGAAATAGTAATCCCTTCATCCAGCCGCTACGCTGGGCAGGTGATGGAACTATATCTATCTGAGGACCAGATTCAGAACAGAGTTGCGGAAATGGCCGTTGATCTGTCGAACCATTTCAAAGATAAATGTCCAATATTGATTGGAGTATTGAATGGCTCGTTCATGTTCATGGCTGATCTGGTACGGCAAATAGGGATTGACTTCGAGGTGGATTTCATCAAGCTCTCATCTTATGGGAGTGAAACATCTTCCAGCGGAACAGTCAGACTATTGAAGGATATCAGTGCGGACATTACTGGGCGAGATGTTGTCATTGTTGAAGATATCGTCGATACCGGTCTGACGGTCAAATTCCTGCGAAGTCGAATGGGCGAGGCGGGTCCAACATCCGTGACTTTTGTGACTTTATTCCTGAAACATGAGATCGCAAAATTGGACTTTCCTATTGATTATGTTGGATTTAACATCCCTAATCGGTTTGTTGTCGGGTATGGGCTTGATGTGGACCAAAAATTGCGTGGACTGAGATCGTTGTACGCGTTTAAGGAGAATTGAAATGTCAGATAAGGGTGAGCGGGATAAAGGACGTCGTCAACCCCCAGCCAAATCACCACCTGATCGCAAATTGTCGCAGGGCACTGATCAGGGCGGAAATCAGCGCCGGGATTCTTATAAAGGTGGCAAGCAAGATCCCTCACAGCCGCCAACATTCCAAATGGGACGGGCTCTGAAGACCTCTCTCGGATGGATGGCAATCATCCTGGTAGCCTTTCTATTGGCCAGTATTTTCTCATCCGACGGCAATATAAAGGAAGCAACCTTCACGGAACTTGAACATTATATCGAGAATGGTCAAGTAGCATCGGCGACCATCACAGGCAATACCTTCAGAGGTGAATTCAAGGAGCAGTTTGTTGAGGCAAGTCCTAGTGGCCAAACGAAGAAATATAAAGAATTCGAAACCATTCTCCCTTATGTAGATAGCGAATTGGTAGGCAGTTGGAAAGAGAGTGGCCTTCAGTTTGAGTTCAAAGATAAAAGTCCAAGCTGGTTTGACTATCTGTGGAGCGCCTGGCCGATTTTACTGATTGTACTATTCTGGCTGTTTATTATGCGTCGCATGCAGGGGGGTGTCGGGGGACAAGGAAACATCTTCAGTTTTGGTAAGAGCCGAGCAAAAGTTTTTGCACCCGATAAACCACAGGTAACGTTTGATGATGTCGCCGGATGTGAAGAAGCGAAGGAAGAGTTACACGAAATTATTGATTTTCTAAAGACCCCCAAGCGTTTTGTCCGTCTGGGCGGGAAAATACCGAAGGGAGCTCTTCTTCTGGGTCCTCCGGGAACCGGAAAGACTCTCCTAGCTCGAGCTGTGGCTGGAGAAGCCAGTGTACCATTTTTCAGTCTTTCAGGTGCGGATTTTGTAGAGATGTTTGTAGGTGTTGGTGCCAGTCGGGTTCGTGACCTGTTCGAACAAGCGAAAAAGCAAGCGCCGGCCATTGTTTTCATTGATGAATTAGATGCTGTCGGGCGGCATCGTGGTGCCGGTTTGGGTGGGGGCCATGATGAGCGCGAACAAACCCTGAACCAGCTGCTGGTTGAAATGGATGGCTTTGATACTGATACAAGCGTTATTCTAGTCGCAGCGACAAACCGACCTGATGTTCTGGATAAGGCGTTGTTACGGCCAGGCCGTTTTGACCGTCAGATCGTAGTTGATGTACCCGGAGTTGGCGGCCGGGAAGAGATCTTAAAAGTGCACTCAAAGAATATCCCCTTGTCTGATGACGTTGATCTGCGGATAGTTGCCCGTTCCACTCCCGGTTTAGTGGGGGCTGATCTCGCAAATTTGATTAATGAGGCTGCACTTCTGGCGGCAAGAAAGAACAAGACAAAAGTTGCCATGGAGGATATTGAAGAGGCAAAGGACAAAGTCATGATGGGGATCGAGCGCCGGAGTGTGATCCTCACTGAGGAGGAGAGAAAGGTCACAGCATATCATGAGGCGGGGCACGCAATGGTGGCCTACCATACCGAAAAGGCGGATCCCCTACATAAAATCACTATTATTCCCAGGGGACGCGCATTAGGATTAACAGCACAAATTCCTTTAGATGAGAAGCACAATTACAGCCGTTCTTATATTCAGGGACGATTAGATATTCTCCTCGGTGGTCGAACTGCAGAACAAATGGTGTTCAACGATGTCACAACCGGATCGGGGAACGATCTGGAGGTTGCCACCGAGCTTGCCCGCCGGATGGTGGTTGAATGGGGTATGAGTGAGAAGGTTGGCCCAACAACCTTAGGGAAAAGCGAGCAGGAATTATTTCTGGGTCGAGAGATCCAGCAGCATAAAAACGTCAGTGAGGAAACCGCCCAAGCCATCGATAACGAAATTCGTGCCATAGTGCGGGCAGCTGAGCGCAGGGCTACCCAAGTACTCACTGATAATATGGAGCAACTGCATAAACTGGCCAACGCATTGCTGGAATATGAAACGATCCATGGTGATGACCTGCCACGCCTATTCGCCGGAAAGGCTATGCTTAAGGTGTCACCAAACGGCCGACCCAAAAAAGCGGTGAAAAAGAAGCGCGGTGGTGGTGCAACTCGGAAGAAAACCACTTCTCGAACTGAAAAGTCATCGTCCAAGGCACAACCTTCTCGCAAGCGAACCTCCACGGCAAGTTCATCCCGTCGGAAAACAACGCCGGCCAGCGAAAAATCTGATTGACATTGTCTGATTCCATCATCAGGGAGATTATCATCCACTCACCTGATGAGCTGGCGCAGGAATTCAGTTCTATCAATGTCGACCCGGACGGCATCGGTATTATGGCTCCTAAAGCCTTTTTGCATATTCTTCGTTTGCGAGAGTTGAAATCGCCAGCCGCCAATATCCTTAAACAGGAAATGCTTAGTGCAGGGGGAGAATGTGCTACAAGTAGATCTGTGATCCTGGGCGATCCCGAACCTCAAGATGCGATTTTGATAGGCACCCGCCGACAACTTACCAACCTCAGCTCGAAAATAAAAAGTCAGCCTTTTGGCCTGCGACGTGCTGCAAAAGGCATTGATGATTTTCTCAGACAGGTCGGAATCTCGGGTGCTGGTCCACATCCAATGCTACAAATGCTCGATGGCGAAACAGGTCATTACCCGCTCATCATGGGTATCCTCAATGTGACTCCTGACTCGTTCAGCGATGGGGATCATTTTCTGGATGGAGATGATGCAATCAGGCATGGACTGAAAATGCTCAACCAGGGAGCCGAAGTTATCGATGTAGGTGGTGAGTCTACCAGACCAGGCTCAGATCCAGTTGCTGAAGACGAAGAACTCCGCCGAGTATTACCGGTGATCGCCGGATTGCGTGAAGAAACGGAACGCCCGATCTCCATTGATACGATGAAGTCAGGAGTAGCCAAGGAAGCTTTGCAGGCGGGTGCCACTCTGGTGAACGATGTAAGTGCAGGTCGTCACGATCCGCATATCATGGAAGTTGTGGCTGAAACCGGGTGTCCCTATGTATTGATGCATATGCAGGGTATGCCAAAAACCATGCAGGAAAATCCACATTATGATAATCTGCTGGACGAGATGCATCGGTTTTTTAATGAACGTATCAAGTCAGCAGTGGAAGCAGGGATTGCGGAAGAGAATATCATTCTTGATCCCGGTATTGGATTCGGCAAAAGAAAAAGCGATAATTACGAGATCCTGCGCCGTCTTGGGGAATTTCGAATTTTCGGTCACCCGATTATGGTTGGAGTCTCCCGAAAATCTTTACTGATGAATGAATTAGGGGCAACCCCCCAGGAACGGCTGGAAGAAACCATCGCAGCCGGGACCATTGCCATGGCCAATGGAGCAGATATAATACGGGTCCATGATATCATTCCGGCCTTAAAATCACGAACGATTATTCAACGAGTACTAGGTCGTTCATGAATTTTGAACTTTTTCATATTGGTTACCTGCCCATATCACTATTCGATATTCTCGATATCGTTGTCGTGACATTTATCTTTTATACCCTTTACAAGTATTTCCAGAATACAAGGGCTGGGCAAATGCTGGTGGGATTGGTGATTCTTTTGGTCGTGACATTGGTTGCACGCCTGTTAAATATGAATGCATTGTCCTGGCTAATGCGGCAAGTTCAAACAGTATGGGTGGTCGCCTTTGTCATCCTGTTTCAACCCGAGCTGAGGCGCCTGCTTATCTATCTGGGTCAAACTCCGGTTATCCGGGGAATATTCAGGATCACGGGGAGCCGTACGATTGATGCTGTGGTCGAAAGCAGTCAGGAGCTGTCAAAACGTCAATGGGGTGGGTTGATGGCCTTGCAACGGGATAGCGGGCTCCGCAGTTACAAGGAGAAAGGGAAGCCACTTCGGGCTGAAGTGTCGAAAGAATTACTGGTGTCTATTTTCAATCCCGGCTCTCCACTGCATGATGGCGCCGTAGTCATCCAGAATGAGATTGTTGAAGCAGCTCAGTGTATTCTGCCACTGAGCGAAAGTGAGACGCTGGGTTCAGATGTAGGAACTCGTCACCGTGCCGCTTTAGGCTTAACCGAGGAATCCGACGCCCTGGTTGTGGTTGTCTCCGAGGAAACCGGCCAGATCTCTCTGGCAATTGATGGAACTCTCCATCGTAATCTGGACGAAGCGGATCTGCGAGGATTACTCAACAGATACATTTTTGTAAGTGCCGGGGACTAGTCGTCTTTCAATCAGCCATGCCCCTGGATAGTACCCATACGTCTGTAGCAGCGATATTGTTGCGTTGATTTATCAGGTACACTGAGAATCATCCTTCCCTTGATTGAAGTGCTTCATTAGTTATAGATTAATGTTTAAGGTAGTTATAGAATATGAGTGAGAATCAACCCACCAGAAATCTAGAAGCATATCGCGACAGATTCTCGAATGCAGAGGAAAGGTACCATGAACTCTGGAGGTACCTTTGACCTGGATACCATAAAGTCGCAAATTACTCTTCTTCAGCAGTCCACATCCGAACAACATTTCTGGGATGATCAAACCAGAGCCCAAGCCACGCTCAAGAAGATTAGCGGCCTCGAGAAAGAATTGCAGATGTGGGAAGAACTGACATCACTTCACGAAGAGGTGGAGATATATTTAGAATTAGCTCAAGAAGAAAGCAGTGATGCTATCACTGATGAGGCAGAAGAAGCTCAGAAAAATTACCTCCTGGCTTTGGGAGAAGCTGAGGTAATCCACCTGTTGAGTGATCCGGATGATACGAAGGATGCTCTCCTTACTATTCATCCCGGTGCTGGAGGTACCGAATCCCAAGATTGGGCTGAGATGCTCCAGCGGATGTACTCCCGATGGATTGAACGCCAAGGGTATGATTATAAGATTCTTGACTTTCAACCAGGGGAGGAAGCGGGCATAAAAGACGTGACCGTGGAGGTGAAGGGTAACCGTGCATATGGTTATCTCAAAGCCGAGGCTGGTGTGCACAGACTCGTTCGAATTTCACCATTTGATGCGAATGCCCGTCGGCACACATCATTTGCATCTGTTTTCGTATATCCGGAAGCAGAAGATGAGGTGGAGGAGGAGGTCAATGAGAAAGATCTCCGTATTGATACTTATCGGTCCAGTGGTGCGGGAGGCCAGCATGTAAACAAAACCGATTCGGCCGTACGTATCACGCATTTGCCGACTGGAATCGTCGCTCAGTGCCAGAATGAGCGAAGCCAAATGAAAAATCGAGCGACCGCTATGAAAATTCTGAAATCTCGATTATATGATCAAAAACGTCGCGAGCAGAATGCAGAAAAACAAAAATTGGAAGATACCAAGAAAGATGTAGCATGGGGTAGCCAGATACGGTCTTATGTCTTTCAACCCTATACGATGGTAAAAGATCATCGAACCAAGGAGGAGACAGGAAATATTCAGGCGGTCATGGATGGCGACATCGACAGGTTCATTCGAGCATATCTACTTCAGAAAGCGAATCGTTCATCGAAGTCGGATGACTCGATTCAATCAGAGAAAAGGGTTCCCTCTTCATGACACAATCTCAGCGCACCCTTCATGAAATTCGGTTGATGAGACAGAAGAAGCTCCAGGAGCTCCGGGAATTAGGCATTGATCCTTATCCCTATCGCTTCGAGATTACTCATAGTAGTGTCGAGATCCAGGCCATGAAAGATGAGGAATTTCCGCCTGACGTATCCACCGCAGGTCGCCTGGTTTCCCTGCGGCGGATGGGCAAGGCGAGTTTCGCGCACTTGATGGACGCACATGGTAAACAACAAATATATATTAAGATGGACTTGCTTGGAGAGGAAGTCTACGAGGAACTGTTTCGTCGGATAGACCTGGGAGATTTTCTCGGTATCAGGGGGCGAGTTTTCAGGACCAGGACCGGAGAAATTACAGTTGAGGCCGGGGATCTCACACTGTTGGCCAAATCTCTCAGACCGTTACCTAACCTAAAGGAGAAGGAAGGGGAAGTCTTTGACCCGTTCGAAGATAAGGAAAACCGCTACCGACGACGGTATCTAGATCTCATCGCTAATCCACAAGTAAAGGAGATCTTTATTCGACGAGCCAGGATTATCCGAGTTCTGAGACGTTTCTTAGATGAGCATGGCTTCATTGAGGTGGAAACACCCGCGCTCCAGCCGCTCTATGGTGGTGCTTCGGCACAACCTTTTACGACTTATCATAATTCACTTGACCAAACACTTTATTTACGAATAGCCGATGAGCTGTATCTAAAGCGGTTGATCGTCGGTGGTTTTGATAAGGTGTACGAAATTGCAAAGAATTTTCGGAACGAGGGCATGGACCGATTTCACAATCCTGAATTTACAGCCCTCGAGTATTATCAAGCTTATGCTGACTATAACGATATGCTTGTTTTTACCGAAAATCTCTTCAAAGCAGTAGCTGAGGAGATGGATTGCATTCACTTGAAATACGGCGATCACGAAATAAATCTCAATCAATCATTTGCCCGTGCAGGTTATTTTGAACTCGTGAATCAATACACCGGGGAAGACTTGAGTCAAGTTACGGAAGTGGAAGATCTTTACCAGTTTGCTGCTGATCGGAATCTTGGGATAGCCAAAGGATTAAACTACGGTCAGCTGCTAGACAAAATATTTGGCCAGTTGGTTGAGCCAAATCTGATCCAACCTGTATTTGTCGTTGACTATCCAAAGGCCATCTCACCTCTAGCAAAGGTTTTACGGAATGGCCACAAAACACTGGTGGAGCGGTTTGAATTGTTTATAGCAGGGACGGAATTCGCAAATGCGTTCAGTGAGCTCAATGATCCTCTTGATCAGCGGGCCAGACTTGAAGCTCAAAGCCGATTGAGAGAAGCGGGTGACGATGAAGCACAAGTTGTAGACGAAGAGTTTCTGGAAGCGCTTGAGTTTGGCATGCCGCCTACAGGGGGTGTCGGTATTGGAGTAGACCGTTTGGTAATGCTATTTACAGATCAAACTTCCATCAAGGATGTTATCTTGTTCCCAGCAATGCGTCCTCAACAGCCATGAAGCCAGAGCGTTTCATCGCGCTCCGCTATCTTCGATCCCGCCATAGCTACGGTTTTATTTCATTCATCGGCTATCTCGGAATGATCGGGCTGGCAATTGGAGTGGCTGCTCTCATCCTGACTCTCAGTGCAATGCGCGGATTTGAAGCAGAAGTGGAAAAAAAGGTAGCTGGAATTGACGGACATTTACGGCTTTCCAGTGCGCTTGGTGAGAAAGGCGCCCTTCCGGATTCAATCCTGGCATATCTCTCGAACCATCCTGAGGTAGAGAAGGCGATACCCTTTATGGCGTCGCATGCACTCTTGAGAAATCGTGATCGTTCGGATGGGATCTATCTGCTAGGTGCCGATCTACAGCAGCTGCGGGAGGTCATGGATGTCGAGAAATTGATCATAGCCGGATCCTTTCCAGAGGCAGACGATAGTGCTGCCGTTATTCTTGGGGAGAAATTAGCCCAGACACTTAAGGTACAAGTCGGAGATCGGGTAATCGCTTTTGACATCAGCTACCTACTTGGCCAGCAGGGGATTCGGGGTGTGGAGTTGATTGTCGCAGCCGTTTACCGCTCGGGTATGGTAGAATACGATCAATTGCTTGGTTTCACATCTTTGGAAACAGCATTATCCCTGTTTGGCCGGGAAACGGTTCCTCCGCAGGCAATTATTAATTTAAAAAACCGTGATCAGGCAGATGAATTAGCTCTGTCATTGGAGAAAGAACTGGGTTTCCCATACTACCTGATATCCTGGCGTCAGCGACATGCCAACTTGTTCAATTGGCTAAAAGGCCAACAGATGCCCATTCTGATCGTGTTCGGGTTTATTGCTCTGGTCGCATTGATCAATATTATAAGCACACTTTCGTTAATTGTCGTGGAAAAACAGAGGGATATAGGCATCCTCCGGAGTTTGGGATTTAGTCGACAAAAAATCAGAAGGGTATTCTTATTACAGGGTGGGGTAATCGGATTTATTGGCAGCTTCAGTGGTATCGTACTTGCGCTGGTTCTGGGATACCTGCAACAGAAGTTCCAACTTGTATCCCTTGAATCTGATATTTATTTCATGGATGCCATGCCAGTTCAATGGACGTGGCAGGGGCTTATACTCATTCCGGTACTAGCGTGGCTAATGTCATTATTGGCCGCCGTTTGGCCAGCCAGACGAGCAGCGATTGTACAACCAGCCGAGGCTTTAAGATATGAATAGCTCCTGGTTTCTCGCGCGCCGAATGCTATTCTGGCGTCAAGAGGGGCGTCGAGTAAATCGAAGTGCGGTTCTATCAGTTATCGGAGTAGCCGCAGGATCGGCAGTATTGATCCTATCGCTTTCCATTCTCAACGGATTCGAGTCAGAGGTTTGGGGTGCCCTCAAACGTTTTGAACAGCAAGTGGTGTATCGGCCGATTTCATTGTCAGCAGATGTACAGGACGCTATCGAGATTTTAGCAGAAGCGGGGATCACCGGGCAGCGTTATGCTGAGCGTAAAATAGTCGTGCAATCTGAAGAGGGATATCGATTGGTAACTGCGCGAGTGGTACATAATCTCCAAGAGAGTAAAGAGAAATTCGGCAACGCTGTACAAGATGCACTGCCATATCCACCATTGCACCATCGTGTGATGATAGGATCTGTTCTTGCAGATCGATTGGACCTGATGCCCGGCGATGAGGTCCGCTTGCTTTCGCCCTTGGATATTTCAATCAGCAATCCCAATCCACTTCAATATACTGTGTCAGTCGAAGCTGTCTATGAATTCGGCATGCTTGATTTCGATGAGGCATATATTTTTATGGATTTTCAAACTGCTGCGAAGATCGTTCCTCGCATCAATGATTATAGCGGGATAGCTGTTAATGACTATGATAATTACGACGAAGATGCTGGAAGACTTCTTCACCCAGAGCAGTGGAAGTACAGTTCCTGGGAGACAGATCATGCGAATCTTCTCACAGCAATGAAAATGGAAAAAGTAGGCAGCACAATTGTCCTCCTTTTGATCATTTTAGTTGCCTCTTTTAATGCGACGAGTACAATGGTCATGTCGGTAATGGAGAAGTACCGCGAGATTGGGATCTTGCGTTCAATGGGTGCGACCCGCCGATTCATAAGGAAAGTCTATCTTCGCCAAGGTATGCTAATTGGCATCATTGGAGTCGTCATTGGTGTCGGGCTGGGACTAGCTATAACACTCAGTCATTTACATTTCCAATTCATTCCAGGTCCTGAAGGCATCTATAGTGATGAAGGTCTGCCCATGAACCTGCGTTGGATAGATGTACTTGTTGTAATGCTAGGTGCCTTCATCATGACCATTGGGGCGGCATGGTATCCTGCACGCTATGCGACATCGATCTTGCCTGCCCAGGCAGTAAACTATGAGAAGTGAAATGGCTGTATTAATTGCGAAAGATATTCACAAGAGCTACCCTCTGGATGGTACGCAACTCAAGATTCTCAAAGGAATCGATCTTGAGGTTGAAAAGGGCAATATTGTAGTACTTATGGGGCCTTCCGGCAGTGGTAAGTCGACCTTGCTGAACATCCTTGGCACTCTTGACCAGCCGGATAGCGGTAGTGTATTACTTAACGGCCATAATGTTAAGGACTTCACTGATGAGCAATTATCCGTTTTTCGAAACCGGAACATCGGCTTTGTCTTTCAGTTTCATCATCTGCTACCGGAACTTACACTATGGGAAAATCTGGAACTTCCCTTGCGATTATCTGAGAATGTGGGAAAGTCGAGTATCGATTACCTGAAGCACTTACTTGCCTTAACCGAGCTGGAGAAGCGGTGCAACCACTACCCCAGTCAGTTGTCGGGTGGAGAACGTCAGCGTGTTGCGGTGATTCGGGCCCTAGTCAATCGTCCTGGCATTATTCTTGCGGATGAACCGACTGGAAACTTGGATGCTGAAAATGGAGCACGTCTAATGGGCCTGATTAACATGCTATGCCAAGAGCAGGGGCAGACTTTTCTCATTGCGACCCATAGTGAAATATTAGCAGAGATGGCACATAAACGACTATATTTACACGATGGCATAATTAACGTCACGCCAGTGGTTGTCGGGGTATAGCGGTGGGAGTAAATTCAAATTGATGATGAGGATGTATTTGAGATGAAGGAAAATTTTTCTAAACGAGTGCAAAATGTTCTTAAAAGTGCGAAGGAAGAAGCACTCCGCCTTGGTCATAGCTATGTAGGTTCAGAACACCTCCTGCTAGGCATTATCCGTGAAGGCAATGGGCAGGCCTATGAAATCCTCAGTTCGTTGGCAGAAGATATGGAGGAGCTGCAGAGCGAGATCGAGGATATGGTGCGCTCCTCAGGTGGGACTATGACTTTGGGACACCTGCCCCTCACTCGACGTGCCGAAAGAATTCTTCGAACCACCTTTACTGAGGCGAAGAGTTTCAATGAGGAAGTGGGGGATGATATTGACTTGCTCTTGGCGATTGCTAAAGAAACCGAAGGAGTAGCCAGTGAGGTGCTCATGCGGTTCGGTATCGACTATGAGTCGATAAAACAGCGCGTGATAGCCTATCGGCAGCCGAGTTCTGCGGCCCGAAAAAGCACCCAGCGTACCAAGAAATCCTCCACTCCTACCTTGGATCACTTCAGTCGGGATATTACAGAGCTCGCCGCTGAATCTGTACTCGATCCGGTAATTGGCCGTGAGCAGGAAATCGAACGTGTAGCACAGATATTGTCACGGAGAAAGAAGAATAATCCTGTTCTCATTGGCGAACCGGGAGTTGGCAAAACCGCAATTGCTGAAGGATTGGCTGCGAAAATTGTTGCTCGGCAAGTACCCCGCGTGCTATACAATAAACGTGTTGTCGCCTTAGATCTGGGTGGACTTGTTGCAGGAACAAAATACCGGGGGCAGTTTGAGGAAAGGCTCAAAGGTTTGATGCACGAACTGGAAAGTGCCCGAGAAGTAATCCTATTTATTGATGAACTTCACACCATAGTTGGGGCGGGGAGTGCGAGTGGATCCCTGGATGCGGCAAATATGTTCAAGCCTGCATTGTCCCGCGGTGAGATTCAAGTAATTGGAGCCACAACTCTGGATGAATATCGTCGATACGTGGAGAAAGATGGCGCATTGGAACGACGTTTTCAGAAGGTGATGGTCTCACCTCCAACAATTGATGACTGCCTCGGTATCTTGGAAGGATTAAAGGAACGCTATGAGCATCATCACCGCGTGCGGTATTCCCACGAAGCAATTAAGGCCTGTATAGAACTGAGCAACCGTTATATCACGGATAAGTACATGCCGGACAAGGCGATAGATGTGATGGACGAAGCAGGTGCGCGGGTTCATATAAATAACGTAGTGGTTCCGCCGGAGCTGGTGGAGATGGAACAGAAAGTAGAGCAGATCCGCCAGCAGAAGGAACAGGTCGTTAGTCAACAGGATTTTGAACAAGCAGCCGAGCTGAGGGATCAAGAACGCAGCTATCTCGAGAAAATTGAACATCTCCAGCACCAATGGGAGGAGGATGAATCCCAGGAATGGCCTGAAGTTGCCGATGGTGACGTTGCAGACACTGTAGCAATGATGACCGGTATTCCCGTCAACAAGGTCGCTGAAAGTGAAATGGAAAAACTCCTTCATCTCGAGGATGTTCTGTGCGAGTATGTGATTGGCCAAAATGAAGCGGTCAAGACTCTCAGTCGAGCGATTCAGCGTGCTCGAACAGGTTTAAAGGATCCGCGTCATCCTATCGGTACGTTTATGTTTCTCGGCCCAACAGGGGTAGGCAAAACCGAGCTTGCGAGGGTCTTGGCAAAGCACCTCTTTAATCATGATGAAGCCTTAATCAAGTTTGATATGTCGGAGTACATGGAGCGCTTCAATGTCTCTCGGCTAGTTGGGGCGCCGCCGGGATATGTGGGCTATGAGGAAGGCGGGGAGCTTACTGAGCGCGTACGGCGTAATCCCTTTGCTGTGGTGCTATTTGATGAAATCGAGAAAGCACATCCTGATGTTTTCAATGTCCTGCTCCAGATTCTTGACGAAGGTAGACTAACAGACGGTCTGGGTCGTAAGGTTGATTTTCGGAATACCATTATCATTATGACATCAAACTTGGGAGCTCGGGGAATGGAAACCGGCGGCTATGGCTTTGCGACATCGGATGAACCGAGTGAGGCAAAGTTTCAGTCCGATCTGATGGCTGAAGTGAAGCGTCTGTTCAATCCTGAGTTCTTGAATCGGTTGGATGAGACGGTCGTCTTCAATTCCTTGAAGAAGGAACATCTTTTTAAGATTGTCGATTTGCAGCTTCATGATCTTGAAAACAATCTGATGAGCAAAAATGTTACGTATAGTATCACCAAAGCTGCCAAGGAACGAATCATTGAGGATGGATATAACCGAGCCTTTGGTGCGCGTCCGATGAGACGTGTCATCCAGGAAAGGATCGAGAATTCGATCGCGGAAAAATTCCTCAGGCGGGAATTCGATGAGGGTGGACATATTCATATCAGTGTTAAGGGCAAAAACCTTATCTTTACACAGAAGACTTCAAACGTTAAGGATTCCGACGTCACTATCGCAGAAGGCACATAAGCAATCCTTCACCGTTCGTAGCATTTCAAAACAACTACGCCAGTATTACCTGTTTATGGTGGGAATCGTGACAAAAGGGCATGGTTTCGCCGTCGGCATTATTCTTGTACTCAGTATATTGAAAATAATATTGGAGACTTATCATGGGTAAAATAATTGGCATCGATTTGGGAACTACTAACTCCTGCGTAGCTGTAATGGAAGGTGGAACCCCAACTGTTATTCAGAATACCGAGGGGGGGCGGACAACCCCTTCGATGATAGCATTCACTAAAAACAGTGATCGTCTCGTTGGTCAACCCGCAAAGCGTCAAGCTGTTACCAATCCTCAGAATACTGTATTCTCGATCAAGCGGTTTATGGGCCGTATGTATAAAGAAGTATCCAAAGAGATCGAGGAAGTCCCTTATAAAATAGAGAAGGGATCCAATGGAGAAGTCCAGGTCAAGATTGAGGACAAGACTTATCAGCCCGCGGAATTAAGCGCTATGATTCTTCAAAAGATTAAGCAGACCGCCGAAGCCTACTTGGGTACCAAGGTAAATGATGCGGTGATCACAGTTCCGGCTTACTTCAATGATTCACAGCGGCAGGCCACGAAAGATGCGGGGAAAATCGCCGGACTTAATGTAAAACGCATTATCAACGAGCCAACTGCTGCAGCATTAGCCTACGGCCTTGATAGGAAGAAGGATGAGAAGATTGCTGTATTCGATTTCGGTGGCGGGACTTTCGATATCTCAATTCTAGAGCTCGGTGATGGTGTATTCGAAGTGAAATCGACAAATGGCGATACGCATTTAGGTGGTGATGATATAGACCAGATTCTAATTGACTGGATGGCTGATGAATTCAAGAAGAGCGACAGTATAGATCTTCGTAAAGATCCGATGGCACTGCAGCGCTTAAAGGAAGGTGCAGAGAAAGCAAAGATGGAGCTCTCGAGCGCTATGCAGACTGATATTAACCTGCCGTTCATCACTGCTGATGCATCTGGTCCGAAGCATTTGAATGTGCAGCTTACTCGCGCAAAGTATGAAAATTTAATGATCGACCTCTTCGAACGACTGAAGGATCCGTGCCATCAGGCTCTGAAAGATGCCAAACTTCAACCGGCTGAAATTGATGAGGTTATCTTAGTAGGAGGTAGTACGCGCATCCCTAAAGTCCAGCAAATAGTACAAGATATATTTGGGAAAGAGGCACATAAAGGAGTGAATCCTGACGAAGTTGTGGCCGTTGGTGCAGCAATCCAAGCTGGAGTGCTTGGTGGTGAAGTGGAGGATGTGCTGCTTCTTGACGTCACACCTCTATCCTTGGGCATTGAGACACTAGGTGGTGTTATGACCAAGTTGATCGAAGCTAATACAACTATTCCTACCAAAAAGAGCCAGATTTTCTCAACTGCCTCTGCTAATCAGCCCTCAGTGGAAATTCATGTCCTGCAAGGTGAACGTTCATTGGCGATTGACAACAAGACCATTGGCCGTTTTCACTTGGACGGAATTCCACCAGCCCCAAGAGGCATTCCCCAGATCGAGGTTACATTTGATATCGATGCTAATGGTATTCTTCATGTTTCTGCCAAGGATAAAGCCACGGGGAGGGAGCAGAGTATTCGGATCGAAGCTTCCAGTGGTCTCTCAGAGGAAGAAATCGAGAGAATGCATAGTGACGCCCAAGTGCATGAGCAGGAAGACAAGCAGAAGCGCGAAGAGGTCGAATTGCATAATAACGCCGACCAGCTGATCTACCAGACTGAGACACAGATAAAGGAATTCGGAGAGAAGTTATCGGAGGATGAAAAGTCACGCTTGGAGAAAGAGATAGAGCAGCTGAAGACAGCCAATGCAGGTTCAAATGCTAAAGATATTCAGGCTGCTATCGATAGCATCAATCGCGTATGGTCCGAGTTGGCCACAAAAATGTACACGGATACCAAAGCAGGAGAAGAGGCACAAGCTTCTGAGAAGCCAGAAGGAAATTCTGCGGACACGGAAGATGATGGTGAGATTGAAGATGCCGATTTTGAAGTAGTGGATGATAAGAAGTAAACGCAACTTCTCAAGAAAGCAGTGCGTTGAACGGGCGAGTGTTATTCGCCCGTTCTGTTTTATTAGGCGATTGAAGATAGTAAGTTATAGTGAATGAGGTATCCGAAAAGATGAAGTGGTGGGATAGGAGCCTTCGATTTATCGGCAAAGTGCTTATCGTACTGGTCGTGGGGACCTTCACGGTCACGGTGTTTTTTCCGGGACTCTTCACCAAATATCTTCAATCCTATGCAAACCGTAAATACCTCAATCCCCTGGGACTTCGTATTTCGTATAGTGGATTTGTAGGCGATCTCTTTAGTGCTTTTCAGTTCAGGGATATAACGATTGCTGCCCGCAACGGAACCTTTACCCTGAAAGCAGAAGATGCTCGGTTGAACATTGACTTTCTCAGATTCCTGCGGCGTGATCTATCGTTCGATGAGGTCTCAATAGGCCATCTTCATCTCGATGTACAGCCAGGGGCGATAGCCCCCCCGAAGAACAAGATTGAGATTAGTCACCTCCCATGGATATCCATCCAGAACCTAGCCGTCGGAGAAGGCACGATGACACAAGGAGATGAGGATTACTGGTTTCGGATCATGGGGAACCTTGATCTGACAAATCTTCTTACGCTAGATGATGCTCATGTCGAGATGTTCTATCCTGGTCTTGTAGATACCATGCACTTTGCTGCAAAAATCCTAGAGTTCGATGGAGAGCAGTTCACGATTGTGACCGGTAATTTGAGATATGTAGATAATTATGCGGTTCTGGATGGGGAATTCGGGATTTCGCCGCGAGTTAATATGAATCTACATATTAACTCGGATCAGTTTCAATCGCCCGAAGGCTTGCCGGATTGGATCAATTGGCAATCCGTCGAGGGAGATTTGCGGGGTAATCTTGACACATTGGAATGCAGACTCACATTGGGTATGTCTACATTAGATAAACCCTTAGATAAGACTGTATTGGATTTCAATATCGATAATGGTGGGATTCGCATCTCGCGAGCGGTATTTGCTCGAGGAGGCCAACGGATTACTGCAGCAGGCCATTTTGATCCATCCGGCAATGCAGCACTGGAGGTTTCTTTCCTGAATACTACGATAGATGAGTTTATCCCTTACACGACTGAATTATACGTGGATGGGGAGGCCACGGTCAATGCTCAGTGGTTTGATAAGAAAATTGAAACTCTCGATATTGGATTAGCCCTGCGTGAGATTCAATACTCGGGGAAAAAAGTTCGAGATGTACGCGGCGCAGTCTCGATGAGTCAAAACATTTGGTCAGTAACCGATACAACAGTATTGAGCTTTGCAGGTAGCGATGTTCAGTTATGGGGTTCGGTAGATTACGCGAATGAATTGATGGATCTGGAGGTGTATCTCCAATCAGATTCGCTGGCGGAAATCCTGGATTCGCTGAATTGGATTCCTATTCAAGGTCAGGCTGAGGGACAGGTTTGGGTTAGTGGTCCTTGGAATGATCCGTCATTGACCGGTGCGGTAATGCTCCATAACACCGGGTACCGTTGGCTGAATATAGGACAATCATTCATTCAGTTTATTCTTGATAGTAGCCGCACAACTCCACGGGGACGTATCTATGCTTCAATGGGGAAGTTGGATCTAGGAGCCAAAACCATTGAAGGTGGAGAGGCGGAATTCTTCTTCGAAGGGGATACCATAATCACGAATACACTCCGCCTCTATGATGGATTTGAGAAGCTGGAGACAAAAGGTCACGTTGTTGCCGGGGATTCGACCATCTTTGCACTGGATACTCTCGCCATTTGGCGGAATACTGAGATTCTATCTGGCAGGAAAATTCATTCTGCCCTCTATAGTGACGGCTTGCATATTGCTCCTACCGAACTGAATATCGCGGGTGGGCAGATTGGAATCTCTGGCAACTGGAAGGATGCTGACGAATTCGCTTTGATCACCAAAGGTGTGGGGATTGATCTTGAGCGCATGTTGCGGTTTCTAGGAAAGCCTTCTCGTATTAGAGGAACCGTGAATGCTGAAACCAAGATCAGTAATCGGGATGGCTACCTTGCCATAAGTGGTCAGCTGGATGGCATGAATGGTGAGCTGGATAGGATACCCTTCTCGGAGCTGCGCTCTACCTTTGCCTTGAGTGAAAACCGCTTGCATCTGGATGAATTGACGATACGGAATCAGGACGGCCCAATTCATGCTTACGGTAGTTTGATTTATAACGTTGATGAATCTCGATTTGGCAGAATGGGTTCCCTAGATTCGTTGGATCTAAGGGGTTCATTCGATAATTATCAGTCCCATGATGTTCAAGCTCACATACCATGGCGGTATGCTACCGGCGGCAAACTCTCGGGTCCGTTCACTGCTCGAGGTCCTGCTGAAAGTCCTATCTACAATGCAGAATTAAGCGGGACGGAACCAAGATTTGACAAACTCACCGGAAACCATATCGCGGGCCGGTTGCGCTATGCAGATCAGCGGTTGGAATTCATCGATCTCGCCCTTGAAACACCTGCCGGACATTATACCGGGTATGGATCCATACCTGCTGACTTATCACCTATATCAGGAGTCCTGGACGTTATTAAGGATAAACCGGTTGACCTGCATTTTTCCGCCAACATGTCAGAGATGGAATTTCTCACCACCTACATCACGGATATCGATTCCCTGAAAGGTGACTTTGACGTCGAACTAGCGATTACTGGTACTTTCGAAAAACTCATTCGCGATGGCCAAATGTCCGTTCAAAACGGGACCGTCGAACTGTTTGTAATGGAAAATCCCATCACAGACCTGGAGGGGGAGATCGTACTGGAGAATAATATCATGCACGCGGTGGATTTGACGGGGCATACACCAAGAGGGCAGGGCAGGGACAAATCCTACCTCTCCGTAAACGGCGCCATGGACATGTCGCGATTCTTCCAGCCGGCCTTCAATGTGGAGGTTACGGGCGAGCAGGTCTATTTCTCCCTCCCGTTGAAGGACATCGAGATGGTGGGGACCCCAATGTTATCGATCACGGGAAGAGACACCATCCTTTTCAGCTGTCAATTCGAACCTGATCCTGGTTGGCCAATCTTCCGAATGGAGTTGGCTGGTCCGGAGAGCTACGTATTGAAAGAGCCGGATGAAGGAACCATCATAGTCTATGATATAAATGTACCCTTCTACTCAGGCGCGATCGTGGAAAACAGTGATGTCCGTAACGCTGAAATAGAAGGGGAAATTACCCTGACCCGTGTGGGTTCAGAAGACTGGCGGTATGCTGGAAACATCGACGTGCTCAGCGGAGAATTTGTTTACAACGCCTATGATTTTACTATTGATGAGGGATGGGTGATCTTGGAACCATCAGAGTTCAACCCGCGCTATTATATACGCGCAACAACTCAGTTTGAATATGATATTGATCCCGACACTGAAGAGACGGATTATCAGCTGGTCGATGTGACGATGATTTTGACGGGTACCATGGATGATCCACAGTACGCTTGGGAAATCCCGCCAAACATCCCTTTGACGGAGAGTGATTTGGTAACTCTATTCGCTTTAGGCCAGCCTCTACAGGAGGGAATCAATCCGACCATCACAGCTGGCTTGAGTCTGACTAATATTGTTTTACGAAGATTTGAAGAGAATGCCCGGCAGGCTGCCGGATTGGACCGCCTTCGGATTCAGAGTACCAGTTCACGTTCAATCTTCCCGGACCCACAAGAAGTTCGTTTCCACATCGGCAAGCGAATCTCACCCAGATTGTATATTGGCGTCCAAGCAGACCCGACCTTGAGTTTCAATCAATATCAGATCGCATACCGTCTCAGTCGCCGGACGATCCCGCTTGGTACAGTGGACCAGTCAGTAGTTGGATCGGTTGATGAGGACGGATTATATCATGTTAAATACCGGCTAAAGCTTCGGTATTAAATCCTGAATCCAACGCTAGTTTATGACGCATAGGCTCTCCATAGCCGGCATATTCCTGGTACTGTTAGTTCATACGACAGTAATACAAGGTCAAGCCACTGGAATGACGATTGCGACAGTCACAATCCAGGCTACAGATACGCTTTCATATCCAGCAAGAACAATTGCACGATTGATGAAGCTCAAAGCTGCGCGCCTTTTATCTCGAGGCACTCCCTTCAGTCGGCGTGCACTACGAGTGGATGCAATCTCAGTTAAAAACTTCTATATAAGCAACGGGTATCTTGAGGCAAATGTTGTTGATTCCTTCGCTGTGACTCCGGAGGATCAGGTGGAAATATACCTTACAGTAACTCAGGGTCAGCAATTCCTTCTAGAAAGCGTTACCATAACGGGGAATAGACTGCTTAGTCAGGATGAAATCATCGAGTTCCTTTCCATAGAGGTTAGCCAACCATACAATCCAGTAAAATTAAGGTCGCGCTTGCAATCTTTGCGTTACTTCTACCAGGATCGAGGCAGGCTTACGACTGATATAATGGAAGAGCTAGAGTCAAATGGAGGTATACACCTGCAGTTATCCATCTTCGAGGGATTGACCTATTCTATTGGCGGTATAACCATTATTGGATTAGAGAAAATACCAGAATACTATGTCCGACGAGAACTTCTATTTCAAACCGGTGATACTTTTAATCGGAGTGATGTGCTGCTCAGCAAGCAGCGTGTCTTTGAATCCGGGCTCTTCGGCTCGGTTGAGATAATTCCCTCCATAAGGGCGGTGGAGCCGGGGATTGCAGATATAGAAGTGCGTGTAAGGGAATTGGAACGCCGGAGCATTGAACTGAGTGCCGGTTTCAGGCAAACTCCACCTGCATCTGAGGGGGGCAGTCCTAATACAGCTTTGAATGCTTCGGCTCAGTGGTGGCATTCGCGCCTGTTTAATACGAGTGTACGAAGCGGCATCACAGTTGAAAGCAATATCACTTGGGGAAACCTGTGGCCACCTGATTTCTTGGTGGCATGGGATATCATCACGCCATGGACGTTTGATTTGAGACTTCCGACATCGGTTAGATTCTATTCTGATTATCGTACGACTCCATGGACGGTTAGGCGCAATGGTGTCGATCTGTCATTTCTGTCCCGCCGCGTTCGACGTTCAGAATTTCGTGGATCGGTCGGTTGGGTGTTCATTGAAGCGGGCGATGATGTTCCTGAGGCCGAAAGGACTAAAGGAGCCGAACGCAGCATCAAAATGGAATATCTGTTCAGGGGGGTCGATAATTTTTTAACACCCAAGGAAGGGACCATATTTCAGTTCAAACCCTCCTTGCATGGTACCTTTGTTAAGGATGTACGATACTATTACAAGATTGAGGCGGATATCCGACGATACCACCCCATCATCTGGGAGACAATTCTGGCTTATCGTTTGAAAGTGGGCTACCTGGAAACATTGCCATTTGGGAGTGCTCGAGGCTTGGCCTCATTCCAGCGATATGATTTAGGTGGCAGTACTACCCTGCGGGGTTGGGAAAGACCGTCCGATTTTTCCGACGAAGGTGGGATCGCTCGAGGTCTAATTAATGTAGAACTTCGGGCACCCCTAATCTGGATTTTGGGATTAGAGGCGTTCATTGATGCCGGGACTCTCAGAATATTCCGTGATGATCCGGGCACAATTAATACAAAATGGTTAACAGGATGGGATGTGGGAGCTGGTCTTACGTTATCGACACCACTGGGACCGATTCGGGTGGATGCGGCCTTCAAACAAGGCGAGGATGCAACCGGCGAACCCATATACCAGGTGGCCTTCTTGCATACATTTTAAAACCGAATTGGCTGCTCACTTCTAAGAAGCGATCTGATCTTGGTGACGGAAGATGCAGTGCAACTATCTCAAAAGGATATTTTCTTACCCTCAACTGCAATTAGAACGGAACTCTGGGAGCGGCGTGGTAGTAGAATTGCAAAAGAAATCAGGGTTGAAGGCTTGAAAATATGAAGTTTAAATTCTATGTTCTTAACGGACTCATAACTACTCACAACAGGAGAGATACTCCATGCGTTTAAAGATTTGGACATTTACAGTAAGTCTGCTACTTCTTATCGCCGCGTGCGGTGTGAAGCAAACCGCGGAACAACTATGGGATTCCTCGGAACAAGCATTGAAAGCCAGAAAATACAGCCGGGCGATCAAGTCTCTTGAGACCTTGATCTCGGCCTACCCTGACCATGCGATAACCCCTCGGGCAAAATTGCAGATCGGTGATATCTACATGAACAATATGAATAAGATTGATAATTCTCTTGAAGCGTACGGAGAAGCGGCTGAGAATTACCCAAATACTGAAGAGGGAGCGAAAGCTTTATTCATGGTTGGATTTGTGAATGCCAATCATCTTCAAGATTTGGGTGCTGCAGAAGATGCCTATCTGGATTTTTTACATCGATATCCTAACCATGAATTAATCCCTTCGGTAAGGTTTGAGTTGGAGAATCTCGGTAGATCGATAGATGAGATCGAAGCATTGCAGGATATCACAAATGCCAGCTAAGACTAAGAAGACGAGCGGTAATGAGAGTCCTGACCTCCAGTCTCTGACCGATCGTATTATCCAAGAATCGGGTTACATTGAGTTACTGAGGAAAGAATTTGGGAAGATCATTGTTGGTCAACACGATCTGATTCAAAAACTGCTCATCGCCATACTCTCCAATGGTCACGTCCTCCTCGAGGGTGTTCCCGGATTAGCCAAGACATTGACGGTGAGTACGTTAGCCAGTTTGATTGAGGCCAAGTTTCAGCGTATTCAATTCACCCCGGATCTCTTGCCGGCGGATTTGGTTGGCACGTTAATCTACAGTCCCAAGGAGGGCACCTTCGAGACAAAGAAAGGTCCGATCTTTGCGAATATTGTATTGGCCGATGAAATCAACCGCTCACCTGCAAAAGTACAAAGTGCGTTACTTGAAGCCATGCAAGAGCATCAGGTTACAATCGGTACGGATACGTTCCACTTACCTGAGCCCTTTATGGTGATGGCGACCCAGAATCCTATCGAGCAGGAGGGGACTTACCCCCTCCCGGAAGCCCAAGTGGATCGCTTCATCTTTAAATTGCTGGTTGACTACCCTACAAGCGAAGAAGAGTTGATAATTCTACGACGGATGGCAATAACAAGCAATATTCCGGAAGTCCAATCCATGGTTAAGGGTAAACAAATACTGGCGAGTCGAGAGGTAGTTGATGATATTTACCTTGCGGAGAATATTCAAGAGTACATCGTGAATCTAGTGACAGCCACTCGTAATCCGGATAAGTATGGGCTGCAGGACTTGAAAAGTCTTATTGCTTATGGAGCTTCACCCCGTGCGACGATTTACATTGCACTCACCGCACGGGCAAGGGCTTTTCTAAATCATCGGGGCTATGTAATCCTGGATGATATTCGTGATGTGGCCCGTCCGGTCTTACGGCACAGAATTTTACTGACCTATGAAGCAGAGGCGGAAAATGTGACTTCTGAAGATATTATTGACCGCCTTTTTGACACCATTCCAACCCCTTGATAATCCCGCCCCGGCTTTTCGGATTCCTGTTTCTTTACCGGGCCGGGAACGATCATTGACCACGAGGAAATCGTTGTGATCCCAAAGGAGATCCTCGAAAAAGTCCGCTACATTGAGATTCAAACTCGCCATTTGGTGAACGATATATTTGGTGGGGAATATCATTCCGTATTCAAGGGGCGAGGCATGGAATTCGCTGAAGTCCGCGAGTACTTACCCGGGGATGATGTGCGATCCATTGACTGGAATGTAACGGCGCGTTTTGGCAAGCCATTTATAAAACGGTTTGATGAAGAACGCGAATTGACCGTGATGTTAGCAGTAGATGGAAGCGGTTCCTCCATGTACGGTACCGGGCCAGCGCTGAAAAGTGACATCGCAGTTGAGATCGCTGCTGTGTTGGCATTTAGCGCCATTAAGAATAATGATAAGGTAGGGCTCTTAATTTTTAGTGATACCGTAGAAAAATTCATCCCGCCTAAAAAAGGCAAGGGACATGTTCTTCGGGTAATTCGGGATTTACTGTATCATGAGTCCGTTGGTCATCGAACGAGACTCGGTTATGCTCTAGAATACTTATTGCGTGTACTTAAACGTCGGGCCGTGATATTTTTTCTCTCTGATTTTCTTGATGAAGCGTTTGATGTCCCCCTGAAGCTAGTTAGCCGAAAACACGATCTGATATTGTTGCGTTTGGAGGACCCATCCGAGTTAACACTACCAGACTTCGGTCTGGTCAAGTGGTATGATCCTGAAACGGAAGAAGAAGTCTGGTTGGATACTTCCTCGCGCTCAATCCGGGAGCAATATATCAATCAGGTGGAGGAACGAAGGCGGACATTTCAGAATTTCTGCCATCGACACAACATCGATTTAATCTCCTTGAATACTCACGAAAGCTACGTTCAGCCACTAATGAAATATTTCACTACCAGGATGGGAAGACATTGAGAATGGCTCGATCCCTAATGGTATTGATGGTACTCATGTGTTGGATAGCCTATCTCCCGGCACAAGATGCGGTTCGACTCGTGTGTAGTTGGAATAGTGATACAATATCTGTTGGTGAGCCGGTGGTCTTGAGGCTAGAGGCAGAGTTTCCCAAAGGTACCATCCCACACTTTCCAGAACTCCTGATTGAGAATCGTAATGTAAGTTTGATCAGCACACATTTGGAGCCTATGGCAGTGGAATACACAGTTGCCTTTTGGGAGTTGGGGCGCATAACCCTTCCCGGTATTCCAGTGAAAATCGTTGATACTGATGGTGTTGAGAAGGTTGTTGCTACGGATTCGATGTCGATAGTTGTCGCGAGTGTGCTAACTGGTCAGGAGCAGGATATCCGGGAGATCAAAGAAATGGTACCCCTGCGGCTTAGAAATATCCGTTCCTTTTGGCTTCGGGTGGGCTTAATGGTAATCGTAATGGGTGTGTTTACCATTCTCTGGCGTACACGGCGAAATCAGGAGATAGCACACCCCGATCCGGGGAAAAGTCTTCGTCCCCATCTTGTTGTGCAACGTCGCTTAAAAGAGCTACGGTCGGAAGTGTATGATCCAGAGAGTGCTGGAGACTTCTATCTCAAGCTCTCACAGATTCTTCGTCAATATCTGGAACAGCGCTACCTATTCAGGGCGCTTGAGATGACTACTTCCGAAATTAAGGAAGTGCTTCCACTTGAAATAGACGATGAACATACTGTCTCACTTATCATGCAGGTACTGGAAGATAGTGATTTGGCCAAATTTGCCAATCAGCAACTCAGTGCCACACAGTGGGCTGAGGACTTGAGTATGCTGGAGGATATTCTGGAATACACTCGCCCAACGTTTGACGTGTGAGCGCAGGTTGATACATACATTATGAGGCGTGATTCAGACAAAACAAGTCGCTTGGTGGCAAAATGATCCCCAATCTTTGCTTGGGATTCTCCAATTTCTCAACTACAAGGAAGTAAGGTATGGAATATATTGCGGCCTTTTTGCTACTTGTCTTTATTCTGCTGCTGGTCATACTACTCACCCGCCGGAGTCAAGGATCTGACAAGATCGAAGCGCTTCTATCGAGAAATTTTCTTGAATTCCAACAGCATGTCCAACGCACGATGGATTCTACTCGACAGGAAGTGGAGAAATCGAAAGACGTGCTGTCTGACACCACGATCAAGACTTTGGAGACCATTAAGAATATGGGGAAGACGGTCGAGAGCTTGGTCCAGCAACAAGCAGAGGCTACGGAGTTGGGACAGTCATTAAAGTATCTACTACAATCACCGAAGCTACGTGGTAGCTACGGGGAGGCGGTGCTGGAAGAAATGTTGGATCGGGTGCTTCCTAAAGGAGTATGGGAGCGTCAGTATACGATCGAAGGGCAGGAAAAGGTAGATGCCGTTGTGAAAGTTAAGAATGTGGTCGTTCCTATTGATGCGAAATTTCCCCGAGAGATCTATGAGCGCTATTTAAATAGCCAGGAAGAAGTACCGGAGCAGAAGAAGCGGTACTGGAAGGCGTATGAAGATGCGCTGAAGCAGCAAATTCGCTCTATTGCATCAAAATACATCAAGCCGGAACTGGGGACAACTGAGTTTGCACTTATGTTCATTCCCTCTGAAGCGATCTACTATGAGACCATTGCCGAAAAAAACTTCCTTGGTGAACCCTCTGCCATTTTCGAATATGCACAAAAAAATAAAGTAATCCCCGTCAGCCCGAACACATTCTATGCCTTTCTGCAGATGGTAATTATTGGAATAAGGAATGTCGAGATTCTTGAGGACGCCCGGGTTTTGCAGCAGGGGCTTGCCACGCTCCAGCGCAATTTCGATCTTTTTTATAAGAAGTTTGAAACTATCGGGAAAAACCTCGATAATGCCTCGGAAGCCTATCGGATTGGGGAAGGACATATTCGGAAATTCAAAGACAATTTAGAAACAACCATCGAATTGGAACTACCCAGTTCTCAGGTACCTGAAATTGACTCCAACTCCAGTACTGACGAACCAAGCTGAATCGCCAACCAAGGATTCCGAGATCCAATACTACTATTCGAAGAATATCGCCACTTCATCCAATCCTTTTCGCTTCAGATCAGGTACCTGGCAAGCTTCCTCTGGATATCCGACGGGGATCAAAACGAAGGGCCTTTCATTGGGAGGGCGCTTAAGGATATCGGAGAGAAATTTCATAGGACTTGGTGTATGGGTAAGAGCTACCAGACCGACCTGATGCACTGCCGCAAGAAATAGCCCTACTGCGATGCCTACTGATTCAGTCACGTAGTAGTTTTTACGCTTCACACCTGTGTCCGACAGCTTATAGTTCTGTTGGAAAATAGCGACCAGCCAGGGTGCAACCTCAAGATAGGGTTTACGCCAGTCTGTCCCCAGTGGCTTTAAGGATTGCGTCCATTCCGATGGCATTCGGTGCTCGTAATTTCGACGCTCCTCTTTCTCGGCACCTCGACGGATTTGTGTTTTCATATTATTATCAGAGATGGCGACAAACGTCCATGGTTGTTTGTGTGCTCCCGAGGGTGCCGTTGATGCGGTCCTGATGAGGCATTCAATGATTTCCTTGGATACGGGGCGATCACTGAAATGACGCACCGAACGACGCTGTTCCATGCATTTGTAATACTGCCTGGCCAGGGATAGGCTTTCCGCAGGATCCAGTGGTGTGAAGGCTAACGGAATCAGTTTTTCTGTTTCGGGACTTATCGCCGATTCTGATGATTTTTGGCTGATCACTAGTTGCCTCCTGCTATTTCGTTTATGTCATACTCACGGTAAATAATATAAGGATATGAGTCAACATTGGATTAGACTCTCCGCTGGTCGCCTTAATTAATGCCAAATAAGGATATTTAGCAGATATCCTGTGATTCTAGTGGCAAAAGCTTGCATAACGCTCAATAGAGCATTATTCTTGAGTCCAATATGATTGCCAAGCCCAAGATTCATCGTACCCACCGAGGATGGTTTGTAATTGCCGGTCTGATTATCGCTGTATTGCTATGTGGAAGTCAAGATGGAATCGTTGGGGAACCTGATGCGCTATTGCTTATAGCCCAAGCTGAAACGTCTGAGAACCAGGATACCCAGCAACAAGGTGAAACTACCACAAATCCTCGTCGCTCCACAAGATCGCAACCTGAAGCGGACGCAAAGCCAAGACGGCAGACGCCTACAGCGGGTAGCAGGAAGCAGACGAGTCGCCCAGGAGCTCAGCAGCGGCGCCCGGCACCTTCTCGGCGCCAATCCCCCTCATCCCCAAGGAGGCGTCCTCCCGGAACGACGACCTCCAGTCGTGCCACATCCCCTAGAAGACCCACTCGTCCTCCTGCCGAACCGCTAGCAAAATACACCGAGGCGGAATTGAAATCTATGGCTTCCGATATTGGTCGTCTGAGCCAACAACTAGAAGCCTTGAATCGTCGTACAACAGGTCGACTTGCAGAAGTGACTCTGGACGAAGAAGTTCCTTGGGGAGAGCGATTCCGATTTGAAGGCGATTACCGGCGCATGCTGCAGCTGCAACGCCAATTGGAAGATTATCCCAACGATTTTGAGACCTTGGTATCTTTAGGGAATCTACTGCAACGAAACAATAAGTTTCAAAAGGCAGAGAGTTATCTCTTGAAAGCGTTAGCCCTTGAACCACTGAATCAAGGCCTACTATCCAATCTTGCTGAGTTGTATTTTGAAAAGGGTGAAGACACGAAAACCTGGGAGACATTTCAGGAGATCATCTATCTCAATCCAGATAATATTGACGCTCATGCTGCAAAAGGGCGTATCAGGGAGCGGGGAGGGAATTTTTCCGGGGCAGAGGCAATCTACCGGCAGATAGAAGGCAAGTTTGGGAATGTGGCCCAAGTCTACGCCCACCGGACCCTAAACTTGGCGCAGCAGGGTAATTATGGCGATGCGGTGGCACTTGCACGCGAGGGCCTTGCGATTTACCCCGATCACGCGCCACTTTATTATGCCAGGGGTCAAGCCTATCAGGGCTTGGGTCTCCTTGACCGGGCCAGAATCGATTATTATGACGCTCTTGCTCTAGATCCTGACATGCTAGTCACTTACAGTGCCGTTGGAGACATAGCACTGCAGGAAAGAAATGCTGTGACCGCTATGAAAGCCTACCTGCGAATTCTGGATATGCGGCCAGGAGATCCTGCAGCCTCTCTCGGTCTAGGTAAAGGCTATTTGATGGATCTTCGATTTCGGGAAGCCGTGGCTGAACTGGAGATGTTACGATATCTCCACCCGGAATATACCGCGGCTGATGACTGGCAGGCGCAGGCATATTACCTCCGCTCACTCCAGCTACAGGAGCAAGGCTATTCAAGGCAAGCACTGGATCTGCATCGTATGGCCTTCTCCCTGGCCGGTAGCGGGTCCAACGAGCTGGTAGTAGCATCACTTTTAATGGCAGGGGATGGGGCGTTATCACATGACGATTATCCTCTGGCCGTTAAATATTTCAAATTGGCATTGGATAATGATCCATTCAATATTGAGGGATACCTTGGCTTGGGATACGCCTTTAGAGCTTTGGGAGAAGTATCCCGTGCCCGAGCCACATTCCAGCAAGCACTGATTCTTGATCCTGGGCATCCTGGTGCCCGAACAGGATTTGACCAGCTTTCTCAGCCTTGAGCTCAATACCTAATCCGCACTGATATTCTTAGCCGCCATAAATAGATACAGGACAATTCAGATAGTCTTTAGTACACTACTTTGTATTGGTCTCTTTTCCCCTGTGTATATAGAGGGCAATGGGGGGGATTTGCATCGAGAATACTTATCTCGATCAAGTGAGGATCAGAATTCAACCAATGAGATTGTCGAGGAATTGCTTTGGGCGGGAATAGACGCGATGTATTCCTATCGCTTTCGGGAAGCATCCACATTCCTTGACTCTGCATTGATCCTGAATCCTATACATGTGGTAGCGCCGTTTGTGGCTGTGGCCAACCAATGGTTAAGGATTGATACGGAGCAAGGTTACGCTACCTCCCATGATTCACTGTTTAACGCCATTAAGGTTACAATTCCACGGTATGCACAGCTACGTGAACAGGATGAACAACGCGCAGATGTTCTACTGTTTCTAGGTAGTACCTATGGTCTTCGAGCACGGATTCACCTGGCGAATAAGAACTGGGTCTCTGTCCTCTACTCCGGTGTAAAGGGCTGGAATCTAATACGAACTGCCCATGATTTAGACAGCACGCTTACCGATGCCTATTTACCGATCGGCATTTTTAGTTATTATACCGGGACAAGTTCAACCCCTATTCAATTTGCAGCCCGAATATTCGGGATTCTACCCGACCGGAATTCGGGTCTGCGTTTTCTTGAACGGGCGGCTCGGGAAGCCCCTCATGCATGGATCGAGGCGGCCTATATCCTGTCTCAGATCTATCTATATATTGAAAATGATCCAGAGAATGCTCTCCGACACACAGATCGACTGGTTCAACATTACCCCGAGAATTATGATTTCAACTTTCTGCTAGCTGAAGAACTGGTACGTCTTCATCGTGTAGATGAAGCCAAGGAATTCATTCCTCATCTAGAAGCACATATTGCACAATCACATCCAAACCAGCGACTGGAATGGGATCTGAAGTTTGCAGCTCTTGAAGCTGCTCTGGCTTATTCCGTGGGGGAGTATGATAAAGCATTGGAGCGCAGCCAGTGGGTTATCGACCATTATGATATGGAATTCGATTGGCATTTAGGTTTTGCCTACTATTTCCGTGGCAAGATACAAGAAAAGCGAGGGGATTGGAAGCGCGCCAGAGATGACTATCAGTCTGTAATAGACTTAGACAATAGGACATATGCCATTGATCAGGCAAGGACAGCCCTACTTCTCCTGGAACAATCTACCGGTTTGAAGTAAAAAGGACGGGACAGACGATCATGGGCGCACACAAATTTAATCCCTCCAGGCACCTTCACTTAGATACTAACGAACGCTCGCAGATTCTCCCAGTTGAGGATGTGATAGGAATATTGCAGCCCCTTGAGGATTTGACTGTGATAGACGTGGGTTGTGGGACAGGATATTTCACTATGTCCTTCAGTCAAGCTGTAGGGCCACAGGGGAAAGTATATGCCGCGGATATCAGTGAAGAGATGCTGACATTGCTAAAGGAGAGGATTCCTCAGACGGCTAATCTTGTGATGGTACTTACCGAAGAGTCTTGCATTCCCCTTGATGATGGGATTGCTGATGTGATATTTATGTCCGCGGTGTACCATGAATTCGATGACCGGCCGACAATGGTCAGAGAGTTGATACGGTTAGCTAAACCTGATGCGAGATATATAGTGATAGATTGGAACCTGGACTCGGACGAACAGGGCCCTCCTTTGGAGCACAGAGTACCCAAAGAAATCGTTGTGCAGGAATTCAGCGCTGCGAGCTGCCAATTATTAAGACAATTTGAGCCCGGTGCCAATTTCTATGGACTTATCTTTAGTAGAAGGAAAAAGGAGAAAAACTAGCTGACAAGAGTAACGATCGAATTCCTCAGGCCATATTAAATATCCGTACCGATCCAACCTTTGAAATTATACTAATATACAGTCCTTCTTGGATATCTCAGTTCTAAGATCCGAAGATATTAATGCAGCGTGTTGCCGTGGTATCCCCGGCCAGGATACTAGATGTGAGGTCAATATTCCGGTTTCCAGACGAACTTTTGGATATGGCCTTCTAAATCGTCGGGCACAGGTTCACTGTTGAGTCCCAAAGAATAGGCTTCACGTGCGACTGCGACTGCAATATCCATGGAAACCTTCTGTATTTCCGATTGCCTGGGATAGACGCTCACCTCTCCCAAAAGTTCGTCTGACACGGAACAGGCCAAGGTTTTTGCAGCTGCATTGAACATGCTGTGGGTGATTCTTGTAGCACCGGCAATAATCGCTCCTAAGCCTACGCCGGGGAAGATGTAAGCATTGTTCCCTTGTCCCGGTCGGAAAAAGCGCCCATTAAGGGTAACAGGATCAAAGGGGCTACCACTGGCATAGATGGCCTTCCCATCAGTCCATCGATAGGCTTGCTCGGCGGTGCACTCAGCTTTTGATGTGGGATTACTTAAAGCAAAGATGATCGGACGCTCTACATTCGAGGTCATTGACCTGGCGATCATCTCATTAAAAAGACCAGGTTTTCCGGAGACACCCAACAGTATCGTCGGGTGAACTTGTTCGACAACACTCCCGAGGGTATCGATCGGCGGATCATGACGTGCAAAGAGCAGCTTGTGCGGTTCCAGCTCACCCGGTCGAGCATGGGTTACCAGGCCTTTCGAATCCACATGCCAGAAGCGCTCTTTGGCTTCTTCATCCGACAAACCTTCCTCGGTCAACGCAGTCATAATCGCTTCGGCAATACCGATACCGGCCTCGCCAGCCCCGAGAAAAACGATACGTTGATCGGATATTTTCTGCTTAGTGATCCGAAGTGCTCCCAGCAATCCGGCAAGAATTACGGCGCCAGTTCCCTGGATATCATCATTAAAGACAGGTGCTGTATCACGATATTTTTCAAGAAGTCGGAAGGCATTTTTATTCCCAAAATCTTCGAATTGCAGAATGCATTTCGGCCACCGATTTCTAACTGCATGAATGAACTCATCGATCAGATCATCGTATATTTTTCCTCGCTCGCGTGGGTGATTGAGACCCAGATATAATGGATCCTGCCGAAGTTCTTCATTGTCAGTACCTACATCCAGCACGACGGGCAGGGTCATGCTGGGATCAATACCTGCTGCCGCAACGTAAAGGCTCAGTTTGCCAACAGGAATGCCAATTCCATTCAGACCCAGGTCGCCCAATCCCAGAATGCGTTCACCATCAGTGAATACCGTAATGCGAATATCCTGGTAAGGCCAATTGCTGAGGAGTTGATCAATTCGCCCTTTGTCTTTTAGGGTAATACAAAGCCCTCTGGGGCGGCGGAAAATCCGGCTGTATTTCTGACAAGCAAGCCCTACTGTGGGTGTATAGATAATGGGCATCAATTCTTCCAGATTCTCCTGAAGAAGTCGATAGAAGAGAGTCTCATTACGGTCCAGAAGGCCTATGAGATATATAAATTTGTCTAAATCATTCTTTTTGTGGCCGTAGTTCTCGTGTACGCGTTCGAGTTGTTCTTCAATTGGAATGAATTGTGGAGGCAAAAGCCCACGGAGTCCCAGCTTGTCGCGCTCTTCTGGCGTGAACGCCGTTCCCTTGTTCAATCTAGGATCATTCAGAATCTGTACGCCCCGCATGGTTATCTCGGAGCTTTTCGGATGTTCTTTATCTGGTGTACCCATAGTCTTTATTTCCCTAACGATCAATACTAATTGATGTGTTCATCTAGCTGCCCGCCTATCAATATCCCTCGCAAAGTTACGTTGAAAAATTACTTTCAACCTAGGCAAAGCATATGATTTTTACGTCGGGAAAAGTGAGCGGGAAGAATTTCGATGAACTACAACAACAGAGCCCCGGGAGAGTTTTGTTATAGTGCAAGCTTGACCCTATATGACCTGAGAGTGAGTGGCGAGATAAACACCCTGGTAGTGATTCTTCTGAAAGGACTGAAGAGTTTATGAAAAGCCGGGTAGGAAAATATTGCCTAGTTGAAAGAAACGTGCTATACTGTGGCAGTTATTACTGATTCCAGTCTTGAGATGATGACATGAAGCGAAATGTAAAGTGTGGTTCCTGACTCGTCTGGTACGAGGTTTGCGCAATAGATTAGGAGATCGGCGTCTGTGGTACCTTTAGACTGCGATGAATTGATGCGGTCAAATTGAATACGATCTCCGTACACAGAATAAATGCCGACCGAAGTAAGGTTAAAACAAGCAAATTAGGATTCTAGCAAGGGAGAAAGAATGTCCGATTCAGAAACGCAATTTGATCCCCTATCAGAACCAGCCAATAGAGAATTAGACGATAAAGAAGAAGATGAAACTGATATCAGTGGACGCTATTTGTCAAGTGAGGTTGACTTTACACCTTGGCATGAAGAACCTCTACCTCAGGGTACCAGTGGTCTTGGTCATAGACGCATCGTCAAGAAGAAGGATATAATGCAGGGGAAGCCTGTAAACATCGTCCATGAAATTTCCCTGGAGCCGGAATCCGAGCTCGAAGGAATGGAAGTGTTCCCACTAAAGGAGGATAATCTTCTTGTGGGATTAAAGATCGAGTGCGGTTGCGGAAGGAGTCACGAAGTGCGATTTGAGTATAATGATGCCGAATGAGTGAGCCGCTGGGGGAGATAAAGCCACAAACATCCGCCAGTGATGTGGTTAATATCCGGATATTGGAAAACGGATATGCTGCAGCTCTGTTTGTTCCGGAGGAAGTTCCAACTTTTCCCTCTCAAAAACAGATCCATTTAGCCATTGAGAAGGCAGGAGTTGTCTACGGAATCGATGACGCTGTGATAGATACGTTTGTCCATCAAGGTATCAAGGGAAAAAGTGTAGTGTTTGCGAAAGGTAGACAAGCGGTAAAGGGATCTGATGCCAGACTTATCTGGCATGAAAACTCAAGAGCTGAACCGATCTCTCTTGATATCACCAGAGAGATAAAAGAAACCAATCAGGATTTAAACATTTTCCAACGGGCTGAGAAGGATCAGCAAATTCTTACCAAGATTCCCGCTCAGGACGGAGGAGTTGGCATTAATGTCTTCGGCAAGAACGTTTCGTTTTATGGGATTGATATTTCAATTCCCATGGGGAAGAACACCTATTCATCGAAGGATGGTCTATCCCTACTTGCTGCAGAAGAGGGTATTGCTACAATTAGCAACGGTAGAATATCGATTTTAGATATTCATCATGTCCGTGGAAGTGTCGGCATTCAAATCGGAAACGTTGAATACGATGGATCAGTATTTATTGAGGGAGATATAGTACCCGGTTTCAAAGTGGAAGCATTGGGTGATATTTACATCGGTGGGAGCGTTGAGGGTGCGGAGGTCTACTCCAGGGGCGGAAGTGTGATTATTAAGAAGGGAGTTATCGGGCAAGGTAGTGCACGGATTCTCGCTGGAGGTCGAGTAGCTGCAGGATATATTCAAGATGCAACAATTGGAGCCAAGACTGATGTTAAGGTGGATCGGTACATTATGAATAGCGCGGTGACCGCTGGACGATATATCGTAGTTAGAAAGAACGATGGCCTAATCCGGGGTGGAACTTTGCTTGCCGGTAAGAAAATTGAGGTCGCAAATGTCGGGAATAATGCTCGTATTAATACAGAGTTAAAAGTTGGGTATACCCCCCCGGAATATATCTCTCGCTCGCGCTTCCAATTCCGGGAAAATCAACGTCAGAATCGTCTGGAATTAGCAGATGTTCAAAAACGAGTAGCATTCCTAACATTGATCAAGGAACGGATTGGAAAATTAACGGATGATAAGGAACAGCAGCTTATCGGCATGCAAATACAAGAGAAATTCTTACAGGGAAAGTATAATGAGCATAATGAAAAGCGAGAAGAAATCGAGAAACAAGACCGGCTGACCGAAGGTGGCCGCAAAGAGGCTGAAACAATTCGAATTCATAATAAGGTCTATCCCGGAGTGTCTATTTCAATTGGTGAATCATCCTATGCTATCGAAAAAGAACGGAGCAACGTGATATTTTTCCGGGTCGGCGATAGAATTACCTTTGGTCCATAAGGCTATGTTATATCTAAAGTATCTCAATGATCCAAGTACTGAAGATAAAAGGATAGAATCTAGGGTGATCGGATTTACAGATCTATTATTGACCTGTTACAGAGGAATAGTATGTCCGCGAACATTCTTGTAGTCGATGACGAACGATTCATAATCGAAGCAATCTCCCAGCATCTGAAGGATAAGGGCTACAATATTCTGAGTTTGACAGACTCTGTGAAAGCGCTGGAGACCGTCAAGAAACAGGATTTCGATCTGGTTCTTACAGACTTACGGATGCCCGATGTATCCGGTATGGATATTGCCAGAGCAGTACGAGCGCTAAATACCGATACGATGGTAATTATTCTGACAGGATATGCGACGTTGGATACGGCAATTGAATCTGTAAGTCTTAATGTTTATGCGTATTTAAACAAACCATTTGAATTGAGGGAACTTGGAGAAATCGTTGAACGAGCGCTAGCTGTTCAGTCACTTGAACGGGAAAATAAAGCCTTGCATGTAAACATTGCAAAGATGCTTGACGATGTGTCCACACTTTATGAAGTAACCCGTTTCCTATATGACACAGATGACTGGGATATCAGCATGGAGTTTATCCTGGATACACTCTCCATTGGACTCGGATTAACACACAGTTGCCTTATCGAGCGACACAACAAGGATCAATTCGTTATAGCAAAATCCAATTTTGCTGAAGGATCAGCGTTCTCGAAGAAAGTTTTTGGATTCCCATGGCACTCGCTGGAAAAACATATCTCCCCGACCGAACCGACATATCTACAACATAATAATAGCGAGACGCATGTTTTTGATGAACTTTCAAGTTCTGAGGAATCCCTGAGGGGTATCCTTTTCACACCTGTCAGATATCGTGAACATCTTTTGGGTTTCCTCGTAGTTTTCGTAACGGCGAATATGGAAGAACCGTCACGCGATATGCGAATGCTGTTGCAGATCTTGGCAATTCAGATATCCCCCCAACTTTATCAATCACAAGAAAAGACCAAGGATGCAAGTCGCAAAGCCATAATCTGGCACGCTGAGGCGGAGAAATTCCTGCAAGAGCTGATACACAGGCAGACTGAACCTGATAAGTGTATTGGAGCCAATTTCCTTCGTTTTGTCACACCCCAACCCCTGGTTTCACTGGAGAGCGTTGAACTGTTTCAGGAGGATTGTGAAAAAATGGTTTCGAAACATGATCCTGATGCTCAGATATTTTGGCTGCTGGCAGATACAGCTTGGGTTCTCTTCCCGGGATCGAATCAGGTACAGTCGGAGATTACGTGTATGGCTCTCGCGGAGGAGTTCCGAAAGACCGAACTCACAGATGCCAAAAAGGGTAGATTTGCAGGATTATATTATGGCTCGAGTTGCTGGCCTCAAAGTTCCCTTGATGCTGGCCAAATAGTAACCGGAGCATGGGTGCGTTTCACCGAGCATGTTCAAAATTCAATCCGCGAAAGAAGTAACGAGGGATCTCAGGATGCCTGAAGAATCCTTAATGCAAAGCATCCCGAATACCATCCTTATAATAGATGAGGATGCGACAATTATTAACGCTTTGACACTGCAGCTTGAGGATAAGGATTGGACTGTCTTTTCCATACATGGATCCGATGACGCCATGGCAATCTGCCAAGACCACCAGGTAGATGTCGCTTTGATTTGTATTGGTGCAGCCAGCTATGACGGAATGCAACTTGCACAGAATTTACGAAGTAACGATCCGGATTTGATTATAGTTATCATGACTGGATATCCGATGGTAGACAGAGCGGTCGATATACTTAAATACAGGGCAACAGACTATTTGATGAAACCGTTTCGTATAGAGCAGTTGCTAATGGCGATCGACAGGGCTCAAAGGGAACAGAATCTTCTGAGAGAAAATCAAACCTTAAAACGTAATTTAGCCGAGTTGCATGAGGATATCGCGCGGATGTCACAGACTATGAATGATCCTGATCCAGACTCTGAGATGGTCAGCGAAGAAATTCCACTACGATCCACCGATTATGGAGGGCTTCCGACACAATCGAAAGGTCCAGATCCTGATGCGATTGCCAGTTATGAACGTCAGATGGCACCCACATCTTTAGGTACATCTGGTGCCGACGAAAGTTCCGACGAGCCTGATATAGCCGAGGAGAAGAAGGAGGATCACGGTCCAAATGAGCAGTCAACTTGACCCTGATACGCCACTCGATGATTTAATACAGCAATTCCGATTAGCGGCTGCAGAGGTTCAGACAGCGTATCACCAATTGGAGCAGGAGCTGCTGGTATCTGGTGAAGATACCTGGGAAACAGCACCGGCACCCAGCGGCTTAGCTTTACCGAATCTTGCCCCATTATACCTTGTTGGTACGCTTGTGAGCGGGCTTTCAAAGGCTTCTTTAGTAATCAACCAGGATTTAAACGTTGTCTCTGCAAATAATGAGGCCCAGAAAGATTTTGGACTGGGGGAATCAACATCCCTTACAGATATACTTACTCCAAAGTCGGTGGAACTATTGCAGAAACTCATTGATGAATCTGCATCGCATGATGGTGTGGAATTAAAAGCAAGGAATGGGGGATCGACAGGCATATTCGACTGTATCTATTTGGATAACCCCATTGAGAAGGGCAGGATGCTCCTACTGGTTGCCCAGGAATTGGAGATAGATCATATCCGGGAAGTTGAAGACCAGATCCTGAAAAACCTGACGGGAACCTTAGTCCATGAAATCAGAACCCCGCTAACATCCATGCAGGGTTTTGCCGAATTATTACTTCAGGTTCAGAATTTGGATCCGAAGGAGAGCAATAAGCTGAATATCATTCGTGGCGGGATCGATCGCTTGAGTCTCTTGGCATCAGCACTTGGCACCGTATTTCAGGAGACTCTCGAGCCCCACTGGATAAAGGTTGATGTACCTGCGTTCTTACGACACATGATCGTTGACTATTGCTCAACCAAAGCTCTTTCAACGGACATAATTCAACTGGTTGACGGATCGGAAGCGATACAAGTTGTGACTGATCCGGGACTTGTTCAACTGGCCCTTGAGCAAATACTCAATAATGCGGTGGAAGCTATGGACAATATTGAAAGTAGTGACATCGAAATTGCTATGCAGCGCACGGAAGAGGAAATCACGATCAGTGTTCGAAATGGGGGGCAAACGACAACCGAATCAGATGGATCAGATTGGTGGATACCATTCTATACAACCAAGTCCGGACATCTGGGATTAGGCTTGGTTCGTGTACGGCGTATTATGGAGGCATTGGGAGGTAGTGCTCAAATCACACTCTTGGGCGAGGGGGGAGTCGAATTAAGCATTACTCTGCCCATCTAGGACGTTTAAACGATGAATAATATCCAAATTGCCCTACAAGACACACGGATAGTATCTCCGTACGTAATATCATCCTCAAGTATTCAGTAGTGGAGGCTACAATTGCCAAAAAAACCGAGTAAGGATTCTCATACTGTCCTAGTCGTTGATGACGACAATTATATACGATTGTTCCTTAAGGAGACCTTAGAAGGGAAGGGCTTCCAGGTTGATCTTGCGGAGGATGGCGCACAGGCGTTGGACATGATCCAGGAATCGCCCCCTGATCTGGTGCTCACTGATTTAAAAATGCCGAAAAAAGATGGGCTTGAGCTTCTCAAAGATGTTAGTCAAATGGATCTGCCCATTGGGGTTATCATCATCACGGCTTATGGAACGGTAGAAACGGCTGTGGAAGCGATGAAAGATGGAGCATTCGATTATTTGACCAAACCCTTCTCTATTACTGAGATCGAGTCGAGGCTTAAGCGCTATTTTGAATTAAACGATCTAAGGAAAGAAAACCGGGACCTTAAAAACAAGCTCAAAGCCCACGAGATCCGTACTGAAATGGTGGGCCAAAGTCCAGAGATGTCCAGTGTGCTGGAAATTGTCAAAATGGTCAGTAGGAGCGATGCACCAGTATTCATTCGAGGGGAAAGTGGTACTGGCAAAGAATTGGTGGCTACCGCCATTCACAATCACAGTAACCGGGTTGATAAGCCATTTCTTCAACTGAACTGTGCCGCAATACCGGAAAATCTTCTTGAGAGTACTCTGTTTGGTCATGTACAGGGCGCCTTCACCGGGGCCAGCAAGACAACCCGTGGTATTTTTGAAGAAGCAGACGGTGGCACGTTATTATTGGATGAGGTGAGTGAAATTCCAATTGGCCTACAAGCGAAACTCCTGCGGGTATTGCAGGAGCAGAAATTTACCAAGGTGGGCAGCCATTCGCCTATTCGAGTGGATGTGCGCATCATTGCGACGACGAATAGGGAGATTGATGAAATGGTCCGAGAGGGAGCCTTCCGGGAAGATTTATTTTACCGGTTGAATGTTGTTCCCTTAAATGTGCCACCGCTCCGTGAACGAGTAAGTGATATTCCCCTCCTGCTTGATCATTTCATTGCGCATTTCTGCAACAAGTACACTCAGCAAAAGAAAGAGATTGCAGCAAATACATCACGGCATCTTGAACGTTACGATTGGCCTGGAAATATCCGGGAACTCAAGAATAATACTGAAAGGGCTGTATTGTTCGCTGAATCTTCCCCAAAGCTGGAATTGGAACACTTTTTCCCAGCTGGTGGAGATGGTCAAGGTAAAGGTAGTCTTACTTTCGGAGGCAATGAAAAACTGGCCGAGGTCGAAAAACAGGCCATTCTTACAACTCTTGAGAAGACGGGTCAGAATCGAACTCAAGCCGCCAAGATATTGGACATATCGGTAAAGACCTTACGTAACAAGCTGAAGATCTACGACATAGATCGCACTGTTTCGCCATAATCATCGGTTGCCGAACGTCCCAATCTTTTTGGTATAGTGCGAATTCTCATCTGTTTCTGCCCATTCTCAGTATCGGAGTATGTCAGACTGAAGGTGGTAATAATTGCCTTACGCCAAGAAAAGTTTTCTCCTTAGAGATCCTTGGCATACCGGAGCCGTCAGCCGGTTTTCCCCCGTCATGACCCCCAAATTCCCTGCTAATGCCTGTTTCGGTGTGGTTTGGCACGACTCTTGTTGCTCTTTAAGTTGAGATGACTCAAGAACCATATCAGTCATGAAGATATTCAATAATCAGCCAACGGTATTATTGAAGCGTTCACTGGATGTGTTGATGCGGCACAACCGCAACATCGCGGAGAACGTTTCAAATCTGAATGTTGAGGGCTATGAGCGAAAGCCCACACGTTTTTTGGAGGAATTATCTGAAGCGCAACGACGCACGATGCTCAACACAACCAACCCTCGACACATGAAACCAGATTCATCAGATATTCCATCGCCAGAGTGGGAGCGCGGTCCAGTTGAGATTACCAGGGAGATGGCTGACTTGGCCCAAAATCAGATTAGATACGATTTTTCGACGCGCGTTATGCGTCGCAAGTTTGAAGGATTAACGAGGGCAATAACTGGTCGTATAAGGTGATGAAAGCGGAAATAAAGCGATGAAAGTTCAAGGCTTGTTTACAGTTTTTAATCATGTTGCACGGGGATTAACCGGTGAATTAACCCGTCTGGAAACGGTATCTGAAAATATTTCCAATGCCAATCAGGTAGCCGGTGAGGGTGATCCACTCTACCACAGAAAAACGGTTGATCCCGGACCTCGCAAACAACCATTTCGCTCTATGTTGCGTGATCGGACTATCAATCTTCGCAGGACTGAGCGTGGGCATTTACCCGGACTTGGAGCACGTACAAGATGGTATGGTGAAGCTTGGCCAAAGGTGAAAACCGTCGAGCACCCTAATGAGCGCTTGGTATATGACCCAACCCACCCGAAGTCCAATGCCCAGGGATATGTCCGGATGCCTGATATCAATGTGGTGCAAGAGATGATGGAAATGATTACCTCCACGCGTTCATATGAGGCCAATACCTCGGTCATGAATGCTGCCAAGCAGGTGGCACGCCGGACGCTGGATCTGTAGAGTAATTGATGGAAATCAACACAACCATACTGCAGGGCCTGGCGGATGTAATTTCGGGTAATCAGACACGACCTGAGCCTTCAGAACCAGTACAGAGTAATGGTTCTGTCCCGATTTTCCAGAATCCTGTCGAAGAACATGTAAATGGAACCGAAGTGCCAATCAGTTTTGCCGACGCATCACGAACAGGGGAGAGTTCTCGGATTTTATCGATTGGTGAAAGGGAGGTACTTGGCCTACTTTTTGGAGAACAGAGAGAACTTGAAGGGTCCATTTACCAATCCCAGACATCTAAGCCGGCCGCCCTTGGAAATTTTGTAGATATAAGGGGATAGGATGAAGATACCTGAAAATCCAATGCGCATTGATCCACAAGGTCTGACAACCCCCGCTGGCCCCCAAGAAAAGAAAGACCAGGCAAAAGATATAAACTTCAGCGATCAGCTGAAGGAATTGCTTTATTCGGTGAACAAGAAGCAAACCGAAGCCAATGAACAGGTAAGTAGTGTTGTAACAGGGGAATCTGAAGATCTGCACAGCGCCATGATTGCCTTGGAAGAGGCCAGTGTGAGTTTCCAAATGATGTTGGAAATCAGGAACAAAATGTTAGAAGCCTATCAAGAAATTAACCGGATGAACATCTAGAACAAGTTAGCAGGATAGAACGAAATGCCACCCCTACTTCAACAGATTCGTACAATGCTGCAGCAGTTCACTGTTACGCAGCGCATAGCTCTGTTTACGATTATCATTGCTGTGGTCAGTGCCCTCCTCGCTTTATCTCTGTGGGCTAATCGCCCGGAATATTCATTGCTGTACGGTGAGTTATCCCCCGAAGATGCCGACCAAATTGTGACAACTCTTCGTGATGATGGAATCCCGTACCGTTTGGCTTCGGGTGGTGGGAGTATTCTTGTTCCTTCCGACCAAGTGTCAAACTATCGCATCACCTTTGCAGCCCAAGGTATTGGCACGGGGGCAGTAACCGGATATGAGTTATTCGATGAGCAGCGTATGGGTATGACCACCTTCATGCAACGAGTTAACTATCAACGAGCGCTGGAAGGTGAGTTGACCACGACCATCAACCAGATGGAGGAGGTTCGAATGAGCCGGGTCCATCTGGTAATTCCTGAGAGAAAGATCTTTGAGGAAGGTGATCTTGCTTCAGCGTCTGTCGTACTTCATCTGGAATCCGGAGCATATTTGTCACCACGTCAGATAAATGGAATTGCTGCAATGGTAGCTAATAGCGTTCCCGATTTGCGAGCGGGAAATGTTACTATTGTAGATGCCAGCGGCAAGTTGTTGTCGGAAGTAATCCGTGAGGGTGATGAAACCCCCGTCGGAAGTCAAAACTGGGAAATCAGACGATCGGTGGAACAGGGTCTGCAAAAAAAGGCCCAAGCGCTCCTTGAGGACGTACTTGGTCCCGGCCGAGCGGTGGTAAGAGTATCTGCTGATCTCGATTTTACGAAGCTGGAACGCACCAGCACAATCTTTGGTACCGATGAAGCTGCGATTCTCAGTGAAGAGCGAAACATTGAGCAATATACAGGCACTGATACAGCCACACGTAATATTGAGCAGACAGTGACGAACTATGAGCTTAACAAAACCCTGGAGCATTACGTCGGCAGTTCAGGGGATATCCAACGGTTGACTGTTGCTGTCCTGGTTGATGGATCCTACCGGATCGATACCAATGCTGATGGTGATCAGGAACCAGTTTACGTGCCGCGTCCCCCCCAGGAAATTGACCGTATCAGTGTCCTGGTTACCAGTGCTCTGGGAATCAATAGTGACCGTGGTGATGTTGTGACGGTTGAGCATATGCGCTTTGATCGTGAGGATGAGTTAGCGGAACTGGCATCTATCCGGGCAGTTGAGCGTAAGGATACATTTAACAATATTGCCACCAATGTGGTGATCGCCCTGGCTTTGTTAGTAACACTTTTCCTCTTGATGAGAATGATGCGTGGGACAACAGCCACGTTTTCCCAAGCGCTCACAATACCCAGCCGGCAAGTTGGTGCCTTGGTTGGTCCTGAAGAGATTGAGGCCATGGCGGGTGCCTCAGGAGCTTTGGAGGCGCGTGGTGAGGTTGAGATGGTTACCGATGAATTTCTCATGAAACTATCGCCCGAAGCGCGTGCGCAGCTGGAAGCTCAGGACCGAATGACCCAAGAGGTTACCAAGTTTGTCGAAGAAAATCCTGAAGGTGCGGCACAATTACTGCGGATCTGGACTTCCAGAACTGCTCAACTGAATCCGGAGGAGTAAATAAGGCATGACGAACGAGCCTATCGACATTGAAGTTGAAGAGCCGGTCGAGCCGAGTACCCGACCGAGGGGACCCCGGGAAGCGGGAGGCGGTGGCGATCTTGCAGCCAGCGAGAAAGCCGCAGTATTGCTGATAGCTCTCGGTGTGGCCACATCGGCTGCGGTTTTGAAGCATATGCCAGAAGATGAGGTAGAGCAGTTGTCAATTGACCTGGCCAGGCTGAGGGACGTCTCATCCGATAACGTGCAAACAGTCATTGCCGATTTTCATGAGATGATGATGGCGCGCCAGTACGTGTCGTCCGGAGGCCTCGATTATGCCCGCCAAGTTTTAGAGAAAGCATGGGGTATGCGCAAGGCTGACGAAATCCTCAAGCGGATTGAGGCTGCCACAGAGGTCAGCGCTTTCTATCTACTGCAGACAGTAGATGACGCACAGCTGCTCAGTTTTTTGCAGGAGGAGCACCCCCAAACTGCAGCACTCATTTTAGCAAACTTGAAACCAAAGCAATCTGCAAATATACTATCGCAGCTCTCTGAAGAACTTCAAACTGAAATTTCCTACCGTTTGGCAACCATGGAAAAAACGTCACCAGAAATGGTGAGAGAAATTGAGAATGTCCTCAGGGAACAGTTGGGCGATGTTTTTGGTGCAGATATGAGGAGCACGGGTGGTGCATATGCTGTTGCGGAAATATTGAACAGCGCCAGTCGTGCCGCTGAAAAAAATATTCTTGACCATTTGAGAGAACGAGATCCTGAGTTGGCCATGGAGATAACCAACCTTATGTTCCTCTTCGAGGATCTGATTACACTTTCAGATGACAGTATTCAAAAGATCATCAAGGAAGTGGATACTAAATCCCTGGCCATGGCGTTGAAGGCTACAAGTGATGAACTACAGGCAAAGGTTTTCAATAACATGTCGGAGCGGGCAGGTGGTATGCTTCGCGATGAACTGGAATTCTTGGGAGCAGTAAGGGTGTCGGAGGTCGAAGACGCTCAAGGCCTGATTCTGGATGTTGTTCGACGCCTGGATGAAGCTGGGGATATCAGCATTGTCCGCGGCGAGGCAGAGGAACTCGTTGAATGAGTACTTTAAGTGTAATAAAGATTCCCCGATCGTTGGGCGATCTGAATATAGCCGGTAAGGTGTTGGAAGAATTTGAAGAGGAGATCGAGGAAAAAACACAGGAGAAATTCAACCAGGAGGAAGCCAATCAGCTGACTTTAATGCAGATTCGTATAGAACAGCTGGAGCAGGAGCTCCAGACAGCACGCGAAGAATTTTACAATGGTGGTTTTCAAGATGGACTGGAAGCAGAAAGAGAAAAGCATAGGAAAGAAATGGAAGCTCATGCGCAGCAATTCAGGGAACTGTCCGAACGTCTGGAAAAGGAGTTCGATCAAGCCCTGTCGAGCATGGAGGAGCCCCTGTTGCGCATGAGCTTTCGTATTGCTGAGAAGATTCTGACTGCCTCACTTCCAGAAGATTACCGCAATGAATCACTGGTTGGTAACATTCAGTCCTTTCTGAAGGAAGTGCTTCATGAGGGAGGCGTAGTGGTGCATGTCGCACCGAAGAACCTGGATTTTATTCAATCCGAGGAAATCTCCGAAAAACTACGACAATCATACCCTGGAAGAATCCGGTTTGTAGCGAATGAAACACTATCGCCGGGTGAATGTCTGGTAGAAACACCAGAGCACATTATTGATGGAAAGTATCATAATCAGTTGGAGATTTTGGAAAGCAAACTTCGATGACCCTCAAGGATCACCTGACTCCCAAACTCGATCGCCGATTGGATCAGCTGGACATCCTGGAACCCTACCGTATTGATGGAAGGGTGACCCAAGTTGTAGGATTGGTAATCGAGGCTACCTGCCCGGACGGCTCTGTGGGAGACCTCTGCGCAATTGATGTTGAAGGTGGAAAGCCAATAACGGCCGAGGTGATGGGTTTTCGCGAGGGGAAGATGTTACTGATGCCGCTGGATGCGACCGTTGGAGTGGCCGTGGGCAGTAAGGTAACTCTTAGTCCTGAACCGTTGACAATTCCTGTCGGCCCACAGCTCCTTGGTCGAATCGTGGATGGCATGGGTCGTCCCATCGATGGAAAAGGACCCATTACAGCCGAGAGATACCAGTCGGTATACAATCAACCTCCGGATCCCATGCAGCGAAAAATTATCGTGGAACCTTTTTCCACAGGAATACGGTCTATCGACGGACTGTTGACCATTGGGCGGGGGCAGCGAATTGGGATTTTTTCAGGAAGTGGAGTTGGAAAAAGCGTTCTGCTGGGAATGATTGCCAGGCACACCAATGCGCAGGTCAATGTCATCGGTTTGATAGGCGAGCGTGGCCGAGAAGTACGGGAGTTTATCGAGCGCGACTTGGGGGAAGAAGCCCTAAAACACTCGGTGGTAGTTGTTGCCACGTCTGATCAGGCAGCTCAGATTCGTGTAAAGGCCGCGATGGCCACCACTGCTATTGCTGAATATTTTCGGGATTGTGGCAATGAAGTCATGCTGCTAATGGATTCTCTTACCAGGGTTGCCATGGCACAAAGAGAGATCGGATTAGCGGTAGGGGAACCCCCGACCACCAAAGGATATACCCCCTCTGTATTTGCACTCCTGCCACGGTTATTGGAAAGGGCAGGGACCGATCCTCATACCAGCATTACCGCCCTTTATTCAGTCCTGGTAGAAAGTGATGATCTTACGGATCCAATTGCAGATGCTTCCCGATCAGTCCTTGATGGCCATATAGTACTTTCGCGAGACATCGCGAACCGTGGACACTATCCGGCAGTAGATATACTACAAAGTGTTAGCCGCTTGCGGCGGGAAGTAACGGATGATGAACAAATACAACTAGTCCAGAGAGTATTGGAAGTGCTCTCAGTATATAAGGATTCAGAAGACCTGATCAATATTGGAGCATACAGTCCTGGAAGCAATCCCCGTATTGATCATGCCATCGCGAATATTGAAAAGATTACGAGCTACCTGATCCAGGATGGTGCTGCAAAGTCGGATTTTGAGGCTGCAAGAGCTGACCTTGTCACACTCTGTAATGAGATCGGAACGCATAATGGCTAAGAAAGGTTTTCGGCATCATCGACTGCTGGATGTGAGAGAGCTGTTCTTGGAGCTTAAGTCATTGGCATTACGAAAGTCGGAGGCTAAACAACAAGAGCAAACAGAGCAGCTGCATGAGATTCAGACACGGAAAAAGGCTCATCTTGAACCCAATGACTCTTCCGAAAATCAACCGGATCAAACGGTTTCCAGCAGGGAATTGCAGATGCACACCTGGTACACAGAGCAACTAAATGAAGATCTGAGAGAACAGGTTTATCAGGTTCGAGTGGCGAAACAGGAAGTACAAGAGCGGAGAGATCAGGTAGAGCAGTCTGCGAAAGACAAGAAATCACTAGAGAAGCTTAAAGAATACAAGGATCAGGAAGCGCGTCAGGAAGAGACTCGTGAGGAGCAGCGACACCTGGACGAGATCGCATCTCGTCAGCGCACCGAAAAGGGAAGAACGGGACGTCCATGAAAAAACTGGTTATGGGCCTAGCTGCTGCTCTGATGTTCTTCGTACTCCTGGTGGTGGTGTTTTTTGTCATCTTTTTCGTGATTGAAGGTGAACAAGAAACTACAGATGTAGAGCTTATGACGAATAGAGAATTGCAGACGATCATCGAACAGCGCGATTCGCTGCTGGTCGACGTGGATAGTCTTGAAACGGATCTTGCTCATAATCGAGCGATTATCGATAGTCTTGAGCAGGAACTGAGTTTCAAGAGTGCCACGCTCCAAGGAGTACAAGATCGCCTGCAGGAGAAGGACGTAGTGATTGCGTCCTTGAGACAAGCGGAGGTGAACGCCCAAGACATGGCCCGCACTTTTGCTACCATGACGGTGGCAGAGATGAAGCCCATTGTAGCAAAACTCAGTGATCGGGTGGTCATGGATATTTATAAGAACACCTCCACCAAACGGAAAAAGTTCCTGCTGGAAGCGATGGGCAACGAACGTGCCGCCGCAATGGCCAGCAGGTTACTAAGCAAAAAAGGAAGCTGATCATGAACAGTGGTCAAGCCCAGGCTTCGCAAGCCGGCCACTCCATGATTTCCAGCATCAAAGGGAAGCAAAAATCCAAGGGTGCTCTTGCAGCATCACTGGTTGGCTCCCTTCTGTCTTTGGTTCCCGGCGCCGCTATGCGGAAGCAGGGATTCAAAGTCACGATGCAGCAGGTCATGGACGGCAAGCTGGGACCGGGCACACATCTAACTCGCATACCGTGGCTCAGCGGGAAAGGTCCACCGAAGGGATTCAATATCCCTGAAGCCGGACCTGGAATCGCCGTCTCACGGTCATCGGGTTTGACGGATCCACCTGTTCTTGAATTCAGTGAGGCAACCCGAGGCTCACCCGGTCCCCAGTATCAAGAGGTGAATGGGACTATAGGAGCACATTCGGGTACCGCATCCAAAACAGCTAATCAACCAAACGGTTCGGTTGCTGGTTCCACCATGCCGAGACGATCATCGGAAGGAACACCTGCGTCGAGCTTATCCAGATTGAAAAATGGTCAGGATAAATCCCCGACTCCAAAGGGTACGCCAGTTCCTAAAGAAGGAACAACTGGAGTATCAGAAATAGGGGAAGCTCCTGTCGCAGGGGCTAGCGCCAAAAATACCCGTATTAAAACGGCTGAGTTGACTAACGTCCAGTCTGGTGAACAACAAATATCACCAGAACAAAAGGTGCGTTCTTCGCAGTTGGAAGGGATTCCAAGGCGCAATCAAGTCTCACATCCTGGTGATCTTCCCGGTAAAGGAAATCCTAAAACACTACCTGACGCTGGAAACGTCCGCTTGGAGAATTTGTCAAAGCAAATGATCCAATCAGGCAAGCTGGCAAGGCAGATTAAACGACCGCACATTGGTGTGAAATCCTTTCAAGCCAACTCGCGTCCTACTCCCTTCCATGAAGGTGAGCAGTCACGATTGGATGGTTCGCTAAAACAAGTGAATCCTGAGCATTGGATTTCAAACAATGGTCATGCGCAGAAGCTGTCTGCTCAAGAGTTCGTCATTGGCCAACCGCCAAAAACGGGACTCGGGAACAGCAGTTCCAAGAAGGTAGTAAAGAGTCGGATTACGAACCAGCAGGGGCTGGAAATCAACCATGCATCTCCTGATCTTCAGAGCAGGCTATCAAAGATTAAGCCTGTTCCGGAGCATCCTGGTTCAAGCGGAAATCATGAGAAGCAAGCCGCCACACCCAAGGCAGTTCCTGCTGGAAGTGCTGGCCGGCATGCATCCTCCTCCGCTGTCGAATCCGGACGGAGTGCAGGTTCTAATAGTATATACAGCCTCACTGATCAGAACGTTTCGCGGGATTTGATGATGGGGAATGATGCCCCTCACCGCGGATTTGTTAAGCCCGTTGTGGTTGGGATTCCTGAAATAGCACGAAACCGAAAGCCAATGGGGAAAGAAATACCCGCCCTGATGGGTCAATCCCTGCTTTCACCGACACAATCGACGAACGAGACTTCAGCAGCACTGGGCTCTCTGGCCCGGCTAACGGTCTCACAATACTTCCGTTTCGTAAGTAGTGAGCAGCCCAATGGCGTATTCACCTTCAATGGTGGTTCGCTCGGAAATGTCCAGCTCTCCTTCCGTGAAACGGATTCCGGGACTGTTTTGCAGATCGTTGTCGAGTCATCCGAGATCCGTCAAGTTATTCAACGGACACTCCCCTCGCTAGAGCGGGATTGGGTCCAGGAAGGACTGAACTTTTCGGATGTGAACGTCGAAGTTGGGGATGCCGGTTATCAGTGGGACTCCCCTGGCACGGCAGACCAGACCAAAATCCCAACCTCACAAGAATCAGCGGAAGCCTTACAAGTTTCCCCTGAAATCATAGAGCAAGCTATCAAAGACTATGGGTATAACACCCTTGAATTTGTTGCTTGAGAAAGGAGTTCAATCATGGCAGATGCCATATTAGCCACTGGTAGCAGCCAGATTCTGCCTGGGAGTACCCAGTCCAACAGGTCGACCATCAACCACGATGAGTTTATGACCCTGTTGATCGCACAGCTGGAGAATCAGGATCCATTAGCTCCCATGCAGAGTCACGAAATGGCTGCCCAGCTGGCCCAGTTCGGCAGCCTTGAAAGCCTGAACAACATCGATCAACAACTCGGTGAGAGTCTCGATGTCGACATGGTGATGACCCAAGCGATCAATAATACCATGGCCGCGAATCTCATCGGGCGTGAAGTGACAGCGGTCGGCGACAGCGCCGTCCTTAATGATGGTGATGCAACTCTCCATTTTAAGATGGAAGATCCTGCATCCAATGTCATTGTCACGATCTATGATGATTCCGGACAGGCTGTTCGAATCATAAGACGCACGGATCTGTCTGATGGAGAGCAGATCATCGAGTGGAACGGTACCGATGATTCTGGTCGATTGCTATCCGATGGTGTTTACCATTTTGGGATCGCCGCGATAGACGCTGAAGGCAATGCCGTAAACGCCGTGACAACTGCCTCCGGTACAATTACCGGCGTCAGCTACGAAACGGGTATGGCGGTGTTGCTGGTTGGTGATCTCGAATTTCCCATCGGCAACGTCATCTCAATCCGTACATCGGAGGTGCTGAGATGAGACCAGAAGAGTTGGAACTCCGAACCCGCTTGCATCCGCTTAAGCCGCCACAACCGGTAAAAGGGAATAGCGCCCCAGGATCGATTCCTACGGGCAAGACACAAGCCTTTTCCAAAGTGTTGGCTGGTGAGCTCACCACCAAGGGGAACGAAGCAGTCGCTTCGGGACCGCTAAGTGTGGAATTCTCTGCTCATGCCCTGGCGCGGTTGCAGGAGCGGAATATTTCATTATCAGCTCACAATCTGCAGCGCTTGGATAACGCTGTTCATCTGGCGAGGGAGAAAGGTAGTGAAAACACCCTCGTTCTGATGGATGACACTGCTTTTATCGTGAGCGTGAAGAACAAGAAGGTGGTCACAGCGATCGCTAGAGATGCGGCTGTCGAGAATGTGTTTACACAGATCGACAGTGCGACCATCGTTTGACATTGAAACGGCAAGGCTGGCCCCGCTAGTCTGATCCCGATTAATCGGGATTGGTGTTCAGGGAAGCCTTGATCCTGTGGATCGACTGAAGCAGGATCTACGCCATAACCTGAAATAAGAAGGGGACTTTACTATGTTAAGGTCACTTACATCAGCAGTATCGGGGTTGCAAAACTTCACGATCATGCTGGACGTGTTAGGCAATAACCTAGCGAATGTCCGCACCCTTGGATTCAAAGCTAACCGAGTCACATTTGCGGAGGCTATGTCTCAAGGGCTGTCAGGACAAAAGCAGATTGGCTTGGGTGTGAATCTGAATGCAACCGATTTAGATTTCACCCAAGGCAGTATGGAGTTTACTGGTTCACTAACTGATATGGGAATCTCCGGGAAATCATTCTTCATTTTGAGTGATGGAGATAAAAGCCAATACAGTAGGGCTGGTAATTTCACTTTCAATAGCGAAGGGATCCTTGTGAATCCCAATGGAATGAGAGTCCAAGGCTGGCGAGCGGATGCAGAAGGAGAGATTGACAACTTTGCGCCGTTGCAGAATATACTCCTTGACCAGAATATGATATCGCCTTCTGCAGCGACCGAAAACGCGTTTCTCTCAGGAAACCTTGACAGCAGTCTGATTCCATTAGCGAACATCTGGGCCTCGGGGATTCCGTTGACGCTAGCGTCTGATGGGAGTAATGCTACAGCATCGACATCACTGAATGCCTTGGCACAGACGGGAACTGCACTGGTGTCCGGCAACACCATCAGTATCACTGGAACCCAGTCTGACGGTACAAGTGCTTCAGGTACGTTTACCTATGCTACCGATGGAACGACGGTAGGTTCACTGTTGACCAAGATCGAAACAGTCTTCGGCAGTACGGTAACCGCTTCGGTGGTCGATGGAAAGATAGTGATCACGGATGTGGCAGCGGGTGATTCAGATACAACCGTATCCTTAAGCAGTAGTGCAGACATCGCGCTGCCTTCCTTTGAGAATACGGTAGAGGGCTTCACTGGTACTGTCAGCACTTCCACCGTCATCTATGACAGCCTTGGTGCAAGTCACAATCTCGTGTTAACATTTACCAAGACTGAAGATGAGGGTGAATGGACCTGGGAGGCCGAGCTGGCTGGAGGTGAAGGATCTGTTATCGATGGCGATAGCGGTACTATCCAATTTAATACCGCCGGTGAGGTTGTGTCCTTTGATGTGGATGGGACTGCAATCGGGATCACACTTGAGCCTGGTACGGGTGCCTCCCAATTCACGGTGGAGCTGGATGTGAAAGGTACCGAGGTCTTCTCGGGACTGACACAGTACTCATCTGATTCCACGCTCCTCGTTCGCGAACAGGATGGGCGTCCGACGGGGGACCTGTTACGTCTCGCGCTCACGACAGAGGGGATAATCAGGGCGGTCTTCTCCAATGATGAGACGGCCGATGTCGCTCAGATTGCACTGGCGGAATTTCCTAATCCTGTAGGATTGTTTCGCACGGGCGATGCCCTGTTTGAATTGACCTCGTCTTCCGGCACACCGTTTATTGGTGCGGCTGGAGAACAGTTCAACTCATCGATTCTCTCAGGATCGCTGGAGCAATCCAACGTTGATCTTGTCCGGCAGTTTACGGATATGATCACTACCCAGCGCGGCTTTCAGGCCAGTGCCAGGGTTGTAACAACTGCGGACCAGATCCTTGAGGAAACCATGAGGCTTAAGCGTTAATTTCTGATTATCTTAGCCTAATGAGTTATAACGTCCAAGTCACCCTGCCCCAGCTATTGGGGCAGGGTGACTTCAGGACGGTGAAAGATGAATAGACCAGGAGGAGTTCTTTGGACATAGCCACTATAGCAGGCATTTTCGTAGGCTTCGCCCTTATTGTGGGAACCATTATGGTCGGGGGAGGGGCAGCTCAGTTTGTACACCTTCCTTCCTTCATGATCGTTTTCGGAGGATCATTCGCGGCCACCCTGGTAAACTTTCCCATGAGTCAGGTTGTTGCGACCATTAAAGTAGCTGCGAAAGCTTTCCGGAAGCAGGAAAATAAAGAGCTCGAGGCGGTGATGAAATTCACCGAACTGGCTCGAATTGCCCGTCGTGATGGAATCCTGGCCTTGGATAAGCAGTTGAAGGAAATGGAAGAACCTTTCATGAAGATTGGTTTGGAGATGGCTGTGGATGGAACGGAACCGGATACCATCCTTGACATTATGGAGACGGAGATTTCCTCGTTAGCCCAAAGACATAAAACCGGGCAGGGTATCTTCACTTCTTTGGGGACATATGCTCCGGCATTTGGGATGATCGGTACCCTGATTGGTCTGGTGAAAATGCTTGGCAGTCTGGATGACCCGAGCACGATCGGACCTTCTATGGCAATCGCATTGATCACCACCTTCTACGGTGCGGTTCTCGGCAATCTGGTTTACCTGCCTATGGCGGGTAAATTAAAAGCCAAGTCCTCCAGTGAGATTCTGTTCAAGCAGATGATGGTCGAAGGTGTGCTAGCGATCCAGCGTGGTGTCCATCCTCGAAATATCGAACGTAAGTTGTTGAACTACATTGCACCCAAGGACCGTTCGCTGGACGAAGACGAGGAAGCGGAGGGGGATGCAGAAGCACCGGCAATAGCACCAGCAGTTGCACCAGAATCAGGAGGAGCAAGTGGCGAAGAAGCTTGAGCCTGAAGATGAAGGCATGCCCGGTGCCCCATTCTGGATGACAACGTATGGTGACATGGTGACACTACTGTTGACCTTCTTTATTCTGATGTTTGCGATGTCGTCGGTCAACGAACAAAAATTTCTCCAGGCAGCCAACTCACTTGCCCAAGCTTTAGGAGTTTTAGAAAAGAATGTCGGGGTGATAGGAGAACTTTCTCCGGCGATAGGAACTACCGGCGCTGCGAGAGAACAAATCGATATGATCTCGAGCATGGAACGTATTGCAGAAGTATTTCAGGAAGAAGAACTTCAGGACATAGCCTCCATAGAAGTAACGGGACCGGGAGAAGTGTTGATCCGCATGGGGGATCAGGTATTATTTGATCCGGGCGATTCGGAACTCAAGGCCCAGGCACTCAGGGTGCTGAATGAAATTGCCAATTCTATCCAGGGACAGACAGAAACTGTGTATGTTGAAGGACATACGGATAACGTGCCGATCAGTACTCCGGAGTTCCCTTCCAACTGGGAACTTTCTTCTGCGCGTGCTCTAAGTGTTCTACGATTATTGGAGGATATGGGAATTCCTCCTGAACAACTGGCAGCCGTTGGTCATAGCCAGTATGTGCCACTTGGCCCAAATGATACACCGGCGAATCGGGGGAAGAATCGCCGTGTAGAACTGTATATTACATGGAGAGCACAGAACAGTGAATGAGATCGAAGAACGAGGAATACCTATTGAGGGCGCCGATGAGGAACCCGAAGAGATAGAGGATGTAGAGGATGAGGAAGTCCAGGAATCCAAACCACTACCACCGTTTGTTAAGCTTCTCATCTTATTGGCGTCTGTTATTGTCCTTGCGGCAGGAGCGTATTTTTTAACCAAGAAGGTCATCCTTCCACAGGTATCGAGGAGCGCGGTAGGAGACAAGATAACCGAGGTCAAGCAAAGGCTCCAGCAGCCGAAAAGGGAAGATGAGGGCATAGATGAAGCAGTGGATGAGGGAAAAGGAAAAGAGGCAAGGAAAAAAAGTCGCAAAAAGAAGGCCAAGAAAGGTGAGGTGCTAAGGCATGAAATCAAGGGAATCACCGCCAATACGGCTGGTTCCATGGGGCGGCGGTTTGTCGTCATGGATCTCTTGGTAGAAACAACCTCCGAAGAAAGCAAAAAACAAATGGGAGAAGTGGAGTACCAGATTCGCGACGCGTTGATATATTATTTTAGTGGCCGTACGGTGTCGGAGATCGCTACCAGGGATTTCCAACACACTGCCAGGGATACCATACGGAGTATGATCAATTCGATTATTGACAGTGAACCGGTGGATACCGTGTTCTTCACCACTTTTCTGATTCAGTAAGGAGATCGTTGTGGCCAAAATACTTACCCAGGCTGAGATAGATGCGCTGTTGTCGACAGTAGCAGAGGATACGTCTGTTCCCGAGCGGGCAGAGGGTGGTCCGCCTCGTCGAGTGGTACTGTATGACTTCAAGCACCCGAATCTGATCTCCAAAGAACAAATGAGACTACTTGAGAATCTGCATGAGAATTTCTCAAGGAATTTCGGCGTTTTTTTATCAGCACAGCTGCGTATGATCGTCGAAATCGAACTTCTGGCCATTGACCAATTGCTTTATTCGGAATTTGTCATGTCGATTGCTCCTCCAGGTGTCCTTTATGTGATCGATATGGAGGATCCGACGGGGCAGGCTATTGTAGAATTAAGTCCAGGATTGGTCATCTTCATCGTTGAGAAACTCTTTGGCGGAAAGGGTAGCATCTCATCGTCTTCTACCCGGACTATCTCAGCTATAGAGCAGAAGATCATGCGTCGAGTGATGGACCGTGGCGTCCAAGAATTACAGAATGTTTGGAATCCCGTCTCAGCGATACGAGCAGAGATTACTCGATATGAGAGCAATCCTGAATTCATACAAATTGTTCCTTCGGCAGAACCGGTTGTTGTCGTTTCTCTGCAAATAAAAATTCACGATCACAAAACACTGATGAATTTCTGTTATCCCTATCGCTGGATATCAGAAATCGTGGGTCGCCCTGATGTCCAGGACAAGATGCAATTTGGAACAAGCGATGCCACCTCCGAAGAGCAGGATATGTTGCAGGATCATGTTTTAAAAGTATCTGTGCCAATCAGGGCTACTTTAGGCGGTACAAAAATCAGTATACAGGATTTCATTAACTTGCAGGCTGGAGACTTACTTGTTCTCAAGGAAAAGTCAGATGAGGAGAATTTAGTTTTGGTGAAAGACAAGCCAATGTTCAGAGGGGTCGTAGGGCGGCGCGAAAAAAATCGTGCCATATTGATAACAGACCATTTCAAAAAGGATGCTAGCCATGCAGTACGATGAGCTAAGTCAGAGATATCAGGCAGCATTGGAGGTATTGTTACCTGTGCTGAGCGAAGCAGGGGGACAAGCGCTTCAGGATAAGATCGTTATTGAACCAGGTGAACCAGCCAGTATGACTGGAGACTTTGCACCCAGTAACGGTTATCCTCTGTTAATGGCAACATTGGATAGTACCACCGATGCCAAATACGAGCATCACTTTCTGATGGACAAATCCATTGCGGGATTGATTTCCAGTTGGATGGTAGGAGGTGATCCCCCGGAAAGGGTAGATGAAGAGCATGTAGATGCAGTGAAGGAGATGGTCGCCCAGATATTAGGCCAGCTGCAAGCCAACCTTGAAGGTGGTGAATTCAGCTATACCGCCGGGGAAGTGCAACTTTCCGAAATATCATCGCTGAATGATCTTGAGCTGCCTGGCGAGGGACTGGTCGTTGATTTTAGTTTCACTCGTGGTGAAGATGAAACGAAGCACACGTTGACATATATTACCAACGGGGAGTTGATAGCTAAAGAAGAAGTAGAAGCCTCGGGTGCCGAAGAAGCACCTGCGGAAGTGTCGGAATCTGAAGAATCTGGTGATGAGGAAGTTGCTGAGCCTGAAACCACTGATGAAACTTCTGAGGAGACTCCTGAAGAGACCGCTGCTGAAGAGCCGGAAACGGAAGAGGCAGAAGCACCGGCTGAGTCTGAAATTAGTGAGCCGGATGCTGCGGAAGAGCCTGTTGTAGGTGAAGCAGATATGGCAGCGCTGTTCGGTGAAGAGGACAGTGAAGGAGGAGTTGTCGAAGTAAGTCCTGCTGAATTTGAGGAGTTCGGAGAACTCTCTGCGGGTGATGGACGGGATCGCAAAATCAGCATGCTCCTTGATGTGGAGTTGGACGTTGCCGTCGAGCTAGGTCGCAAAGTGATGGTCGTGGAAGATATCCTCCGACTAGGGAAAGGATCGGTGGTTGAATTGAATAAGTTAGCCGGCGAACCGGTTGATGTTCTGGTGAATGGGAAGAAACTGGCTGAGGGCGAAGTAGTGGTTGTAGAGGATCATTTTGGCGTCCGCCTGACACATCTTCTCGAGCCCAGGGAACGAATTAAAAGCCTGGGTAGATAGTGGCAAAGATAGCCGCCCGTCGCGCGACCAACCTGATCCTGATCTCCATGATGGGATTGGTAGCTGTCGTTGGCGTCATTCTGCAGTCACGCTCCATCGAATCTAAAGCAAATGAAGCCCGTCAGGAGACCACCACACCTTCTACTGGCGATGAGTCGGAACAAGGGCTCCGGCAGCTGATCGAAAAACCAGAACGGCAAACCGAATATCCTACTGAACAAAATCTCGTTTCTACCCTATGGAAAGTCGTCATATACGTTCTTCTCATCCTGGCCGCAATCATAATTGGAGCACGCGTACTTCGACGATACGGTGGAGATAAGTTGAAGCAGACCTCTTCACCTGATATACGAATTCTGGGTCGAAGATATATCAGCCCCAAACAATCAATTGTGATGGTGCAGGTGCGAAATAAGGAACTGCTACTGGGAATTACCGATCACTCTGTTCGACTATTATACGACTTCACCCCTGAGAATAAGGAGGATGGCACAGAGTTTGCCCAATAACCAGCGGAAGTCAGAATATGACAAAGCGCTGGTTACCAATACTCACAGTTATCCTACTTTTTATCGGGACACCGCTAGCGGTTACCGCACAAGCGAATATCCCCTCCATCAACCTCTCGGTTGATACTGCCACCAGCCCACAGCAGCTCAGTAGTACAATTCAAATCGTAATCCTTATTACGATTCTCTCGTTAGCCCCCTCAATTCTTATCATGGCCACTTCCTTTACCCGGATAGTGGTCATATTTCACTTTCTACGTCAGGCAATGGGCACCCAGAATACGCCCTCAAATCAGATTCTGATCAGCCTGGCCCTGTTTCTAACCTTTTTTGTAATGAGCCCTGTCTTGCGCGAGGTGAACACCAACGCGCTACAGCCGTATCTGAACGATGAAATTGAGCAACAGGAAGCCATTGCACTGGCTTCCGCTCCCCTTAAGCAATTCATGATCGCTCATACCAGGGATAAGGATCTGCAGCTGTTTGCTGGATATTTCCCGGGAGAAAAGGCGGAATCAGCCCAAGAACTCTCGCTAATGATCGTGGTACCAGCATTTATGATAAATGAGTTGCGAATAGCATTTCAGATTGGCTTCATGCTATATCTCCCCATGCTGCTGATTGACATGGTAGTATCAGCCGTATTGATGTCCATGGGTATGATGATGCTCCCACCAGTCATGATTTCAATGCCTTTCAAAATTTTGCTGTTTGTTCTGGTAGATGGCTGGTATTTAGTGGTGGAATCGATTATTAACGGATTGTATTTAGCATGACTACGGATTTTGTGGTCTTTATCAGTCATCGAACCCTTTTTACGGCCTTATCGATTCTGCTGCCAATACTTGGGAGCGCACTGATTGTTGGTCTACTGGTCGGACTTTTTCAGGCGGTTACCTCCATCCAGGAAGTAACGCTGACATTCGTTCCCAAGATCGCTGTTGTAGGATTGGTGCTCCTGCTGCTCATCCCTTGGATGCTCGATCTGGCTATCAGTTTTAATATGCTAATCTTCGACCAAATTACACAACTGGGTAAATGAATCTCTCTTTACTCGATCTACTGTCCGGCTGGGGTGTTTCCTTCATGCTGGTAATGACCCGGGTATCTGCAATGATGTATGCATTTCCATTTTTCGGGTCACCCGCCGTGGCTAATCGAATCCGAATTCTGATTACACTGGTACTGAGTTTTCTGATCTTGCCGCTAGTTGGGATTGAAGGTCTTGGGAATGATTGGGGTTTAGGACAACTGGGTCTTTCGATCGGGCGGGAGCTGGCAGTTGGACTTCTCGTTGGCTTTGGGACCAAGTTTATGTTTGAGGCATTTTCGCTGGCCGGTACGTTTGCCGGAAGGCAGATGGGATTTGCCATCGCTGATCTGGTAGATCCCGTCACGGCCGCCCCTCAATCGATGGTTGGTCAGTTCTGGGCATTGGTGGCCATTCTTCTTTTTCTTGCAGTGAATGGCCATCATTTTCTCATTCGCTTGCTGCTCCAAAACTTTGAGGTCGTTCCTCTGAACACCGGCGTTCTACAACCCGCTTCGGGTCGGCTTCTGATTACCGGCTCCACGGATATGTTTCATCTGGCGCTGAGATTGGCCGCACCTGCTCTCATCCTTACGATGATGATGGATATTGGGATTGGTGTTCTTTCCAGAGCCATGCCGAGACTCCAGGTATTTTTTGTGGCGTTACCCTTAAAACTCCTGGTGGGAGTATTCTCATTGGTTGTATCCCTCCAGCTGTTCCAAGCCATTTTCTCTACGGTATATGCTGACTTTCAGGAGTACTTGGTGTCCTTATTGGCTAGTATGAGGAGTTGACGTGGCCGAGCGACCAGCACAGGAACGCACCGAGGAAGCGACACCGAAACGAATCCGGGAGGCGCGCGAAAAGGGTGATATTGCCAAGAGTATGGAACTCTCCGGGGCGACTCTCATGGTTGCGGTCGTACTTTTATTTTACTTTAACGGCAAGAATTTCTTTTACGGTCTCGCCGGGGTCATTCAGGACATATACAGTTCACTTTCGGTTTTGACCATTATCCCCCACACAGTTCCAAATCTCGCACGATGGTTGATGGGACGGGGTATCCTTATCCTTGGCCCTATCCTGCTGGTAGTACTAGTTATCGGGCTCTTGGTAAATTATTTACAGGTAGGGGTAAATTTTGCCCCCAAAGCGCTTGGTCCCAAATGGGAACGGATCAATCCAATGGCCGGGCTTAAGCGAATATTCTCGACGAGAGGACTGGTAGAGCTGATTAAAGGCATCTTGAAGTTGCTGATCGTTGGCACGATTATTTACATATATTTGTCCAGTCGTATCAGGGACTATCCGTTTTTGACCTATATGACAACCTTGCAGATTGTAGGATTATTGGCCACCGATCTGCTGAAGATCTTAGGGTATGTTGGCCTCGCTTATTTGATAATGGCCATTGCAGACTACGTTTACCAACGATGGGAGTGGAAGCGCAAACTCAGGATGACTCGACAAGAGCTTAAAGATGAGTATAAACAAACGGAGGGAAGTCCCGAGCTTCGTGCCCGGGTTAGGGCCATGCAACGGGAAATGAGCCGTAATCGGATGATGGCCGCCGCTGCCAAAGCATCAGTAGTGATAACGAACCCGGTGCATGTGGCTGTAGCCCTGAAATATGATGATGAAAGCACGACCGCCGCGCCTGAAGTAGTGGCAAAGGGACAAAGGAAGATTGCTGAACGAATTAAGGAAGTTGCAAGAGAGAATGGTATACCAATCAAAGAGAGTCCGCCCTTGGCACGCGCCCTCTACCAAGCCTGTGAGATAGGTGATGAGATCCCGTATGCATATTACAAAGCTGTGGCAGAGTTACTTGCTGAGATATTCTGGGAACGGTATGGCAATCGCCAAACCATGACTGCTGCGGCACCATCATACTAAGATAAACGAGACGACTCAGGAATACATGCGTTACTTGAAGACAACTGATATTGGACTTGGGGTCTCCGTCATCCTGATTTTGGCAGTGATGCTGATCCCCCTGCCGACCTTCTTCATGGACGTCTTCCTGGCCATGAACATACTTGGGGGATTGGTAATCCTGTTCGTTTCACTCTTTACCCTTAAACCCCTAGAGTTTGCAGTTTTCCCAAGCCTCCTGCTTATGGTGACCCTCTTCCGGTTGGCGCTGAATGTGGCGACCACGCGTTTGATCCTCGGCCGTGGATACGCTGGAGAGGTCATCCAGGGTTTCGGTTCTTTTGTGGTATCCGGAAACTATGTGGTTGGCTTTATCATTTTCTTGATACTGGTGATTATCAATTTCCTTGTGATCACGCGTGGTGCAACCCGTATCGCCGAAGTCACTGCCCGGTTTACCCTCGATGCCATGCCCGGAAAGCAGATGGCGATTGATGCCGATCTTAACTCAGGCTTAATCGATGAGGATGAGGCTCGTGGCCGGCGCCGTCAGATAAGCTCCGAAGCGGATTTCTATGGAGCAATGGATGGTGCTGCCAAGTTTGTCCGTGGTGATGCAATAGCGAGTATACTGATTACCGGGATCAATATCGTTGGTGGTTTGATTATCGGTACACTCCAGATGAATATGGCGCTCGGTGATGCAGCCCGAAAATATACCCTTCTGACCGTTGGCGACGGTCTCGTCGCACAGATCCCAGCGCTGATTGTCTCTACTGCGGCGGGCTTAATTGTCACTCGTTCGACCACGGAACATGATCTGGCCGGGGATGTTGCTCGCCAACTCACGGATCAACCCAGAGCACTTTTTATTGCTGGTGGTGCAATCGGATTGGTTGGCTTGATACCCGCAATGCCATTCATGCCCTTCTTTATTCTGGCCCTAGCTCTGGTAGGTACCGGATTATTAAAAGTACGATCCAAGAAAGTTGAGGCCGCCAAACTGGAAGAAGCTAAGGAAACGAGAGTTGAAGTCCCGGAGGAGAAAATCGAAGCCTTTCTTCACCCAGATCCCTTTGAAATTGAGATCGGATATGGTCTGATTAGTCTGGTCGACACCAACCAGGGGGGAGATCTTTTAGGCCGGATATCCTCTATACGCAAGAACATCGCCTTGGAATTGGGAATCGTCATTCCACCGATTCGGTTGCGGGACAACATCAACTTAGGCGCTAATGAATACCTGTTTAAGGTGAACGGGATTACCGTTGCCCGAGGTGAGGTTATGGTTGGCTATTATCTGGTGCTGAATCCGGATCCCGAATCTGGGCTTACCGGGATTGAGACTGTCGAGCCAACATTTAATCTGCCTGCAGTGTGGGTCTCGGAAGAGCAGAAAGTTAAAGCGGAGGCAACCGGGTATACGGTAGTGGAACCACAGGTGGTTATTGCAACCCACCTGATGGAGGTGCTAAAAACAAATGCTTATAAGCTCTTAGATCGTCAGGAAGTCCAGAAAATGCTGGATGATCTGAAGGAGGAAAAGGCGGCTGTGGTGGAAGGATTGACTCCAGAATTGGTACCTCTGGGAGTGATCCAACAGGTGCTGCGTAATCTCCTTCAGGAAGGAATTCCCATACGAAACCTAATCGCCATTCTGGAGACAATTGGAGATTTTGCACATACTACCAAGGACGCAGATGCTTTAACGGAGTATATACGTGCAGCACTTGTTGATACTATCACGGATCTGTTTAAGACCGATGATCGGCCAATACCAGTAGCTACATTCGATCCGCGTCTGGAGGATCATATTCTTCAGGCTACCCAGAAGGGGGATATCTATCTTGGCAGCTTAGGCCTGACCCCCGACCAGGTTAAAAGCGTATTGACGTCGGTTGGTGAGCAGGTAGAACAGATTGTACGTGAGGGCGGGCGACCAGCCTTATTGGTTTCACCCTCTATACGCAGGAGCGTCCGCCAGTTCATGGAACCGGTACTTCCAAATGTGGCGGTACTATCCTTCTCTGAATTGTCACCGTCGGTCCAATTAAGATCCGTTGGCTCAGTGAGGTATCCAAATGCGGTTTAGATCGTACACTGGCGGCAATGAACGGGAAGCACTCTACCTGGCCAAACGGGAACTTGGTGACGATATTTTGATTCTTGATGTTAGTCGTGAACCTGTCAGTGGGAGACAAAACGGCGATACAAAAAAGGTTACTATAAAGGTGGCGATTGATCCGCGTCTATCTAAGACTGAAGTGACACGTGACCATGGCGACCAATCGCGAACTCTAGCTGCCGTGAATAACAATCCACAGCGGATTCAACCAATTGTTACCAAGGATAGCGAACAGGTAGCAGAGCTGTTCCTCTTACGGCAGCAGCTGCGGAGTATTAAGGCCCAAGTAAGAGCCGCCAGAAGCTGCCCCTTCAGCGAACCGTTTAACGAGTGTTTCAATCTATTGACCGAAGCTGGAGTCCCGGAGAATGTTGCCGAGACTCTCGTCCTCAGAACGGAAGAGCAGCAGGTCGGAATGAGCGGCAATGGTCCTATACCACTGGAACAAGGATTATCGGAGCTCAAGCGTCAAATTTCATACTTATTCCCCTCCCCGCACCAAGAACGGGCTCGAAAGAAGCGAGAGATAATTGTAGTAGCTGGTCCGTCCGGAGCGGGTAAAACTTCATTACTAGTAAAGATGGCTTCCCACAAGGAGGTCTATTTGAATCGGAAAGTAGGGATTATCACAACCGACATTTTTAGGGCTGGTGCCACGGTAGGGTTGAAATCTCTTGGTAAAATCCTATCAATTCCGATTTTTGAAATCAAACAGTTGGATGATATTCCACGAGCTCTTAAAAACATGGAAAAATGTGATGTAATATTGGTGGATACTCCTGGTCGCAGTCCGCTCTCTAAAGGCAGCATGCCAGATCTGCAAACCCAGCTGGCGGTGCTGCGGCCTGATGAAACACTCCTTGTGCTCAGCGCCAACATGGCGTTGGAGGAGCAATGGCTCTTTATTGGGCTGTACCAGGGTATCCACCCCTCCGCTTTGGTGATAACGAAACTGGATGAAACCAGTAAGCCTGGGAAGGTGCTGGCATTTGCAGATAATCCGGAATTACCACTGAAATATGTCACTACCGGTCAGGCAGTGCCAGATTCCCTGCAGATTCAGGTAGGTCGAGCTGTTATTAAGCGCTTACCTTTAGCAATGGGAAGGCTCGTAAATTGACGAATCCGATTCCAAAAGTAGCTCCCAAGACACCAGCCAAAGAGAGTCAGACTTTGAAGCGGCAGGTTCTTCCGGAGATAATCACCATCACAAGTGGCAAGGGGGGTGTCGGAAAAACCAATATTGCTGTAAATCTGGGGATTCTCTTACGTCAGCGTCGGCAGCGGATTCTTATGATGGATGCAGACCTGCATCTGGGGAAGTTGGATGTTGTAATCGGTGCGACACCACGATATACATTAGCAGAACTTATAGATGGTAGCCGGACACTTGAGCAGATCATCATGAAGCATCCTTCAGGAATCGATATATTACCTGCAACTTCGGGCGAGTTAAATTTGCTTGAAGCTGATACACAAATGCTCAAAGTGCTGGCAGAATCTTTTAGTTCCATTCAGGCGAAATATGATTACCTTATAGTTGATACTGGTGCTGGTGTAAGCCCGACAGTATTGACTATGGCATTGGGTGCGGATAAAGTAATTTTAATCGTTACACCTGAACCAGCATCCATATCGGATGTATATGCGATGATCAAGGTTATCCGTAGCAAATCCTCGGACTTGCCGCTGATTCTAGTGCCAAACCGCTTAAGATCTCTGGAGGACGGGCTGGAGTTGCATAAGAAACTCAATCTCATCACACAGAAGTTTCTAAAAACCAACCTCATTTATGGCGGTTCCGTCGTAGAGGATACTGCGGTGGGACAGGCAGTTATTCGGCAGCGACCTTTTGTACTCGAATATCCCAAGAGCCAAGCTGCCCATAATCTCCAACTCATATGTCACCGTCTTTTAAGGCTGCCTGCACGACAAATTGAATATCGCTCAAATATCTTTGATAGACTCCGAATCAGTAGAAAAGAGGTAAAATCTCTGTAATATGCAAGCTGCCATCTACCAACTAGCTTTAATAATCGGCTTGGGAACTCTCGCCGTCCTGCTAATACGCGGCTTTCCCCTCTTAACCGCCCTGTTCCGAAGTGGTATCGTGTTAATGGGCGTAATGATCATTTTGGTCATTGCGGGGGGAATTTTGCGGCTGGGAGTTCAATCCAAGGCAGAAGACCAGGGTACCCCAACTGATGATCTAAGCAAACCACTACCAGAGAATGAAAGCAAGCCCGACGAGACAGAAGGAACTTAAGGGCGAAGTACTCCTCCAGGAGTACTACGCGTCCAACGATCCAATGCTGAAGGAGAGGGCAGTACGGGAATTTTTACCCCTCGTATATTATGTAGTCAATAGAATTCCCTTACCGGTCACAGATGTAATTACCCGTGAGGACCTGGAGCAAAGTGCTATTCAAGGACTGCTGGAAGCAATTGATCGCTTTGATCAGGATCGAAATGTCAAGTTTAAAACCTTTGCCTATAAGCGAATTTATGGTGCAGTAATTGATGCAATCCGACAGGTGCGGATTCTAAGCCGGACAAAACTTGAACGATTGATGGAAGTTCAAAAAGTTGTCGATAAGCTGGCTCAAGATCTCGGCAGAGATCCTTCCACGGAGGAAGTTTGCGAGGCGGCAAATATTTCACACTCGGAATATTCCGATTTAATGGTAGCTGGACAATTAAGCTACGCGACATTTTCATTAGATGATCCCGTCTCGGGAGATCAGGATGTTCCTTCCAAACAGATTGATCTACTTGCAGATGTGGATTCTGAAGATCCGGAGAGTACTTATATGATAGATAATCTAAAAACGCGATTGGTTAGTCTCCTGAAGGGAATGCCTGAGCGAGAGCGACTGATTCTGGCACTTTACTATTATGAAAATCTCACATTGGTTGAGATTGGCCAGATTTTGAACATCTCTGAATCACGCGTTTCGCAAATCATGAGCAAGAGTTTAGATCAATTGCGCGCTAAGTTGAAATGATCGAAACCCTTGACCCGAATCTTGGAGTCCAACCGCCTGTGCAGCCTGATGCCCAGCAAACCGAGCCGATTCGTCCTGAATCGGTGAAAATCGAGGAGCAGAAGCTGGAGCGAAGGAAGTCAGGAGATGAGGAGGAGGAAGATAGAAAACGTCGCCGCCGGAAAAAGGATAAGATCGAAATCTCAAGTAAACCGGATATAGATGAAGAGACTCTGGAAGAGGACCAGGAACTGGCCATCCCCAAAGGTAGAAGAGCAAGTGAGCATCAGATTGATATCCTTATATAAGGCGATTGGTCATTTACTAATCGCATTGATATGTACTACCATCGGGTGGGGCGCTACCACCGACTATATTGCCTTCTTTTCTGCAGAACAGGAAGGCCATCGTCGACTACTGATCGATGGTATCGCTGATCGTCGCGTACAAGTAAGACTTGATAGCCTGGGGCAGGCGGAAGTGCGTGTCTGGGGGGTGGATGAAAAGGAATATGTAGGGCGTCGCATTTTTGAAAAAGGATTTCTTGTCCCAGTAACAGTCCGTGTAGATTTTCCAAGAGGGAATCTTATGGCAATAAAGATTACGGGGACTCGCTTTCAGGATTTTGTTCGGTTCAAGGTAATGGATTCCGATATATACATAATCGACCTGTATACGAAACCGCTACCCAGGGAGAGTTATTTTCGTGAAGAAACGGTCACCGCGCTCTGGCCAGAAGGACGTTTTAATCCTGACATCCATCCATTAACTACTCCAGTCGCTGATCTCTCTCAAGAGGACGATATCCAACCTATCAAGGTGTCCCGTGTGCTGGCCAAAGGGATGGTTCCTTACCGAAGGGTCGTACGCCGAGCAGTGATCTGGGCCGGTTGCCTATCTGGTTTGATCCTTATTTCCAGTCTTCCCCTAATCTGGCTATTTTATAAACGGAGAGTGGCCAGGGCGAAATCAGTATTGGGGTCGACTGCAATTCCACCGCCGAATGGCGTATCACCTAGTATTTCTGATCCGCGGATTCGCGCGATAATGAACCTTAATCGTGGACTGAGCTATGATGAGGCCAGTCTACTGGCGGCCGTCGGGGGAAGGAAAACTCCTGGTCGAGCAGCCTAAAATATCCCTCAATCTTAAGCCAGTTTATCCGACATCATGACTCGCCTTGATTTTCTGCAAGAAATCGGGGGAATTCTCCAAAAAAGCCTTTCTAGTGAAGAAACGTATGCTGCCGTCTTTGATATCCTGGATAACGTGATTGAATTTGATTCCGCCACGCTATTCGTTATGAATCCAGAAAGTGGTGTCTTGGACATTGTAGCGAGTCATGGCTCGCATATTGTGGATTTAGCAGCGGGTGTATCCTTTAAACATGGGGAAGGTCTTAGCGGATGGGTTGCTTCCCAAAGAAAGCCGGTGATTCTACCTGCCATGAGCGATGTACTTCATCCACGTCCTTTCCTATCGCTGGCTTCAATTCCTTTATGGGCCAGGGATACATTGCAGGGCGTACTCAATCTGGGTCATGCAGAACCAGGATATTATAGTCAAGATCATAAAGATGATCTTGAACAGCTGGGTGTCCAAATGTCGCTGATTGTTGAGCAACTTCGACTCAGATCGGAGTTACACGAGAAAAATCAACTCCTTGAGGTTGCTCTAAGCGAGTTGCAGGAAGCCCAACAGACTTTGGTGGAGAAAGAGCGGCTGGCTGCGATCGGACAATTCGTGGTCAAAGTCAACCACGAAATCAATAATCCATTATCGATTATCTTGGGCTTTATCGATCTGCTTGAAGCCGATGCGAGTGTTTCAGTGGATATTGCAGAAACCTTGTCGAAAATGAAAGACGCCGCGCACCGAATTAAGGAACTCACCCAGAAGCTTGAGGATCTTAAAACGATTGAGACTGAGGAATACGTCGGAGATGTAAAAATGATTAAACTGCGTTAGCCGCGATTAGCCATGGGGGGAATATTTTCCCTCCCTGTGTCCTTTCAACCTTTATTCTCACCCTGCTTTCGTCTCTCCAACCACTCTCGAAGTGAAATGAATTTCCTCGATGAATGCTTTTTTCGAGGAGAAATGCTGTAGATCCCATGAAAACTGCATCCTAATCCGATGTTTGGCACGGCATTTGAACCATAACAAGCAGCATGATTACTAAGCGAGGAGAAAATGGAATTTGACCTGATCCGAGTGGCCAGGAACATGACCCGCAATCTGTTTGGAACAGACGTGGTGGCCAATAATATGGCGAACATTGGCACGACCGGATTCAAGCGTGATGCTACATTCACAGATTGGTATATCGAATCGTTGAATGATGTCGGTGCCCAGCGCTATACCGATTATAGCCAAGGGGAACTGAAACAGACAGATAATCCGCTGGATCTCGCACTTGCATCGCGAGGCTTTTTTGTTGTTCAGACCCAATCTGGTCCGGCATTCACTCGCAATGGACATTTCACCGTGAACGATCAGGGCTTCATACAAACCCATCAGGGTGATCTTCTACTTGGAGAGCAAGGCCCCATCTCCGTAATGACGACACATGGTACGGCCGGAGATGTTCGGATCACCGGGGATGGAGAAGTCTACATTGATGCAATTTTAACGGACCGACTGGTGATCGCTAATATTGCTGATCCAAGCTCAATTACGAAAATCGGCTCGAATCTCTATCGGGTCGATGATAATGCCCTTGTGACCGAACTGGAAACCGAGCAGTTCACTGTTCGGCAGGGTGTTTTGGAGGGCTCCAATGTCGAGCCCGTTGGTGAAATGGTGAAATTGATTGATATGAATCGGAATTTTGAAACAACTCAACGGGTGGCTCGTGCTATGGATGAGATTTTAGGCAAAGCGACTCAATTAAGCGATTACCGTTAAGGAGGAGAAATGATTCGATCATTGCGTACAGCCGCTCTGGGAATGGCAGCGCAGCAGCTTACGCTGGACGTCATTGCCAACAATCTGGCTAATGTCAACACTACCGGGTATAAGCGAAGCAGTGTGGAGTTTCAGGATATCCTTTACGAGACAGTTGTTTCGGGTGCAGGAGAGGGAGGTTTTGGCCAGGAAAAACCCACTGAAATTCAGATAGGTCACGGGAACCGGGCCGTTTCTACTTTCAGAACCTTTGCCCAGGGAACTACTACCGATACCGGGAATCCGCTCGATTTAGCTATTCAGGGTAATGGCTTCTTTCAGATACAGCGTCCAGATGGTAATTATGCATACACGCGCGATGGCGCCCTGCGCATTAATGCCGATGGATATATCGTCACTTCAACTGGGCTCAGACTGGCATCTGAGATCAGTCTACCTCCCGAAACATCCGATGTTTTCATCGGGCAGGATGGAATTATTACTGTCTTGGTTGCAGGAGATGGAGTATCACCCGAAGAGATTGGACAAGTCGAACTGGCGAAATTTGTTAATCCCGCGGGTCTTCAGGCGGTAGGTGGCAATCTATATGAGGAGACTGTTGCATCTGGTCCGCCCACGCTTGGCTTTGCTGGAGACGAGGGTTTTGGCGCCGTGATGCAAGGCTTTCTTGAGAAGTCGAATGTGGATGTTGTTCAGGAGATGATCAACATGATTGTTGCCCAGCGGGCTTATGAGATTAATTCCAAGGCTGTGAAGTCCGCCGATGAGATGCTGTCCGTAGCCAATAACATCCGACGTTAACAGACATGTCTTTCCGTTCACCATATCATTTGCGTTTCTTCGCTATCTTTACTTTGGTTGCGCTGGTATGCGCCGCCGCGGAGAGCTTACATGCTGAATCCGGGGCGGCAAGAATTCGTAATCGAATCGAGAATGTGGTTCGTAATCACGTACATGAGGGATTTCATAAAGCCAATCTTAAGGGGGAGGTAGTTGCTATCCACCTCCCATCTTTTGTTGTTGGTTTTGATCCTGATGTCAAAATACGGACCATTCGCACCTTTACACCTTCCACAGCTGCTGGGCGATATGTGATTCCACTGGAAATTGATCACGACGGAGGAGCCCCAGAAAAAATCAATGTTACGGTTGAGTCTATGGCGGTTGTGGAAGGCTGGGCTGCTCGATTTCCGTTGAAACGAGGTGATCTCATCGAGACAGAGCAGTTTGAGCGGAAAGACTTCAAGGTAACTCGTCGGGAACATGAGTTCTTTAATTGGGATTCCCTGCCATCGGGGTATCGGCTAAGCACGAATCTAGCCCAAGGTCAGCTACTGCAATTTCACCATCTGGATGAAGTACCGGCAGTACGGCAAGGCCAAGAGGTAATGATTCATTTTCAGCGCAATAGTGTTACCCTGATAAGTCCGGGAAAAACTCGCGCAGAAGGGAAAATCGGAGACATGATTCCTGTCGTAGCCTCGGTAACGGGAAAACGATTGTATGGTCGGTTGGTTGCCCCAGGGATCCTGATCGTGGAGTAATAATATGTACAGATCAATTTCAAAATTCAAAGTTTATTTCGCACTGGTCATATACCTTTTTGTATTTTATGACACTGCAAGGGGACAGGAGGGTCCTGTATCTCTCTACGCAGATCGAAAAGCACGAAATCTGGGTGACGTTGTAACGGTCCTCATTACCGAAACGGCGAATGCTAGTCGACAATCCAAAGTACAGAGAAGTGATGATAACAGTGTCAATGCCCAGGGAGATATACAGGGTAATCTTCTGCAGTTTCTCCCCATTTTCGGATTAAAGTCAAATCTTCAGACGGATTCTGATTCCCGCGAGGGTACAGCACAAAAGGATCTCCTGATAGGAAAGATAACAGCGGTGATTACTGAAGTGACCGACAACGGCACGTTCAAGATCACGGGCTCAAAGGTCATCAATGTGAATGGTGAGCGTAATCTGCTGACTGTAAAGGGTACTGTACGACCCCGGGACATCCGTACGGACAATACGGTTTATAGCTACCACATTGCAGATTCCAGGATCTACTACAGTAAAGCAGGTGTCGCTGGGAAGCTGGTTCAGCGTGGTACATTACCGAGATTAGCCAATATGATCATGGGTGGAGCTGGACTGGCTATTATTGGATATGTTGGCGGTATTAGTGCATTAACGATTATCAGGAGCTTAAAATTTTAATGAAACGATATCTCTGCATAATAGTTATGGCAGTCATCTTTCAGCAGTTGGCTGCTCAGGGAATAAGCCGGATCAAGGATGTTACCACCTACCGGAATGTCAAGCAGGTTGAACTGGTCGGTTATGGTTTGGTCATAGGTTTAAATGGTACCGGAGATCGGGCTGTTGGGAATAGAGGTGCGATCTTCACCGTACAGAGTCTTGCGAACATGCTTGAAGAGTTTGGACTGACTATAGATAGTCAGCATCTTCGGACCAGAAACGCAGCAGCGGTAATGGTAACTGCCACCACACCACCATTCAGCAAGCCGGGTGTAAAATTCGATGTCAACGTCTCTTCGATAGGTGATGCCTCAAGTTTGGAGAACGGTATATTACTCATGACACCGCTACAGGGTGCTAATGGCGAATATTACGGATTAGCTCAAGGACCGGTATCGGTGGGAGGATTTAATGTTACTACGCTTGGTGGAGAGAGGTTGAGACAAAACTACGCTCTGGTCGGTCGAGTTCCCAATGGCGCCGCTCTTGAAAGAGCAATTGATGGATTGATCCTCCAACCTGATCAAGCCGTGGAGCTGCTCCTGAAGGAACCCAATTATACCACAGCTTCCAGGATAGCCACAGCCGTTAATGACGCTGTACCAAACACCGCACCTCTCGCGCAGGCCATCGACGCTAGCGTAGTGCAAATAGCTTTTCCCCCGGAGTTGACACAACCGTGGGAACTAGTTCAGTTTGTTGCCAGTATTGAGACGCTGCAGGTAGTGAAGGATGTAGATGCACGGGTTGTGATTAATGAACGCACCGGGACGGTTGTTGCCGGAGGAAATGTAACCATTGGAGCCGTGCTGGTCTCCCATGGTTCACTAAGGATACACACCACAACAGCGCCCTATATCGTGCAGCCATCCGCTTTCAGTACCGGACAGACAGTCACTGTTCCCATTACGCGTACTACGGTGACGGAGCAACCAGGAGAAGCCGGAGTACTTTCGGCGGCTACTGTTTCGGAGTTGGCATCCGCCTTGAATGATATGGGTTACAAACCCCGGGATGTTATCGCCGTGTTCCAGGCAATAAAGGAAGCCGGAGCATTAAACGCCAGACTGATAATCATGTAGTTGTGGATAGATGAAAGTCGATAATATACAGATTCAGAATAGTCAGGCCCGCCTAGAAGAGCTTCAATCTCCTCAGGTCCGTGGGTCCAGGCCCAAAGACGACGGAAAACTATGGAAAGCTTGCCAGGACTTTGAATCAATGTTTATGGGATACATCATTAAAAGTATGGAAAAAACACTACCGCAAGGATCATTGTCGGGAAGTGGTATTTCGGATATGATGTTCGATCAAGTGATGGGATCAGCTCTGAGTGAAGGGGGTGGTATCGGCCTTGCAGAGCTACTCTATCGAGATCTACAGATTAAGCATACGCAGAATTCTGCCGAAAGTGATAATGGAATCTCTCTGCAGGATTTACTTCTAGACCCGGTTAGGAAGGAAAATAATGACGACTAATCCAGCTGCTGAGCGTACGATTGCCAAGCTCATCACGGTTCTATCCCAGGAAATGAGGATGTATAATGAATTGCTGCTTGTCCTTCGAAAGAAGCAATCCAGCATTATTGAGGGGAAGATCGAGGATTTGAAAGAAGCTGTTGAGAAAGAACAGATGATACTCAAAGAAACAGAAGCTTTGGCGAGTAACCGGCAAATTACTTTCAACAAAGTGAAAGAGATCCTGAGTTCTGAAGAAGAAATTTTGAATCTGTCCCAGCTAATCCAGGTTGTGGAGTCCACCTATGCCGAACGGCTTTCCAATATTCACCGGAGTTTGCAGCGCATTGTACAGGAAGTAATGCTGACTAATGAAGAGAACCGGTACTTGCTGGATTATTCGATCAAGTTTGTGCGTGAAGCGGCCCGGGAGTTGGTTAAATCATCTGAACAATTCCCAGTATACTCAGCGGAGGGCAGTAACGATCAAGGCCCTACCAGCTCGCGACTGATTGAAGGAAGGATTTGATATGGCGGGATTGGAATTACTTACCGAAATGGGCAAACAGGGAATGCTACTTTCCCAGTTTGGCATCCAGATAGCTGGGAAAAACATCTCTAATGTGAACACCAAAGGTTACAGCCGCCAGCGGCTTGATGTGAATCCTCTGCTGCCGGAAATCCTTGGGAAATTCAGTCTCGGCAGTGCCATCAATGGAGATACATTAAGGCGAATTCGTCAGAACTTCGTCGACCGGCAATTTTGGAGTCAGTCGAGCCTACAATCTCAGTATTCAGCTGAAGATACGCTACTCCGTCAAGTTGAGGGAGTATTGCCTTCCAGTAATGATACGGGTCTGGGAACGATGCTGGATGAGTTCTGGAATTCCTGGAATGCACTGGCGAATGATCCTGAGAGCTCAGTTGCCAGGACCATCGTTCGCGATCGTGCGCAGACCCTGGCACAAAATTTTAACCGCGTTTACCGGGAATTTCTCTCGTTCCAATCCACGATTGAGGATGAGATACAAGCCCGGGTTGGCGAGATCAATGAATTGGCATCACAGATCGCCGAGTTGAATAAGGTTAATCCAGGAAACAGTCTGGATTTGGATGATCAACGGGATCGTCTTGTTGATCGGCTCGCCGAACTGGTCAATGTCGATGTTCGGCGCGATGGATCAAGTGTATCAGTCTATGTGTCAGGTCTGATGCTAGTGTCGGGTAGAACGTCATATGCGATCGCTACAGATGAGAGTGTCGATGAGGATGGTATTTCACAGATATCTACTCTCATTAGTGGCACCAGCAGAACAATAGATGCTAATTCGGGTGAGCTGGGAGCGCTTTTAGCTGTACATAATAATGATATTCCTGATTTACTCTCCCGATTGGATAACCTGGCGGTATCACTGGCAGATGCGGTGAACTCAATTCATCAGACCGGGTATAATCTGGATGGTTTCACGGGATTGGACTTTTTTACCGCCACTACGGAAGGGGCTGGGTCCATCGCGGTGAACAGTGCCATTGTCAGCGATCCGGAGCTAATTGCCACAAGCGATGCATCGGGTGAATCCGGAAATGCAAATGTGGCTAAAGCACTGGCAGATTTGGCCGACGCAGACGTAGTCGGTAACCAATCCTTGGGCGAGTATTATCGATCCTTGGTTGGGACTCTTGGAAATCGTATTCAGGAAACGGGATTTCTGAAAGCTAACCAGGATAAGATAGTCAGTAGCCTTGAGATTCAACGGCAGTCTATTTCAGGCGTTTCTATGGAAGAGGAAATGACCAAGATGGTCCAGTTGGAGCAGGCTTTTACGGCTGCTTCAAGATTAGTCAGTACCGCCGACGAGCTCATTCAGACCGTATTGCAACTACTCTAATTGAAGTGAGAGACAAGACATGCGTGTAACCGATGCAATGATTCGAGATCAGATTATCACATACCTTGGCGAGAGTCAGGGTAGGCTTGTCGAGGTGCAGAAGCAGCTCAGCACGAATAAGGAGGTGGCGCGTTCTTCAGACGATCCGGTTCGTTTCGAACGGGCAGGCAGGTTCCGAGGCCTTTTGACAAGGAATGAACAATACCTGGGAAACATCGAAGACGGTATTGCCTGGATTAAAGTCGGTACTGAGTCACTGGATGTCATGCATGAGGCAATGCAACAGATCCACGAGATTGGTCTACAGGTTCGAGGTGACGCAGCGCCCGATTCTCGTGAGCAAGTGATTGAGTACGCCGACGCTCTGATCGAAGAGATGGTTCTTATGGGGAATACCAGTTTCATGGGAAAATACATCTTTGGCGGTACCGTGACGAAGGATACCGAGCCATTCACTTATGATGGTACTTCAGTGGCCTATAACGGGAACAATGGAGTCATTTCACGAAAAGTGGGGGAAGATACCTATCTCCAGATTAATACGATAGGTACAGAGTTTGTTGATATTTTCGATTCCGTGATTGCTCTGCGTGATGCTTTGGTAGCTAATGACGGTCTTGCGATTGATGCCGCTCTTGCCCTGCTTGATGAAGCTGAACCGGATCTGCTCAATACAATTACCAAAGCTGGCTCTTTGCAGCGTAAACTTGAGCTAACACGAGATAATTTGGAGGCAGCAGAGGTCAATCTCCAGTCGTATATATCTCAGGCGGAAGATGTGGATTTAGCGGAGGCGATTTTAAGGTTCAATGCCCAGGAGCTTGGCTATCGTGCTGCACTTGAATCCAGTACAAGGATCATGGGCATCAGTATTCTAAACTATCTACAGTAAGTATGACAAAAAAATCAAAAGATCAGCCCGACCCTGTTGATCTGATCGAATCATCCGATCCCTTGGAGTTTCCAGCGGGTCTACCCGGGTTTGAGGAACATCGACAATTTATCCTCGAAAGTCAGCCCGATTTAAGGCCGTTCCTCTGGCTAAGGTCCATTAACGATTCTGACGTAGTGTTCCCGGTTGTGAGTTGTTCCCTGTTGAAACAACAGGTAGCTCAACAACTCAAGGATAGTCATCTGAGCCTTGTCGGAGAAGAGTCCCTTGATGACGTGGCTCTCTATTATATACTTCGTGTTGATCCCAAACAGAGTATTATCACGGTGAATACCCGTGCACCAGTAATTATCAGCGCGAAGGCCCTCTGCGGATATCAGGTAATCCTTGATCGTGATGATCTTCGGGTAGACGAGCCTCTGGCAAATCTGATGCCCTCCCCGGTTGAGAAGTAAATACAATGTTGGTGCTAACCAGAAAAGCAGGCGAAAGTATCCGGGTTGGTGATGGAATCATCCTGACAGTCCTGGAATGCGCAGGGAAATATGTGCGAGTTGGCATCACCGCCCCTTCGCAGCTACCTGTGCACCGGGAAGAAGTGTATCTGAGGATCAAGGAGGAAAATCTAGCTGCAGTTAGGGGAAAAGAAAATGTACAGGTCCTCTTGAAAAGCACCCCGAAGGAACTAGGGAGAACAGGAATGGGACAATATTCTGGAGATCCCCCCGATAAATCTTAGTAATTAGCATCATTTGGCAAAGCAGCTCCTTCAATATACGGATTACAGCCTCCTTGCAGGGTGTGGTTTGGACCTGAGCCAACTCTTTATTTCCTCCAAAGTCAGTTGGGTAATCTTGGAGAACGATTCTGATCAATTGGAAAAAATACTGGGCTACCTATCCAGCCACCGTTAAAGGAACTGACTACCTAAGGCAAGTTGGCAAAACTCTTCAGCGTCAGCCCATTTCATCATCTCAATTCCAATCCATTGTGGATGATATCGCCTCTCATTTGGATCTGCAACCGGGCGATTCTCTTTTGGATCTCTGTTGTGGCAACGGTTTAATAACCGCAAATCTGGCGTCCAAGTGTAGTACTGCAGTAGGGATCGACTACTCCGAACCCCTCCTGACTGTTGCAAAACGTGATCATCAGCGAGATAATATTATATATATACATGCATCGATTCTGGATTTGGATCATAAGGTTTTATCTGCGGATGGACGCTTTTCAAAAATCATGATGTACGAAGCGCTCCAGCACTTTAAAAAGAGAGACCTTAGCCGGATTCTCCAAGTGATCTCTAGTCTTACTACTGATGACGCATTGATATTGATTGGAAGTATACCAGATCGAATCCGGAAACGGAATTTTTACAACACTCCCAAAAGGCAACTAGTTGCGCTTTGGAGGCAGTTGACGGGCCGAGATAGCATTGGCAGTTGGTGGACTAGCAAAGAGATTTCCAGAATAGCTAGGCAGAGGGGATTCCACTCCCAAGTCCTGACACAGAATCAAAATCTACACACGTCTCATTATCGGTTTGATGTACTATTGCGAAAAGCTCAGATGCCGACTGGTTCACTACGCTCCTCTACCTTTGAACTCAGGGAAGTGTAGGTAGAAGATGTATGAGCAGATCATAGTTATTGTAGGCATGCCCAGATCAGGGACAAGTTGGTTGAGCCAGATAATTGACAGCTGCCTGGAGGTCCGGTTTCGTCTCTCGCCATTCTTTTCCTATGCTTTCAAGAATGCAGTAACTGAGACTTCTACTAAGGAGGAATATAAAGATGTCTTCGATGGTGCTTACTTGGCGCATGACGATTTTATGGAGCAGACCAGAAACCGGGAACGGGATCATTATCCCACTTTCGAAAAGAAAAATACTGATGCCGAATACTTAGCAATCAAAATGACCCGGTTTCACAACCTGATTCCCACCATGCTCAAATACTTTGAGAACATGAAGATGGTAGCAATTGTGCGGCATCCGTGTGGGGCGATTCATTCTTGGCTAACAACTCCTAAGGAATTTCCTCAAAATGCTGATCCCAGAGTGGAATGGAGAACTGGCAAGTGCCGAAAAACAGGACCGGAAGAGTTCTGGGGTTTTGAGGACTGGAAAGCAGTGACAAGGTTGCATGTGCAGTTGGAGAAGGAATATCCCGGAAACTTTTTCCTCATGCAGTATGAAGACCTCGTGAATGAGCCGGTTGCGATAACCAAGGAATTATTCAGATTCCTTGGTCTGGTATATACATCACAGACAGAAGAATTTCTGGTTGATTCGCAGAATCGACATGATAATGATCCCTATGCCACGTTCAAGCATCCGGGAGTCAAAGATCGTTGGAGAAGTTCTCTCCAGCCACAGATCCAGACGGAAATAATAAGGGAGATCGAGCAGACAGATCTGGAACGGTTTCTGAAATGAAGCTGGCAATCATGCAACCGTACTTTTTCCCCTACTTGGGATATTTCGACTTAATCAATCGGGTAGACCGATGGATTGTCTTCGATACACCCCAATATATCCGCCATGGCTGGGTGAACCGAAACCGAATACTACATCCGACATCTGGATGGCAGTATATCATTGTGCCGTTGAAAAAGCACCACCGCGATACCCCTATTTACGAGATCCAATCAAATTCAACCCAAGATTGGTCTAGGAAGATCACCAAACAGTTGGAGCACTACAAGAACAAGGCCCCGTTCTATCACGAGACCATAGATTTGGTGAAACGTTGTTTGGCCTGCGAGGAGCAGTCCCTTTCGAGATTGAACACAATGATACTGCGAGAGATTTGCGACGTACTTGAAATTCCATTTGACTTCGAGTATTACTCAGAGATGTCTCTGGAGCTTGGGCAGGTTCAAGGACCAGGAGATTGGGCTCTGCAGATTTCCCGGACGCTTAACGTGAGGGAATATGTCAACGCTCCCGGTGGAGATCAGCTGTTCGATCACCGACGGTTTGAAGAAGAGGGAATCAAATTGTCGATTCAAAGGTATGAATCCTTCCGCTACAAAACTGATCCCTATGAGTATATCCCGGACCTGTCAATTATTGATGTACTGATGTGGAATTCACCTCCTTCGGTACATGCCTACCTTGCAGGCGTGAAACAAAAGGAGCTTCATACTGATGGCAGCTAAACCCAAACAGCGTATTGGGGATCTGGCACATTTTGGTGGTTCGCCCACGTTTACAGAGGATCTGTATGTTGGCCGTCCTAACACCGGAGATCGTGATGGGTTCATAGAACGGATCCAGAATATGTTCGATCGCCGCTGGTTCACCAATAGGGGTCCGTACGTGCGGGAGTTAGAGAGCCGTGTCGCTGAACTGGTTGGCGCGAAGCATTGTATCGCCATGTGCAACGCCACTATTGCGCTGGAAATCCTTACTAGAGCGCTGGAATTGACGGGTGAGGTCATCATTCCCTCCATGACGTTTATTGCCACTGCCCATGCGCTTCAGTGGCAACAGATCAACCCCGTATTTTGTGATATTGATCCGGTTACTCATAATCTCGATCCTGCACAAGTGGAAGCGATGATCACGCCAAAAACTACAGGGATCATTGGAGTCCACTTGTGGGGACGTCCCTGTAACGTTGAAGCCCTGCAGTCCATTGCTGATCATTACAATCTGAAAGTTATCTATGATGCGGCCCACGCTTTTAGCTGCAGCTGCAATGGTCGAATGATTGGCAATTTCGGTGAAGCTGAAGTATTCAGCTTTCACGCGACGAAGTTTTTCCACACCTTCGAAGGGGGAGCAGTAGTAACCAATAATGACGACCTGGCTGCGAAGATCAGGCTGATGAAGAACTTTGGTTTCTCGGGCTACGATAATGTGGTTTATATCGGAATGAATGGCAAAATGAGTGAAGTCTCGGCGGCTATGGGACTGGCTTCACTTGATTCGCTTGATGAGATTATTAATGTAAACCGGGAACATTATCATCATTATCGAAAAGAGCTGGACAATATTCCAGGTATTCGGCTCATGCGTTATGATGAACGGGAAAAAAGCAACTATCAGTTCATTGTACTGGAGATTGACACGGAGCAGATCGGTATGGGCCGTGATCACCTCATGGAGATACTCCATGGGGAACGAGTACTCGCGCGGCGCTATTTTTATCCAGGTTGCCACCGTATGGAGCCTTACCGTTCTTATATGCCTCACGCGGGATTGCTCGTGCCTGAAACAGAACAGGTTGTTGATAAAGTACTTACACTCCCGACAGGCTCGGCCGTCAGTGAACATGATGTAGCCACTGTATGCGGCCTAATCCGGTTTATCATCGATCATAGTGAAGAGATTGAATCTGGAATACTGGAAAGTGGGATCGCATAGTCATTATGAATTGCCGGAGAGCGAGTGGGGAAGACTGAATTAAGTGGAAATGAAATACCTTAATATTGGCAGCGGCAAGCAAAAGCTCCCGGGATTTATCAACATTGATATCGAACCTGATGCCGATGTACAGGCGGATGTGCGTGAGGGGCTCCCTTTTGCCAACAACTCCGTTCAGGGCATTTACTCCGAGCATTTTATCGAGCATCTCACCCAGGCTGATGGTTTCGCGTTTTTCCGTGAGTGCCGCCGTATCCTGACTCAGGATGGCATCCTGCGCATCGCCACACCGGACCTGGATGCGCTCGTGGATGACTATGTAGCTGATCGCCGGCATCCCGATTGGGAGCGGTTCGGTTATTCATGGGTAGCCAATCGATGTGAGATGATCAACCTGGCCATGCGCGAATGGGGTCATCGGTGGTCCTATAATGAGGAAGAACTCGCCAGGGTGGCGGGCCTGGCCGGATTTGCACTGGCGAAGCGGTGCGTCCGAGGCAAAAGCGAGTACCCGATATTTCGGGATTGCGAAACGAGAGATGGTTCCAGGTTGATTGCAGAGTTTGTTAAGGAGAGGACAGATGATATCGTGGATGCCCAAGATACTCCACTTGTTAGTTTGGTAATTCCCGCCTATAACTCACGCTATTTTCATACCGCCCTACAAAGTGCTCTCACCCAAACCTATCCGCGGATGGAAATCATCGTTTGCGATGATAGCGATAACGACAAGATCGAAAAGGCAGTGCACGATGCTTCAGACGACCGGATTCGTTATGTGAATAATCCGGAACGCCTGGGAGGTGCTCGTAATTATCAGCAATGCTTTGATCTTTCTACCGGGGAGTATATCAAATTCCTGAACGATGATGATCTTCTTCATCCTCAATGTGTGGAAAAGCTTATACGATGCTTGATCAAATATCCGGGTGTCACATTAGTCACTTCACACCGCCAACCAATTGACCAGGATGGTAATGCTTTGAGGGATCTAACAGCAACGAATCGTCCTGTCCAGGATGACTCGATTATTGAAGGTATTTCTGCCTGTGGCATGGTGCTACAAAACAAGATGAACTTTATTGGGGAACCAAGTACAACGTTATTTCGCAAGCGGGACCTGGAGAATACCCAACCCACCATCATGAGCTTTGCTGGGGTACATGCCATTATGAATGGTGATGTTGCCATGTGGATGAGCCTGCTGGGAAAGGGAGATTTGGTCTATCTTATTGAAACCCTCAGCTACTTCCGAATTCATCCGGAACAGCGCCAGGCTGAGCCTGAGGTCCAGGAACTTGGAGAAGAGGCTTGGCGTCGATTCCGGGAACAAGGCCAGCACCTTGGGATTTGGAATCCCGGCGAGCAGGTGGAGTTGCGCTCTCACCCTCTTGATATCCGAGTTCAATGGTCTGATGACGTATTGCCCTTAATAAAGCAGGCTGATCAATGTTTGAATCGCGACGATGATACCGAGGCGATCAGAATGCTGAGAGAAGCCATATTCCTGGCCCCGGATGACCCGTGGTTGGTAGTTACAATAGGCAATCTCTTACTTAAGAACGGAGATGTGGAGGGAGCCCGTAAGGAATATGTAAAAGCCACCGTGCTGCACCCGGAGTATATACCCGGCTATATCGGGTTGGGTGCTCTCGCACTCCAGCAGGGCAACAATCAAGAAGCTGAAAATGCTCTGTTGAAGGTTGTTGCTCTCCAGCCAACAGACTTGGAGACTTCAAAAGTAATTGGGCGTATTTATTTGGAATCTGAGCGATTTGAGGATGGTATCAAAGCTTATACTTTCATCCTGAGACAAGCCCCACGGGATGTGGAAAGCATGATGGCCCTGGGTGTTTGCCAAGTGGGTACGGGTGACCTTGATAATGCCCGAAAAGTATTCAACAAAGTTCTGAAGATTGATCCACAAAACGAAACTGCCCGTGAAAATCTGGTGTTGCTAGACAATGCAACAACGTAGCTACAAGACAAAGAATCGGATTGACCCAGGTCCATAATATTATATGCCGGTCATGAGAATACTAGTTATCACTGAGTCCAAAGGGGCGGTTGCTACAATAAGGCTTCTAAGCCCTCTTTCTGTTTTAAAGGAACAGGGATTGGTCCAGTATGAAGTTGTGACGCTTGAAAAGCCGCAGACTTTTGATCTGACACGCCTGGATCATCAGGATCTGATTGTATTCCAGCGAACGGATATTCCGGATACCCTCGAAATTCTGCATCATGCGAAAGCCCGAGGTAAGAAAACAGTATACGATATCGACGATGACTTGTTTGCCCTTCCTCAAGACCATCCGTTGTTCGATCACTTTCAGCAACCGGCGGTGAGACAGTGCATCGAGGCATTCCTCAGGGAGGTCGACTATGTCACAGTCTCAACCGTTGGACTACAGGAACGGCTTTTAGTGTATAATCGGAATGCCACTACTATTCAAAATCACTTGGATGCGGACATCTTTCCGGCACCCAGGCCTAAGTCCTTGGATGGGCCCTGCCGGATCGGATACGCTGGAGGTTGGACACACGAGAATGACTTTCGGCAGGTTCTACCGGCCATCCAGAAGATCAGATCTGAATATAAAGAAGAAGTCTCCTTAGTATTTTTCTGGTACATACCAGCAATATATCGAGGGGATCCTGGGGTCGAACATTTAGGCAGTACCGTGGATATCTATGAATTTGGCAGGCGCTTAAACCAAGCTGCACTGGATATTGGACTCGCTCCCCTAGCTCGGAATCGGTTTAATGAGGTTAAAAGCGATGAAAAATATCTGGAGTATGCCTCTCAGAAAATAGCAGGAATATATTCCGGTCTCGCACCGTATAATGAGAGCATTGTTGAAGGGGAAACAGGACTCTTTGTGGAGCGGGAAGACCCTGACGAATGGTATGAGAAGATCAAATACCTCATCGAAAATCCGAAGATTAGATTCCAACTTCAGGAACAGGCATACAAGCACATTACTGCCGAAAGGAATATTGCTTTAGGTGCTCAAGAAATTGCTCGGTTTTACAAGCAGATACTCACCCGCGACCAATATCATGCTGACATAGGATCAGAAAATATGGTATCAGTTATCATACTTACCTTTAATGCGCTGGAATATACCCGGCGCTGTATGGATTCGATTCAACGGAATACAACTTACCCGTATGAGATTGTATTTGTGGAAAACGGTTCCACCGATGGTACCAAGGAATATCTGCGGAACTTGGTTGAAGAGAATCCGAATTATCAATTGATCGACAACGAAAAGAACATCGGTTTCTCCGCGGGAAATAATCAGGGTGCACGAGTAGCCCGCGGTAAGTATCTCCTTCTACTAAATAATGATGTCTTGGTTGGTGCGGGATGGCTGGAGAATCTGGTCAATGCGCTTGAGCAAGATGGAAGGATTGGTCTGATAGGACCTATCTCCAACTACATCAGTGGACGTCAGCAGCTGGTGGAGGTACCCTATAAAGACGATGAAGAATTCTTTAGTTTTGCCAAGACAGTTCGAGACACTAATCAGGGCAAGGTAACACCACGTCGTCGTATCGCTGGCTTTGCCATGCTGATCCGTAAGCAGCTTTTTGATGATTTGGGTGGATTGGATGAACGTTTCGGCTCGGGCAATTATGAGGATGACGATCTCTGCTTGCGCGTTCGTGAGGCAGGCTACGCTGTAATGGTAGATGAAAGTACGATCCTGCACCACTTCGGAAGCCGGACATTTGCAGGGAATAAGATCGATTACCAGGATTCCCTTCGAAAGAATGAGCATTTATTCAAGGAGAAGTGGCCAGATGTTGAACCCGATTGGCTCCTTGAAAAAGATGAATCACTTTTATTGGTACTCGAGGGCAAGACCAAGCAAGCATTGCAGTATATTAATGGTGGAGATCTTGAGAAGGGTGAGACACTCTGCCGTGAGGTACTTAGTGAGGATCCCATTCGAGCTGAAGCAATATATGGTCTGGGACTGGTCCATCATCTACAGGAGAATTTGACTGAAGCTAGGATTCACTATGACCACGCTGTAAGCTTGCAAAGGGATTGGGGGCCATTGCATCAGGGATTGGCGATGCTGGATATAGCTGAGGGAGATATACAGGCAGCCCAATTGCGTCTGGGGCGAATTCTTGAGAGGAATCCGGCTGATCTGGATGCCAGACGCTTACTGGGGCAGACGTTTATTGAAACTGAGCAATTCGAGGAGGGGATTCAGTTATTGATGGGGATTCTGCAAGATGAGCCAAACGAATGGCAAACGCATCTGATTCTTGCATCGCTATATGCGGAAGTGGACAGGACTGAGGATGTCAAGCGCCACCTTGAGGCGGTTCTTGCGGCTAATCCAGATCATCGTGAAGCACGCGAGATGTTGGCGAAAATCAACCGAGCGGATTAGCTACACATCCAGTGATTAAATTCATCTTTGTACGAATGACTTTTAGTATAGGAGATCGAAATCCATGAGCTTACTGGAGGAGAGGCTCAAGCGACAATTTAAGAAAGGTGAAATCATCTTTAAGGATGGTCAGACCGGGCAGACTATGTTTATCGTTCTGCAGGGTCAGGTAGAAATTTCTAAAATGTTAGGAGATCAGAAGACAGTGCTTGCCAGCTTGGAGCCGGGATCGGTTTTTGGCGAGATGGCAATTATTGATAGCCAACCCAGGTCTGCCACTGCTATAGCAAGTAGTAATGTTGTCTTGCTTGAAATTGGTCGTGAAATGTTTCGGAAACGCATGGAAGAGGTTCCCAAATGGTTGCAGGCGTTTTTCGGAATTGTAGTTGAACGGCTGCGTACCGCCACGAAAAACCAGAGCATCCTATTAACACAGGGAGCTGGACGACAGGTCGTGAATCTGCTCGCCATGTTTGCCAAACAGGCAGAACCTGATTCAGCAGGTACCATTTTCTTGCCTTGGGCGGAAACTCTCACCTCGATCGGCTTCTATGTTGGTCTGAATGAAGAACGAGTCAATGACACGATGAACAAGCTCGTCTCCCTGCATCTGGCAGCCAGTGATCGAAGAGAAGGATTTGGCCGGGTATTCCTGCTTGAAGATCCAAAGAGGTTTTGCAAATTTGCTGAATATTGCCATGAATGTCATCTTCTTGAGACTGGCCACCTGAAGGAAATGTCGGAGGCCTATCGATTTCAGAATAAGGAAGAAGTAGAGTTGCTGCTTACTATCCAGCAGATAGTTGCCGATCAGGGAGCTGTTGAGGATTTCCCTGCCACCATGCTTGAGGAACACATTTCAGAACAATATAAAAAATCATTCAAAGTCTACGAATCATTGATCGATGGCTATATCCAAGAGGGAATTATGGACAAATTCCAGCCTGAAGGAGCTGAACGGTCTTATCGGATCAATAACAAAGAGCTCCTGCTGGAAAAGATTGCCAAAGTTCAATTACTCGCAGATTTTCGCGATTTGGATAAAAATCTTCTAGGGTAGCTTTGCCTGAGCTTCCAACCGCTTCAAATGTAACCCTCTGTATAGTGACCCACAGAAGAAGTGGGAATCTTGCGAATGCTCTCCATTCGGCCAGCCGTTTAGCGCGGGAGATGGTAATCGTTGATGCTGGAGGGGCAGGTAGTCAAGCCGTGCGCCACCTGGCCTCTGAATATGATGCTCAATACGTTTCCGTCGCTGCAGATCCGGATGAGGCAGCATTATTGAACATAGCATTGGGCAATGTAAAAACACCTTGGGCATTGTTCCTAAATCAGCAAGAGGTTTTACATGCTGAAGATCAGCAATCCATCACAGATTTTCTATCAAACACGCAAGCGAGCGTTGTCGAGATTCCTCTTGCCAGAATTGGCGAGCCGGGTAATTTTTATTTTGAAATTCGCCTCCTGCGTACGGACAGGAATCTTCGTTGGGAGCACATGATATATCCCTCGCTGGATGCCAGTCTTGAGCAGGTTGCTGGGAAGGATGGACTGGAAAAGTCAATAGCACTGTTGCCTGTAGCAGCAATTATCAGTCTCGGTGAACCCGAATATGAAGAGTGGGATCGAGCTCATGCTGCCGTTGAGGAAGGCTTAAGTATTGTCAGTAAGAATGTTGAAGCACCACACAAGGACCCGCAAGCTGTGAATGGTCTTATCGGTATGTTCTGCACCTCACTCTTGGCAGGAGATTTCTATCCTGAGAAAACGGTTGAGTCGCTCTGGTTGATCTATAACAACATTGAGGGTGATGGTCGCTTCAGCGTACCTCTTGGTCAACTGCTGCTGGCAGTGAATCGGATTGAGGATGCGATTTCAGCACAACGTAAAGCCGTTGATTCTTTCTTCAACAACAGAAGATATTACCTTAGTCTGGAAGAAGGTTTGTATCGACCGATTCTTTTTGCTTGGGAAATGGAAGCCAGTCGTAACCAGGAACATCTTCTGCGCAGTGTCGTAGACATTCAGGTCGCCTTAAGTCAACAGCAAAAAAAAATCCAACCTTTGCTTCAACACATCCACGATCATAATCCAACCCTGTTTGAATCTATCCAGGAAATCCTGCAAAAGAGTCTTAATAAACTGGGCGGAGAATGAGTCAAGCATCGCTTTCGGTGTGCATGATCGTGCGCAACGAGGCACGAATGCTTCCCGGCTGTCTTAATAGCCTGACCGGTGTTGCGGATCAAATCGTAGTCATCGACACGGGCTCTGAAGACGATACAGCCAAGATTGCCCGTTCATTTGGAGCTCAGGTTTATGATTTCCCCTGGGGAGACGATTTCGCTGCTGCCAGAAATGAATCGATTCGTCACGCGAGCGGAGACTGGATCCTGTGGATTGATGCCGATGAACGCCTATTACCCAGCTCGATCGAATTCTTGAAACGCTCCCTTGTACCGGTGACGCACCCAACAATCTATCAAGTATGGATAAGAAATATTCAGAAGG
>JBHPIW010000029.1:0-29127 GCA_042568495.1 Fidelibacterota bacterium | reverse complement strand
GTATTGAGATTGTGATTTTGAGATGAGTTTTGGGACAGTGTGATGATACAATGGGGAGTGTACCGACGGGAGCGTGACCTAAGACGTCAGCCTCCGGAACCAGAAGTCGTGGGTTCGCCCCGCCAACGGTGGGAAATCCCGCATGGGGTACATAAGCGGTCAGCGGTCAGCCGTGAGCAATCAGCGGAGGGCTTGTTGCTGGTATGGGAGCAGGGGGTCGTCCGGCATAGGCCGGATCGCCCCGACAATTGAAAATCCCCGTCGAGAAGGCTACCAAGTAGCATACTGATTATAGCATAGGCTCACCTGGACTTCTCACAATTCCCGTCGGAGAAATGCTTTTAGAATCCCTGCATGATTAGCAGGGGGGCAGGTGATTGACGTACAATTTATGCGCCCAAATTGTTACAGATAGCAGTCCAGTTGGGCCAATTTCCAATCGTCATCTTTGCATAAACCATCACGAACCACGTACATTGTGAACTGCTTCGAATACTGCAAGGGACAATCAATGATTCGACTTCGATATCAACTGTTGCTACTAGTTACAATACTTGTCATGATACCATGTTTTACGCTCGCTCAAGCCAACGACGAGGTCATTGAGAGCAAAGTTGACCAGTTACTTTCAAAGATGACGCTTGAGGAAAAGATCGGGCAAATGACCCAGATCAGCATCCAGGTGGTAAGTAAAACCCAGGGGACAACCGAACAGGACTGGGAACTCGATCCAGCCAAACTGGATACAGCCATCCTCCACTATGGTGTGGGTTCCATCCTGAATGTCTGGGATAAGGCATTGCCGGTGGAATCCTGGCGAAAGCTGATAACTGAGATTCAGGATCGTGCTACAAAGCATACAAGACTCGGAATACCGGTATTATATGGAATCGATGCCATCCATGGCGCAAACTATACCGAGGGAGCGACACTCTTTCCTCAGAGCATCAACATGGCGGCTACCTGGAATCCACAGCTTGTGGAACGGGAAGCAGAAATAGCCGCACTGGAGATGCGGATATCAGGCATTCCCTGGAACTTCAATCCGGTACTCGGTGTTGGCCGTCACCCCGCTTGGCCAAGGCTATGGGAGACGTATGGTGAAGATCCATATGTAGCCTCTGTTATGGGTGAGGTTTATATCCGTGGGCAGCAAGGTGAGAATCCTGCGGCACCTAATAAAGTCGCAGCCTGTGCCAAGCATTACCTTGGATATAGCTTTCCACTCAGCGGGAAGGATCGGACACCGGCCTGGATCCCCGAGAGAATGCTGCGGGAAATTTTTCTTCCTTCTTTTAAAGCAGCGGTCGATGCAGGTGTCATGACCTTCATGGCGAACAGCTCAGAGATCAATGGCATCCCTGTTCATTCCAGTTACTTCTTCCTGACGGAAATACTGCGCAATGAACTGGGATTCAATGGTATGCTGGTCTCGGATTGGGCCGACATTGACAACCTGTTTACCAGGGAAAAGGTCGCTGGCACTCAGAAAGAAGCCGTGCGTATGGCCATCATAGCAGGTGTTGACATGAGTATGGTACCACTAGACTACAGCTTTTATGATCTTCTGATGGAGTTGGTCATGGAGGGGACCGTTCCAGAATCGCGGATAGATGAATCGGTTCGGCGTATTCTGAGGATCAAGTTCCTGATAGGTCTTTTCGAAAATCCTTACCCTGACGAATCCATTGTTCAAGGATTCGCCACTACGCAATCACAGGCGTATGCTCTCCAAGCAGCTCAGGAATCCCTTATCCTGGCGAAGAATGATGCCAGCATTTTGCCACTATCAAAATCCATGAAAGTATTTGTGACTGGTCCAACAGCCAATTCAATGTCAGCCCTGAATGGCGGATGGACTATTACCTGGCAGGGAAACGAGGAATCGCTCTATCCCGCGGATAAGTCAACAATTCTTGAAGCTATTCAGCAGAAAAGCAGTGAAGATCAGGTGATCTTCCAACCAGGAGTGGGATTCGATCAAGAGATCAATATTAAAAAGGCTGCTATAACAGCACGCAAAGCTGATGTTGCCATCATTTGTATCGGCGAACCATCTTATTGCGAGATGGAGGGCAATATCGACGACCTCCGTCTGAGTGAACCTCAGTTGAAGCTGGTTGGTTCCATTGCTGAAACAGGTATACCAATGGTCCTAGTACTGGTTGAAGGGAGGCCACGCCTCATTAATGATATTGCTGATAAAGCAGACGCTATTGTGCTCTGTTTTCTACCCGGGAGTGAGGGCGGTCATGCAATTGCGGATGTGCTTTTCGGTGATGTGAATCCCAGCGGGAAATTGCCGGTCACATATCCACGCTATCCGAATGATCTGATACTTTATGATTACCGCCTGAGTCAGGTCTCATGGCCAAATGAATACAATCCCCAGTTCGCTTTCGGGCATGGTCTTAGCTATACTACGTTCAAGTATAGCGATTTGCAGCTTGATAAAACCGTCCTGAGAGGTGACGAAGCCTTACAGGTGGAAGTGATGGTTACGAATACGGGTTCTCGAACTGGGCAGGAAGCGGTCTTATTGTATGTCAGTGATCAGGTGCGTTCTGTGACGCCGCCCGTACGGCAGCTAAAGCGATTTCAAAAAGTTGCCCTTGAACCCGGGGAACGTCAAACTGTGAATTTCGCTCTTTCGGTAGAGGACTTGGCTTTCGTTGGTCGGGATAACAAATGGATTACTGAGCTAGGGGTTTTCGTTATCCATATTGAGAATCTATCAGCTGATTTCATACTGCAAGAATAAAAGACAAGCGCCCGGTTGGTGACACCGGAATACAGCAAGTCCATCAAGATGGTGCTGCTGAAGTGAGAAATGAAGTCAAAACAGTATAGAACGAAACCTTTGCTGATTGCCTGTGCGGGACTGCTGCAGGTCAGCTTATTAGTAGCCCAACAATCCTCCAACAGCCGGCCTCTTGTTGGTAACTCTGAGAATCATGAAGAACAGATCTGTGATAGGAAGTGCTTGGGCTTACAGCTACCTCGGCCCGATTTTAATGAGTTGGATAGACAAAATGCGTTGAGAAAGTCACTCGGCGTTCAACAAGAATATGATCATTATCACAGGGCCCTTCTGAATCCCTTCGGGACTCCGATCCCATCAACGCTATACCTTGGCAGTGGAGATGCTGATGGTAACGGTATTGTTGACCGGGATGACTATGTGGCTATGTTATTTGGGACTCGAAATCTACAGACCGATCTGGATGCAGATGGGCAAGCTTCAACTACCACCGATCTAGGCATTATGGAATCTTTCCTCAATGGGGACGTGTCTTACCTGCCTGCATGGTGGGAGTATTTTGGAACCGAAGAAGAGAGGATCGCTCGAAGTGATAGTATCATCAGAAACATAGATGACGTGGATCAGTACGAATATACTGATCCGACATACGTATGCAGGCACTTTTCCTCCGAGCTCCATATGAGAGCGGTGGGTTATTCAGGGCCAGAGGTTCCATTGTATCTCTATGACGTCACAAGAATCGGTATTTACAATTATCCTCTTTACATGATGTATTACTGGCCCGATGACCGTGCCTGGGGACATGCTGTGTCATGTGTCCTAACTGGGGAGGATATAACGAATATCAATGACTTGCTAATTTATGAACCGCAGGATGATTCTAGCCGTAGAAGGGTTCCTCTGAAAACCGGTTCAGTTGCCATCCTCGGAATTAATTACTTCAATCCCAGGTGGGACGATGTGGAAGGGGACATCGTCGTGGGTATTGACCCATATTACCTCGTTTGCTGGGAGATAGAGGAAAACGGTAATGATTCGCTTACCTGGATTCACTCCGACCTCATCCTAGAAAGGCCAGCAATTCCCAGGAATTATATGCTAAATCTCATCGAAGAAAAAGGTTCGGAGATTTTAGAAGCCGATTTAGTCTTTCATCACAATGACACCAGCAAGTCATTCAGAATTTTGGATGGGAACAATGCTGTAGCTTCCTTCACTGATTCCAGTCTAATATTCAACGGAGCAAGAGATTTCTTCGGACATACATCAATCATCTGGGAAGTAAGCGACGCCTACTCCAAAGACACCGGATATGTTGATCTCTCTTTTGAGAATATTCCAGACTTTCCCATAGCAGCTGCTAGAGATACCATTATTTCCGCTCCGGGAAAAATTGCACTGGATGGAAGCATCAGTTATCACCCTGATTATCCTTTGAATCAACTCATTGACTACCGCTGGATACAGTTGAATGGACCAGAGACTGTCCCCATCGCCAACGCCGATAGTTGTGTGGCATTCATCGATCTACAGGAGCCGGGGCTCTATGCCTTTGAGTTAACTGTGTTTGATAGTTCCAACCATTTTGATCGAGATACACTTACGGTCGATGCATTTGCCTTGCATCTCCTTTTTCAGGATATTCCCGTGTCATATTCTCTATATCAGAATTATCCTAATCCATTTAATCCCCTAACTCAGATTCAATATTCAATTCCTACACAATCCCATGTTCGAGTAACCGTCTATGATCTTCGGGGACGGGAAATATCAACCATTCTCGATACCGAAAAACCACCTGGCAGACATAAAGTCATTTTCGACGGATCAGCATATCCTTCCGGCATCTACATTGCCCGGCTACACTGTCGTTACGCCGGACAAGCCCGGTTGGTGACGCCGGAATACACCAAGTCCATCAAGATGGTGCTGCTGAAGTAGGGAAAACAGCACCATAGCATACGGATTGTAGCATACGGATTTTCAGCATCATCCGTATGTAACTGTTTATACAATACTTAATGATGTAGGCACCCTGCTTTGGGAGCAGGGGGTCGTCCGGCAGAGGCCGGTTCGTTCTGACGATGAAGTTCCAGTTGAGGACACGAATTCTTGACGGCTTAGCTTCTTTTTACAGCACTAGCTTGCTCACCAGTATCGTGGTCTAGCCCGGTTTTCTTTTTAACTTCGCCAAAATCTGATAATCAGGCTGGCAATCCGTAGAGATCCAGCCGATACGATAATTCTGCTATGATGTGGTATTTAGATTAACGACCTATTGAAAAACACGGTGACATCCATGAGCGACCAACAGAAGACCAAAGCTCAACTGATTGCGGAACTGGACCAAACCCGCAAACGCCTGGCCGAGATTGAGCATACCGATGAAGCGCCGGAAATCTCCGAATCGAAGTATCGAAGGCTGTTCGAGCTGTCACCGATAGGTATAACCACTCTGGATCTGAAGGGTGTAATTACATCATGCAATCCTGCCGTTGTAGAGGAGGGCGGCTACTTGGCTGACGAACTGGTCGGCAAGCACTTCTCAAAAATAGCAGTCATCCGAGCAAAGGATATCCCGAAATACGTGAAAATGTTTGCTGCCATAATAAGAGGCAAAGTACCTGAACCATTTGAGATGACCTACCGACGTAAAGACGGGACCACCGGCTGGAGCGAGGTTTATGTCTCACTGCTGCAGGAAGAAGGCCGAAAACTGGGCGTTCAGGTGCTGCAGCGGGATACCACCAAACAAAAGCAGGTGGAGGACGCACTGCGTGAGAGCGAAGAGAAGTATCGCTCCGTTATCGAACGGGCAAACGACGGGATCGGTATTATCCAGGATAATTCAGTGATCAAATTCGTGAACACCCAGATGGCGCGGATGCTCGGGTATCAGGTAGCTGAGTTGATTGACAGACGATTTACAGATTTCATCCTCGCCGAAAATGTTCAAGAACTCATAAATAGGTCTAATAAACGGTTCGCAGGTGAACCTGTTCCGTCCGTATACGAGCTCAGGCTCCTGAAAAAGAGTGGAGAAGAGATCGATGTCGAGATCAATGCCGGTATTATCCAGTTTGAAGGGAAACCAGCGGACCTGGCATTTGTCAGAGATATTACCGAACGCAAGCGGGCTGAGGAGGCGCTTGAAGCTAGCGAGCGACGCTACCGGGAGCTGGTTGAAGATGCCAGCGACGTCGTCTATACCACCGATCCCGATGGCTATTTTACTTATGTCAATTCCCCCGCTAAAAAGTTCACGGGTTATTCCGAAAAGGAACTCATCGGGAAACTCTTCACCGAGTTGGTTTCTCCAGAATGGCGGGATCGCGTTCAGTTATTCTATCAGCAACAACGAGAAAATCTGGTCCGTAATTCAACCCTGGAATTTCCGATAATCACTCGTTCAGGTGATGAAAAGTGGATTGAACAGAAGATAACCATGCTTATCGAAGGCGACCAGGTGACCGGTGTTCAAAGCTTCGTACGGGACATCACCGAGCGAAAGCAAGCCGAGGACGCTCTGCGGGAGATGGCAACCATTGATCCTCTCACCTCCCTATACAACCGAAGAAGATTCTCTGAATTTCTTGCACATGAGATTGACAGGAATAAGCGCTATCAGACGGATCTGTCGGTCATTATGTTTGATATAGACCATTTTAAAAACATCAATGATACCTACGGCCATGAGGAGGGCGACAAGGTATTGAAGATGTTTGGAGCCAGGATGAAGGACATCATACGGGAGAGTGATATCATTGCACGCTGGGGGGGTGAGGAATTCATGGTCCTCGCGGTGAACTCCGACGTGAAAAACGCTGAAATCATTGCCGAGAAAATACGAGCAGACATCGAAAGCCAACATTTTACCAGTGCAACAAAATTCACAGTAAGCGCGGGAGTAAGTCAATTTGAGCCTGATGATGATGCAGCCTGTTTAATCGATAGAGCAGACAAGGCGCTTTATCAGGCTAAAAGCAATGGCAGGAACCAGGTGCAGGTAGCCTGATAATGTATACTATGATTTTCAGCTGGCATATGCCCGTAATCGATAGGAATCGGATGTATGAGTGACAAGAATCATGCCGGGGACACGAACGCAGACCGGGGAGTAATCAGATCATTATCTCAGGGTACACCAGCTCAATTAACCGGGTACCGGAGGAAAAAGGATACTCGTACGTGGCATTGGCATAGAGACTGTTCTGACTGGCCCGCGTCTGATTATTATACCAGAGATGAGAAGCCCGGCTCTCTAGCGGGACAGTTGTGTCAGGAATGTCACATACTTCATAAATAGTATCTTTAGCTCTCTGCAATTCCTTTGACTTCAACCGAACCTTCCTTCCATCCAATCCGATTTGTCAGTCCACCCTAGATTAGGTGGCAACCTTCAGCCCCAGCTTAGGGTCGAACTAATAACCTGACATGATCACTAATAATGATGGGATCGCCAATCGCAGCATATTGCACCCGACGTGATGGCAGCCCAGTCCCCGGGTCGATAAACTTGACTTTCAGCCGACCATAAGAGGAAGAACGCATGTTTATCTCCTACCTTAAAATTGACCTGCGTAGCGCTATACGACACAAACTGTACTCACTGATTAACGTGCTGGGCCTGGCAATAGGCGTTACCGCATGTATTATCATCCTGTTGTATGTCCAGGATGAGTTCAGTTACGACCGGTGGAACAGCAGGGCGGAACACATCTACCGTGTGGTGCGTGATGGGGCATTCCAGGGCGAAGCCTACCAATCAGCCCAAACCTCTTCCATGTTGGCCACCACCATGGCAGAAGAGTTTCCCGAAGTGGAAGCAGCCACGCGATTTCGTACTATCGGGGGTTTCCCGGTGCTTCGCTACGGGGACAAGGCCTTCAGTGAGGAACGCGTCACCTTTGCCGATTCCAGTATATTCGATGTATTCGACCTGCAGCTGATCCGGGGTGACACCAAGACGGCGCTGAATCAACCCAATTCCATTATCCTGTCGGAATCGACCGCTCGCCGCTATTTCGGTGATGAAGATCCTATGGGCAAAATAATGACTTCTGATAAGGTGAACCAGCGGATCGTTACTGGTGTTTATCAGGATATCCCGCGCAATTCACACTTTCATTATGATGGTCTAGTCTCATTCGTCACATCAGCAAGCAGCCGGAGTACGCTATGGTTCAACCATTTTATATACACCTATATCGTGTTGAAGGAGGGCGCCGACTGGCGGGAAACGGAAGCCAAGCTAGCCGATCTGGTGCGCAAATACGTGGGACCTGAGATCGAGCAAGCCATGGGGATGAGTTGGGACAGGATGCAGGCGGAAGGCTCTGCATACCATATGATCCTGCAGCCACTCACTGACATCCATCTTAAGAGCCACATGCTTGGTGAGATAGAAGCCAACGGCAATATCACATACGTTAATATCTTTGCCGTCATCGCAGTCTTCATCCTGCTGCTAGCCTGTATCAATTTTATGAATCTGGCCACCGCCCGGTCCGTCAGCCGAGCGAAGGAGGTGGGCATACGCAAGGTCGCAGGCTCGTACCGCTCTTCCCTTATAGGACAGTTCCTGTCGGAGTCGGTGGTGCTCACACTGCTGGCGGTTGCCCTGGCAGTGGGGCTGGTATACCTGATCCTGCCATGGTTCAATAATCTGGTGGGCTTGCAGCTCTCGTTTAACTCCGGCAATCTGGTCTATATCATTATCGGGGCTATTCTGGTGGGTATTCTGGCGGGCAGCTATCCAGCTTTCTACCTGTCCCGCTACGATCCAGTGGATGTGCTCCGGGGGACCTTCATAGGCGGAGGAAAAGGTTCCCGCCTGCGTAACGGCCTGGTAATCTTCCAGTTCACCGTTACGACTTTTCTGTTCACCTGCACCCTGATCATTAAAACCCAGCTCGATTTCCTACAAACAAAGGATCTGGGCTACAATCCTGAGAACTTAATAATCGTGGAAAAGACGGACGATATCGGCGCCACTATCGAGGCTTTCAAGCAGGAGCTGGGTGGAAACAGCTCCATTCTGGAAGTATCCAACGCCACCGCTATTCCCGGACAAGCGGCTGGAATGAATACCGTGTTCGCCATGAATCCGCCTGATGGCGGGGAGCAGATCGCGCGAATATTGAATGGCTATTTTGTGGATTACAGTTTCCTGAACACGTTTGAATTCGAGATGGCAGAAGGGCGCTGGTTCTCCAGAGAATTCAGCACGGATTCCGTCTCAGCGGTGATCAATCAGGCCGCTGCAGAGGCATTCGGACTGGACGAATACATCGGTCAGGATCTGATTGCCAAGACCCGGCAGCCCGGCGCCCGCATCCCGATCATCGGGATTATCAAGGATTTCCACTATGAATCGCTGCATACGGAAATCAAGCCCCTGGTCCTGTTTCTCTTTGGCGGCAGATCCTATGGCGGCGGCGGGCCATATTACGGCAAGTTCACCACGCTGCGGATCGCCCCTGGCAGCGATCTTCAGGTCCTGAGCCATCTCGAACGCATCTGGCTGGACCATGCCATGGATCAGGCCCTGGAATACGTCTATTTCGATGAGATGTTCAATGCTCTCTATGGCGAAGAGCAGCGGATAGGAACCATTGCCGGTCTGTTCACCGCGCTGGCTATCTTTGTAGCCTGCCTGGGACTGCTGGGCCTGGCATCGTTCACCGCCGAGCAACGAACCAAGGAGGTGGGCATCCGCAAGGTGCTGGGAGCCACCGTGACCGGCATCTTAATCCTGCTCACCAGCGATATACTGAAGCTGATGCTGGTATCTGCGGTCCTGTCCCTGCCGATCTCGTATTACGCTATGACGAACTGGCTGCAAAACTTCACCTACCGGATCAGCTATAGCGTGCTGGCCTTCGCCCTGGCTACACTGATCGCCATGGTGATCGCCGTATTGACGGTTGGCCGGCAGGCATTCAAGGCAGCTACATCCAATCCGGTCTCGGCGCTGCGCTACGAGTGACGGTTCGGATTGGGAACCGGGGGAGTCTGGAAGCCGGGTGAACGCAGGCCAAGATCCGCGGAGAAAAATCCCACAAAATCCCTACAAAATCCCCCATTTTAGAAAAAATGCCCGTCGAGAGACTCAAGGCCTCCCTCGGCAGAAACGCCATTTTGCCAGCGGCGTGTTGAAAAAGGGCGGGGCGATATGGATGCTGTTTGTTCATCATGCGGGGAATATAAATCAGCAGCGGCGGTTTGTCGTTCGCCTGGTGCGCGAGGGCCTCGTGCACGAGGTGCGCGAAATGGCGCCAAAATGCAGACCAGATTATGAGATTTTGATCAAAGATGAGTTTTGAGACACTCTGGGAGGGTTTTGGGATAGGGTTACTACACAAAAGGCAGGGTGTGTCAGAAAGGGTGGTTTTGGGACAAAGCAGATCGTTTCGCCGGGCAAGCACCGGAAAGGGTTCACTGCGCAGAGGGAGGTCAGCTGCGACCTGTGACCATGACGATATTCGCCTGTGATGCCTGCCGGCGGTGCCGAGCAAGCTCCTGATATTCGGCAGACCGGTACCACCTCAATAGCTCCTGGTCATTCGGGAAGCGGATTACGACCGTACGCCCAAAAGGCCATTCACCTTCAAGCACTGTAACGTTATTGTCGACCGCGATTACTTCACCCTGGTAGCGGGCAAATACTGCGTCATAGCCGGCCAAGTATCTATCGTACTCCTTGGAATCGTGAATGTTGATCTGTGCGATGAAATAACTGCTCACGTCGACCTCCGGCTATATTATGGAATGGTGCCCACGGTTTTTCGTACGCCGGTTATTCCGGAACTAACTAAATATACATACGAGCCACCACCGTTTCCTGGCAGGGATTCGCCCGTATAAGTTGGCACTGAACAGAATCGAGGCTTTTCAGTTCTAAGTTGCGGGCTGCTGGTTTCAGGTTTCCCCTACTTCAGCAGTACCCATATATCATCTACTATACTTCCTTGGTACACCAATCCACCGAGGAGTCCTGTCCCGATACTCCTGGTAGGCGCTCCCGTATAGTTGGAGACAGTATCTTTCTTCGACAAGCGACTCCCGGTACCAAAAGAAGGCGCTTATGATACTGAGAAGTAGGAATAGCCACGAAGCAGTAGCAATGCCGCAGCCCAGGTGGATGAATAGTGTGGCAAGATACATAGGGTGTCGTGAGAAGTGGTATGCCCCCCCTCCTATTACTCGATCGGGCGGGGCAGCAATGAAGTTGAATGTTGCTGTCATCAGCAAGATCAGACCAATAAGGAAAACGCAAAGACCGACATGAAACCAGATCGTTCCGATTCGGAATGGGAGAAAAACAGAATAGGCCATAGCCATTAACCAGAATATATTGCCCAGGATGCCAGTCCATTCATCAAGCTTGTTTCGTCTTGCGTCTTTTGGGACGTGGGTTCTTTTAAAAATCCGTTCGTCAGCAAGCATTACCACCAGCATCTGCAACAAAAACACACTCATAAATATCCAAGCGTTCCATAAACCTATTTTGAAAGCTATCGGCATTAAAGACACTTCACTACACTCCATTTGAAAAGGTGCAATTGTGTTTCCATGCTATTCTCTCCGGTAGCGGGCCTGTAATTCCACTAGAGAGATTCCCAACACGACCACGGCCACAGCCACCAGGAATATGTATCCCCGTACCGGCATATCCAAGTCACCCAGCAACAACCATAGTATCAACGCCACCGCGCCAATGATATTTATGGCAACAGCGCCTCCGATTCCCAAACCGGCCATATGGGATCTATCCCGGTAACGTTCAATCAACAGAGCCACCCCGATGCCAGTTAATACGGCTCCCAGAATGCTGGCATAAAAAGCTGGCTCAGGGACGGGAATACCAAGGAAGTGGGCTACTTGGGTTGGAACTACCATTAAGGGAAGTCCGAGCATAAGATTGATGACGGCATCTATGGTGAGTAGCGAGATTGTTTTCATTTAGACCTCATCGCGCGAGTGTTGATACAACAGATGCTTAGCTTGACTGGCTTGGAAAACCAGGATGGCTTTAGCTGGACGTGTTGATAGGTTATTCCAATAGTGGGCCTGAGAAGCCTTGAAAATCAGACTGTCCCCTTTGTTCAGCGTATATCTCTTATCATTTACGTAATACTCGATTCTTCCTTCAAGACAATAGACAAATTCCTCTCCGTAATGAGTTACGGGATTGTTCTTATGCTTAGTTCCCGGTTCAATTGAAATTAAAAAGGGTTCCAGCTGCTGTTGGGGTAGACCACTCCCAAGGCTTTGCATGATCATACCTCCAATCTCCCGGCGGAGCCCTTCATCTCGTTTGATGAATATGATCGGTTCTGCAACTTCCTCGTGGAACAGCGCGGAGATCGGTACATCGAGTGTGGTGGCCAACCGATGCAGCGATAATACCGTCGGCGAATTCTCACCTCTCTCGATCCTACTGATCGCATTGATCGAGAGACCACAACCGCTGGCGAGTGCCCGTAATGACATTCCCCGTTGTTTCCTCAATTCTCGAATGATAATACCAACGTTGGGAGCAGCTTGTTCATTCATCGCGACATTGTATCCTGATTCGTATTTGTAAATCGTGACAAAATGATGGCGCATAGTATGGATAAGAGAATTTAACCATGATTAATCCCATTGTATGATATTAAATTCACACTATAGAGTACATAGTACACTATAAGGTTATGCGCAAAAAGTGAGTTGAAGCATAGTTCAGTTTGAAAGGAGAGTGATTCGACACCACAGGAGACGTCGAACATGAATACTATCCTTACCAGCTATTCAAGAATCTGCTTGTCATTCCTTCTTCTGACGTGTGTCTTGTCTGCTCAGGAAGAACCTCAGGACACACCACTTCCTGGGATGCGAGGAGTTCCTAAGAATATGCCCGATGTAAGTCTGGTTGGCGACATCACTGCCAAATTATCGGATGACAGAAGCGACTTATATAGAAATAAAATATTAATCAGGGAGTTCGAATTTGCTCTTCAAGGATACCTGTATCCGGAAATGCGCGCGGATGCGTTTTTCGCCTTCCATCGCCATGGAGATCATTTTGAAGCGGAAATATGCGAGGGCTACGCGAGTTTCCTGAACCTCCTGGGAGAGTTTGGCCTGATTGCAGGCAAGAAACACGTCGACTTTGGAAAAATCAATAAACTCCACCAGCATCATGTACCCTATGTCGACCGGCCGATAGTACTAACCAACTTCTTCGGGGAGCATGGCTTGGTTGGTGAGGGTGCCTCCCTGGATTACTTACTGCCCTTGCCTTTCTTTCTACAGCTCACGATTGGCGGGTGGAGTATGGAGAGCGGAATCCATGATGAGGAGCACTCTGAGGAAGACATGCATTTTACCTTAGCCGACAGGGTCTATACATCCCGGGCGTGGGCGTCCTTTGCGCTGGGGAATTACTCCGAACTGGAAATCGGCGGAAGTGGGGCCATAGGAAAAGGTCTACATCATGATGAGCATAAAGACGAAGTCAGCGTGGTGGGTTTCGACCTCACCTTCAAATACTGGCCCTCAGCCTACAGGCGATTACTATTACAGGGAGAAGCCGTACAGCTGATTAGAGAATTACCTGATGAGCGGATTACAAGATGGGGTCTCTATGGTTTTCTTGGATACCGTTTCACCAAATACTGGGATGCAGGATTTCGATATGACTGGGCCGAGAATGCACTCCCTGAAAAAGAACTAACACAAAAATTATCAGCGTGTGTTACCAATCATTTGACCGAGACCACAAAAGTCAGATTCCAGTGCGGCTTCTGTTTAAGCAGCGACATATATGAAGCCACAATCCAGCTGATTTTTGGTATCGGTCCCCACAGCCACCCGCTGGAATAACCGGGAGTAATCGCGATGAGAAGTAGATGGCTATTTATAGTGCTATATATTGTTTTTCTCCCCGCCGGGATCTTTTCCGCTGATGTTCTACGAGTGGTCACCACCACCACTGACCTGGCTGATATGGCTAAGGCCGTTGGTGGTGATATGGTTGCGGTTAAGAGTTTATCCCTGGGAAATCAGGATCCACATCTCGTCGAACCCCGACCGTCAATGGTGATACAAGTCAAGAGGGCCGACATGCTGATAAGAATCGGCATGGACCAGGATCTATGGGCACAGAGCCTTATAGACGCGGCTCGAAACTCGAAAGTGATGTATGGGGGTGAAGGTTATCTGGATGCGTCCAGACGAATCGCCAAGCTCCAGGTTCCAACAGGTAGGATTGATATGCGAATGGGGGACATCCATATCTACGGGAATCCGCATTACTGGCTCGATCCTACAAATGCCAGACTGATTCTGGAAGATATCACCGAGAAACTTTGCCAATTGCGACCCTCTGGGGAGAAGTATTTCAGACAGAACTATCAACAATACGCAACGGAAATCGACTCGGCCATTAACGTATGGCAACAGATCATGCATCCATTTGCGGGGAATAATATTGTTACCTACCACAATTCATGGATCTATTTTACAAACCGGTTCAACCTGGAAATTTCCGGTTATATCGAGCCAAAACCCGGCATACCTCCCACTCCGTCTCATGTTGTATCACTTGCGGAAAAAATGATAAATAAGCAGGTAAAGGTTATCATGATTGAACCCTACTATAATCTCAGGGTTGCGGAGACCATTGCGGATCGAACGGGAGCCAGGATTCTGATTCTGCCCAGTTCGATAGGTGGGGTAGAGGGGATCGGCAGCTACCTGGAGTTATTCGATTACCTAATCGGCCAATTGGTTGAGGCATTATCGGACCAAGGAGGTTGAAATGCTGGAGTTGATGTTATGGCCGCTGGTGGGTTGCTTAGTGCTAACCGGTATTCTTGTTTATCTGGGCATACATGTCGTTGAACGCGAAGTAATCTTTGTGGATCTGGCCCTGGCGCAAGTCGCGGCTCTGGGCACGCTTATCGCTTTCCTGTTCGGCTTGGAGCTGCACAGCGCCGCCGCATACGGTGTATCCTTTGTGTTCGCAATTGTTGGCGCAACCGTATTTACGCTTACCCGGCTGAAAGAGAGAAGCGTCTCCCAAGAGGCTTTCATTGGTATTGTATATGCTTTTGCCGCGGCGGGTTCAATTATCGTATTACACTGGGCGCCGTCGGAAGCCGAGCATATAAAGCATATGCTTGTCGGTAATATCCTGTTTGCGAAAGCAACAGAGATTGTGATGATAGCAGTCATTGCCGGGATCGTCGGTCTATTCCATTACATCTACCGGAGCAGATTCTTACTCATATCCACAAATTTCGAAGAGGCGGAAAGAACGAATATCTCCATAAGGTGGTGGGACTTCCTCTTTTATGCTTCGTTCGGTCTTATGATCACTTCTGCCGTTGCCGTTGCAGGAGTGTTATTGGTGTTTACGTACTTGATTGTGCCGGCCGTTTGTTCGATGCTGGTCGTAACTGATATAAAATCCAGATTAATGCTCGGGTGGGCTGTAGGTATTGCTGCGAGTCTAATCGGATTGTTTCTCTCTGCTATTTTTGATTTCCCCACCGGCGCAGCTATCGTGTGCACCTTAAGTCTATTTGTACCGGTAGTGGCAATAGTAAAAAGAATGGTGCAACCGTGAAAAGTCATCACGCCATCTCCCGTTAGAGATGGTGGAAAATAGAATTCAGCCGGTCTTAAGGCTATGAAAGGAAAAGGATAGACAATGGAGCCGCAACATGATCAGAGAATGGGAGCCCGAGGGTATTGCATCTGCACCAAATGCAGTGAAAAGATACCGCATCAAGCAGGGAAGCCTTGCCAGGAAGAAACATGTCCCAAGTGCGGTGCGAAAATGATGAGGGAAGGATCTCATCATCACCGACTTATGGAGCGTAAAAGAAAAGGAGAAAAAACCTCATGAAAGTAGCCATAGCATCCGATGACGGGATGATGATTTCACAACATTTTGGGAAAACCCGCGGCTTTGTGATTTATGAGATCGAGAATGACGAGGTAAAAAGCGAGGAGTTTCGACAGAATACATTTACTGGCCATGCTCGAGGATTGGAACACGCTGGCCATCATGTTGACCGACATGGACCAGTGCTGGCAGCCCTGGCAGATTGCGCCGTCGTGATCTCTCACGGCATGGGTAGACGGTTGTATGACGATCTGTCGGCCGCTGGTATTCAAGCGATCATCACAGATAAGCACGATGCTCAAGGTGCGGTGGAGGCCTACCTCAACGGCCAGCTTAAAGACCATCCTGAACGGGGATGCTGTCATTAAATGCTGCCAGGTGTGCCAGCGATGAATCAACAGATAAAACCAGAAGTGCCCATCGGGAGAAAATATTCGAGAGCAGGGATACTCTGGACTGTTCTCTCAACGATCCTGTACATCGTTTGTTTCCCGATGAATCCGCTGACTCTAACCGGCATCCTGGAAACGCGCTTCTATCCTGTTCTGTTTGCCTTTGGGTGGGTGTTTTGGACTATCGGAATGGTATTGGTCATGACGCCCATTATCATTTTCCCACGCCGTGGTGGTGTTCCGAAAGGAAAGTCATTCGTACATACCACTCGCCTGGTCGATTCGGGCCCTTATTCGTTGGTCAGGCACCCGCAGTACCTGGGCGGGATTCTGTCGATATTCATCACCACACTACTTTTCTATCCCCACTGGCTATTTGCGATCTTGGGGACCCTGGGTACGATAACTGTGTTGATGAGCTGCAAGGAGGAAGAAGCCTATCTTACGCGGCAATTCGGCGAGGAGTACCTGCGCTACATGGAACGGGTGCCCAGACTGAATATCGTTGCCGGACTCGGACGGCTGCTACGACGAAGGTTAGAGCGAAAAAGTTATAATTAAAGTGGGCTGCGCTGGATCTACTCGCGATTATCGAATATCAGTAACAATATGGTCACCAGTGGTCACCGTTGGTCAAATTCTGACCCTGTTTTCCTGCCTCGAGGTGTGATTATTAGACGGGAGAGCAAGGAACTGAATCCCGCCGATGGCAAGGCTGAGCGGTCACTACTCCCCAAACTGCACACGAATCCAAGGCGAGGCGCGGCCGAAGGTTACAGCGAAGCCGCGTCGGCTCAATGCGCCGGTTAGGCACCAGCAACTCCATATGAATTGGCCCGCCCCTGTTTACCTATCAACTCGATCACTTTCCCTTGGCGTAGACAATAGGCCATCTTCTGCGCCAGCAGTCTGCTAATGCCCATCGCTTCTGTCAAATCTCTTGTGGTAAATGCCTCCCCCAAACTCTCAGGGAGAAGCGCTCGCCAGTCTGCCGGCTCCTCAAATAATCTCTGATCTACTACTCCCAGCAATCGACGCTCCTCAATGCCCCACCCTCTCCTGCGCCAATTCCGCTTCCTCTCATACCGTCTTACCTCTTCCTCCCTTATCAACAATACTTCAAGCGAGAAGTGCGGGTTCGCCAGCAACTGCGGGAATCTCACCATTTCCCAGAACAGATCCTCCACCCGCCCTTTCTTGGGCGACTTACGGCGAGTTTCTCCACCGCGGTTGTCCTTCGCCAATTTTACGATCCACTTCTCCTGGGCTATTGGATAGATCAATCGTACCCGATGTACACGTACAAGGTTTATCAGCTTTGACTTGATAGACGCGAAATTGCTGGTCTGGATTTCCAGCAACAGGTCATCTTGAACAATGTCGATCACAAACCCATCAACCGTTACTTCAAATCGGTCTCCTGGTCGTGCGCACCACTCCTTCAACGATGCGTGAAGCGGCTTCTCATTCAGCAAGCCAATGCCTGACATTTCAACCCCGGATTCCGTATTGACCTATCTGCTGATACCTAGCTATCATTTAAGAAGAAATACACCGGGTCGTAGAAGCCTGATATTGTGATATGTGATCCCTTCGCGTTGAGCCGCTACCTGTCCCGTTCCTTGTTCTTGCCCTTCAGCCTTACATACAGGATACCGTACAAGAACAGGACCAGGTAAATCAGACTCATGACCACGAATATCAAAAATAGTGTCGGATTCTCGCGCAAAAGATCATAGCCGATATAGGTTTGCAGATAGATGATGGGTGCCAGTCCCAACGTGGTTCCCAGGGCAAATCCCCTGTAAGACATTGCGCTCAGCCCGGCCAGATAGCTGAACGCATCGGAGGAAGTGAAGACATTCAGGCGCAGGAGGAAGATGGACAGTACGCCGTATTTATCCGATAGCCGGTCGAAGGTAGCTCTGGCTTTGGGTGTTATACTTCTTTCAACGAATCCGCGACCATACCTCCTGGCAATCCAAAACGCGATGACGGCTCCAACCACATTACTGGCCAACGCCAGCGTTCCGCCCAGTATGGGTCCAAAGACAAGGCCGCCAGCAATATACAGCACAAAGGGCGGAATCGGGGCCACGATAACTTCCAGAACGACCAGGGAACAGAACACGACCGCAGCCAGCGCTCCATAATCGGACAAGACATCCGAAACGGATCCTATATCCCGGGTGAATAAGAAGTACACTATCCCCTGGTTGAGATAGGAATAACAAGACCCGAGGAGGAGCAGGGTGATGATTAGAGCGGGCACCCAATTTTTTCTGATGGCGGATGTCAGTCTGATGCTCATAGTCGCCGGTTTAATCCCGCCGCCCCGACATTAAAATACTCGACGAGAGTATGTTTCTCCGTTGGGATTTCTTATTTCTACAGGTTGAACCGATGATAAGCCTATATACCCGGAAGTCCCGGGGAATCCCAAATAATCCCCATATTAGCATACGGACTGCAGCATACGGTTACGGATAGGGATAGGTGATCCTATTCTGGGCAGTTTGCCGCCTCGCCGGGTAGAGGCACCCGCAACTTCGGGCGGCCAGACTTGATTCTCAGCCAATTGATGGAATTAATCACGAGAGGCTGCTTCAGTAGCCAGCATTTAAACTTGAATTTCCCAGGGAAATCAATCAGCAGCAAACCAATGATGATCGTGATGATGCCTTCGCCCGGCAACACCAGCAGTGCGATCCCAATAAATACGAGGACGATTCCAATCAGATTCTTAACCAGCCCCAACAACAGGCGAGAGAAGGACCTCTTCTTCGGTCCTTGATGGGGCTGCTCATCCATGCTGACGATATAATCCACGGGCAGCTGTAAAATAAGCATCGGAATCACCACGAAAAACGTCACGACCAGACCTACCGACAGTGCGGTAACCCACCAGAATTCCGTTATATATTGTCGAACCAGATCGGTCATCAGTTCTAGGGACCCCAGCAATGCAGTTAAGGATCAGCACCATTCTAACCTTATTAGGCCAGAGAGTTAAAAGTAGGAGAAGACGTGATGCTTTTCCAAGGTTTTGTTCAAGGCCTTTTGGAATGGTCTCTTACAGTCCTCAGAGTGAGGACCAAAGGTCTACCTTTCTCGCTCATTCCACGTTACTCGTAAACCAGTAGGGTGGTATTCCAGGTACCCCCCAGCTGTGTGCAGCTGAAAGCAGCTGATTTGGGTATTTAAGCCCTCATTTCGCCTGCCCCGGAAATTTTCAACCTGTTTTAACCTGGATTATTTCGCCTTCCAATCCCAGGCAAATGTGGTTCATGGGAACCTGATCAGGTACCCGAAAACGGCAAATCCAATGGAAATTGTGGCTTTCCCGGAGGGATTTTTTTACGGGGATTTTCACGACGGTAAATGAGCCGATTTGGTGGGGTGTGGATCCAAAAAAAATTAAAGATTTCAGATTTCCGGCCGATGGGGTAGGGTGAGCACAAGGATAGAATCAGCGGTGGAAACACTGCCTGGTTACCGGAAACAGAAGTGCCGAGTCGATGGAGCGATAATCGGCACTCAAATCAAGGCCGCAGGGGTAGCAATACCCATGCTCATGGAACAAGGAGGTTCAACATGAGCTTCACACGCATCAATGCCAACATCTCAGCACTAGCATCCTACAACCAACTAACTTCAACCAACCGCATGGTTGCTCAAGGTCTCTTGAGGCTTTCCTCCGGGAAGCGGATCAATTCCGTGGGTGACGATCCCGCCGGCTTTTCGCTGGCCAGATCGATCGAAGCCCGCCGTCGTTCGCTCTCCCAGGCGTTAAACAACGTGGAAACCGCCAAGAACGTATTGAGCATTGCCGAGGGCAGTTATCTGTCGGTCGCCAGCATCCTTCAGGTTCTGAAGGAGAAGACGGTACAAGCCGCGGATGACAGCTACAATTCGGATCAGAAAGCCGCGATTCAAGGCCAGATTGACGCCCTGGTGGACGAGATCGATGATATCGTTCAAGAAACAGAATTTCAGGGCACGAACCTTATCGATGGGTCATTCAGCAGCGCCGTCTTCCAGACGGGAGCGTCGGCCGGGGATATATTCCCAGTCAACCTGATTGCCGCAGATTCTGCAGCTATCGGAGTGCAAGCTCTTGAAGTATCGGATGCCGCGTCTGCCTCAACCGCCATGGCTGCGGTGGATGCCGCTATCAATAGCCTCAACCAGACGGCACAGAGGGTCGGCGAGTACATGGTACGTCTCGACAACAAGCAATCCACCCTTTCAGTTTCGGTGACGAACATCGAGGCGACACGGAGCCGGATTGAGGACGCCGATTTTGCGAAAGAGCAGATGGAACTGGTCCGCTATCAGATTGTACAGCAAACAGGCTTTTCAGCCTTTGGACAAGCTAATGCGGCACCCCAGCTGGTATTATCGCTCTTCAGATAACCACCAGCACAACCAGTTGGGGCTCCTCCAAGGAAAACCCGGTTCTTCCACCGGGTTTTTCTTTATTCCCGAAGGCAGTCACCTGGGGAAGCGCGTAGCCTGGAATTAAGGTACTCGATCGTATGGTTCAGTGCACGGAGCAGGAAACACAGGGATCGTAAGCCCGCACCAGCATGGAGCAGAGCTGCTCCAGCTGCTCGTTGGTCATCCCGTTGCTTGAATTCTGTTGAACCAGATCCTGAAGGGTATAGTGGATGTTGGCGTTGTTCTGGGTGGTAGGAATGACGCAATTGGCTTTGGCGATATATCCTTGGTCATCATAGCGGTAGTGGTGGTAGAGAATACCCCGGGGGACCTCCACCGCGCCGACACCTTCCCCGGCACGGGGGATGACGGGCACCATGGTGGGCCCTTCATTTGATGCCAGGAGATCATCGATCAGGCGCAGGGAGTCATGGACCACATGTACGCACTCCACCAATTGGGCTACATTGTTCATGAAGGGATTGTAACAGACGGCCTTCAGGCCTAAGGCATCCGCTGTCTCGCGGGCTTGGGGATGGAGCAGGTGGTGATTGTTGTTGAAGCGTGCCAGGGCACCCACGGCGAAGGACTCACGGGAAAGACGGCACCATTTGGAGGTGTTATTCTGCTCCACGTACTCATTTGTCATGGCCTTGTATTCGGGCTCGGTTTTTTCGATCCCGTCGGAGGATATCAGCGATCCGCCGATCCAGGGATACTCCTGCTCACCTTTCAGTGAGACAAATTCCGTATCCCGCTGAAAGTCGGGGATCGAGAAGGTATCCACTAGTTCTGCCGCAGTTGTCAGATCCTTCAACGCGTTTTCGAGTTGCGTTTGTAGTTCTTCCAGACCGGCGGGCATTTTTGCCACACCGCCGACCTGGAGGGAAATGGGATGGGTTGCCCGACCTCCTACTACCTCGCAGATGCGGTTGCCCAGTTCCTTCAGCCGGAGCGCCAGCACGACTGCGCGGGGATAGGTTTCCAGAAGCGGAATCACACTGGGGACATCGAGAAAGTCGGGAGCGGCCAGGAAGAAAAGGTGCAGCACATGGCTCTGGAGGGTTTCCCCATGCTTGGCGAGGAGGCGCAGTTTAGCTGCGGCAGGGGGAACTTCGATGCCGAATGCCTGCTCCGTAGCCCGCAGACTCGCAATGCAATGGCCGAAGGAACAAATGCCACAGATCCGAGCGGTAAGTAATCCGGCGGTGGTGTAATGCTTTTTCTTGAGCATAACTTCGAAATAACGGGGTGTCTCCACCACATCCCACCTGGCTTCCTTGAGTTGGCCGTCTTTCACCCGCACGATGATGTTGCCGTGTCCTTCCACGCGAGGGAGATGATGAACATCCACATTCAGGTTGAGCTTCATTGTACACCCTCAAAGCCGCCGAAGAATTCAAGACGCTCATTGATCTCCCGTTTGCCAAAACCGTGCTCTTTGGCAATCACAAGGAACTCCTCAAGGTTGGCATCAGCCACCGGACCACGGCAGCCCCAGCAACCGCAGCCGCCGGCAGGACAGGGAGCCTGGCAACCACCCATAGTGACCGGTCCCAGGCACAGATGCCCGTGCTCGAAGATACAGGTGGTGAACTGCTGTTTACACTCGAAGCAGACCGGATAGACGGGAAACTGGAAGGGAACCTCCCAGATCAGGTGCTGCACGATGCGCTCCACCTCGACCTTTGAGACCGGGCAGCCGGGAACCTCCAGGTCCACTGAAACGATTTCCTTTACCGCCCGTGCCGGGAGAGTCTCCTTGGGATACTTCCCGTAAACCTCCTGATTCGCCTTATTGAGGTCTACCTTGTTCTTGAGTTTATTCACACCACCAAAGCAGGCGCAGCTACCCAGAGCGACCAGGACCTTGGCCTTTTTGCGGATCTCGACGAGACGGGTGATCTCGTCTCCGCGGGTGATAGCGCCTTCGATGAAGGCTACCTCATAATCGTCCGATGCGGAGGAAGAAATCTCACGAAAATTGACTATTTCAACGGCATGGAGAAAGTCGATGACCGTCTCTTCCTTGTTAGCCAACTGGAGTTCACAGCCCTCGCAACCGGTGAAATCGAAGACGGCAACCCTTGGTTTTTTTGGTTTGATACCCAAGTACTTCATGGGCAGCCCTCAGATGGCTTCTTTCAGATTCATGACGGTCCAGTAGTCAAAAACAGGACCTGAGAGGCAAGTGTATGTGGAACCGATATTGCAGCGGCAGCATTTTCCCATCCCGCAGTGCATCCGGCGCTCGAGTGAGACGAACATGCGGTCCATGGGGATGCCCGCTTTCTGTAGATAGGCACATACGAACTTGAACATGACGGGGGGACCGCAAATGATGGCATAGGTTTCCTGGGGTGCGATGGGTACCTCTTCCAGCAGGTCAGTGATGAGGCCGACGGGTCCGGACCAGGAATCGTTCTTCTGTTCTACAATGACTTTCAGATTGATATCAGCTATGCGGTTCCACTCTTCATACTGATAGTCGAACAGGAGCATGTCAGGTTGGCGGGTGCCGTACAGGATATGCACATCCTTGAAATTGGAGCGGTTCTCGATCACGTTGAAAATGGGTGCCCGCAGGGGTGCAAGGCCAAGGCCCCCCGCAATCAGCAAAACATTATTGCCGTGCATATTACCAATGGGGAAATGGGTACCAAAGGGGCCGCGCAGACCCACATGAGCACCGCGTCGGGATTTGTGGAGTATGCTGGTCACCAGCCCCGCCCGGCGTATGCACAGCTCGATATACCCTCTATGAGATGGGGAGCTGGAGATGGAGATGGGGATCTCACCGTACCCCGGCACCTCGATCATTACAAACTGACCAGGGAGGAAGGTGAAACGCTCCCTTTCGGCATTGTCCAGAATGCGGACCTGGAATAGTTTTTCCATTTCGGTGAGGCGAATAATGTTAACGATCTCACTTTTAAAAGTCCGGTCCACATGCTTCAGGCGGCTTCTGCGGTTATAGTCCAGAGGCTGGTTCATGTCCGCTTCGCGTGTCACGTCGTAAGGATGGAAAAGGGTGGTCATTCCAGATGCTCCGTTTGCAGATCCTGGATAACATCGGGGGGATTGATCCCGGCGAGACAGACCCGGCCGCAGCGGTAGCAGCCTACACAGAGGGGTTCCTCGTACGTTTCCACGAAACCCCGGTGCTGGTGGTAGTAGCGGTACTTCAGACGAGTCTCACGGTCAGGACGGAAATTGTGCCCACCCGCTACCGACGCAAAATCGAGGAAATTGCAGGAGTAGAGCTGCTTCGTCTTCGTGCCCTCGTCTCCGCCCATGGAGACACGCTCTGCTACACCATAACAGTAACAGGTCGGACACACCATCGAGCAGCTCCCGCAGCTCATGCACTTATCGGCCCACTTCTTCCAGACCTGGGACTCAAACTCGATGTCCATCAGGTTAGGTAGGTTGTGCATCTCCAAGTGTTGGAATTTGTTTGTAATCCGGTGGCGGACTTTCAGGTAGTCATTGTTGTCCTGATCCTTGGGATCCTTGGTTTTGACCCGCTGCAGTGCATTGAATCCCCGATCAGAGTTAATCGCTATAAAATAACGGTCTCCCAGATCAGTGAGATAGAGATCGAAACCATGGGTCACCACGTCTGCTCCCACCGCATGGCAGAAACCGCCTTCACACGGATCGTGGTCGATCCCCACGATAAAAGTGTTCTTCCGCCGGGAAATATAATAGGGGCTTGGAAAACGATCCCCGGCCAGCACTTTATCCAGCTTCAGCAGGGCATTGATATCACATGCATGCAGTCCCAGAAGCACCCTAGGCTGGAGGCGATAGTGAATTTCCTGCTCCCAATCTCCATTGGTGAACCGGCAGGTGGAGAGATTTTCCTTGAAGGGTAAAAAATAGGTTTTGGCGGAATACTCGGTGGTTTCGTATCCCAGATCGATCTCGTCGAATTCCTGGACCGGGAGGAATTGATGGATGGTCTTGCCGCTCCGATCCTTCCCAACCGACCGGGGAGCAATTACCTCGGTATCCTGGAGCAGGATTTCGACAAAGCGCCGGAATTCGTCCTTGCTGATAGTCTTGAAAAGCATCAGTTTTATCCCGTCATCTGCCGGTTTCCGATCGTGAATGCTGCCGAAACGCGCCCATTACCCATCCATTCCGCCTCCAAAGCTACAAAGGAATGTGGCCCCATGAGCTAAAAATCGACTTTTGGGTCTTATTATAAATAACGGCCACTTTTTCCAGGAATGCAGTGCAAATATATCTTCATCCATTACTGAATCTGAAGATTCCATCGGCTGGTATGACCATGTTAACTTTATAGATAAAGTTTATGCTCACAAGGTTCCTCTTGATGTCATCGGAGGACGATCCGGATCAACCATTGAATACAATTTCCACTAGCGCAGACACGTCTAAAACCGGCCGGTCGATCACCGGGCTGCTCAGCTCGAAGCTGTATATCCCTCCCGTCCGGCCAAATACGGTCTCGCGACCACGGTTGATCGAGATCCTTGACAACGGACTCCCCCGAAAACTGACCTTGATCTCGGCTGCTCCCGGATTTGGAAAAACGACCCTGTTGACCGAGTGGATCAGCCAGTGTGAACTCCCGGTGGCCTGGGTATCCCTGGATGAGCGGGACAACGATCCGGTTCACTTCATGACCTATTTGACTGCCGCGCTGCAGACAATCGACACTCACCTGGGTTCCGGTGCGCTGAGCACGCTCCGGGCACCCAAGCCACCTTCCATGGAATCATTCCTCACGGGGGTAATCAATGAGATCTCGGCCCAACAGCAACCATTTGTCATGGTACTGGACGATTATCACGTTATTCAGAACGAGCCAATTCATACATCCCTGACATTCCTGTTACGGCACATGCCTCCAGAGATGCACCTGGTGATATCCACCCGAGAAGACCCCCCCCTGCCCCTCGCCCGCCTGAGAGGACGGGGGCAACTGACAGAACTCCGCTCGGCTGACTTGAGGTTTACTCCGGAGGAAGCAGCTGAATTCCTGACAACGGCTATGGGACTTGAGTTGGCGGAAGCGGATATCTCTGCTTTGGGGGCGAAGACCGAAGGATGGATTGCAGGACTTCAAATGGCAGCCGTGAGCATGAGAGGAACGAGGGACAGTCACAATTTCGTCCAAGCCTTCACCGGCAGCAATCGATACATCCTGGATTATCTGCTGGACGAAGTCCTCCATCAACAATCCGAACAGTTGGAGCATTTTATGCTCCAAACGTCCATCCTGGACCAGCTGACGGAACCACTATGCGATGTTGTGACCGGCCAGACCGATAGTCATTCCATTCTGGAAAAGATGGAACGGAACAACCTGTTCCTGGTACCTCTGGACAGCGAGCGGCGCTGGTATCGGTATCATCACCTGTTTGGGGAGCTGCTGCAGCGCCATCTCGATCAAACGGATAAGGATCTAGTGCCGGAATTGCACATACGGGCAGCTGACTGGTACAAGCAGAATGGGCAGCCAGGAAAGGCGATCGAGCACGCCCTGGCTGCCGGGAATTATGCCCATGCGGCGAGCCTGATAGAAGAGGTGGTGGAAGATATCCTGATGCGCAGTGAGGTGGCCACCTTTCTGGGGTGGATGGATAAAATGCCCCGGGAGGTATTCCGCGAACATCCCCGCCTTTTGGTTTACCACGCCGGGATGCACCTGATGGGTGGAGAATCATTGGAGGTGGTGGAAGGATATCTGGAGGAAGCCTCGACTGTCGACACCACGGGAGCCATTGCCGGTGAACTGAGTGTTTTCCGTGCCCTTATCGCCTCCTATCAAGGTGATAAGGAGCGGTGTTATACCCTGGCCAAAGAGGCCTTGAACCTACTGCCAGCTGAGGCTCTGTTCTTACGCACACTGGTGGCGGCATTTCTGGGACTGAATTCGCTTTATGATGGTGAGCTGTCCTCGGCGGAGCAGGCATTCCAGCAAGCATCTGAGATGGGACAAAAAACCGGAAATCTGCTGATCACCGTTCTGGCGCTGAGCCATCTGGCCGAGATCGGTTGGGTACGGGGTCAGCTGCAGCACGCACAAGCGCTCTATGATAAGGCTATCGATATTCTCAAGGATGAAGAGGGCCGTATACAGCCTGCGGGTGGTATTGCACTTGTGGGAAAGGCGGGAATTTTACGGGAAAGGAACGAGCTACCCGAGGCCCTGGAGCTTCTGGAAAGGGGAATCGAGCTCGCAGGCAGATGCGGTGAAGTGTGGACTATGACGGGCTATGCCGGTCTTGCCAATACCAGGCAGGCCCTGGGAGATGAAGAAGGGGCGTTATCAGCTGCCCGCAAGGCGAAGGAGATCGCTCTCCAATTTGACGCCATGGAAGTCGATGATAGATATATGGATGCAATGCAGGTAAATATCTGGATCGCCCAAGGCAAAATTGATAAGGCGGTGGAATGGGCGAAAACCAGGGGCTTCATAGACGGAGATATTCTGAAGAATTTGGATGACCAACGGCTTATTTCGATGTGGCTGGCCATAGAGCTGAATGCCTTTGTACGGCTGCAGCTTACCAGGAGGCTACCAGAAGATGTGGTTAAGGTCCTCAAACCTGTGATACAGATTTACCGGACGGAGGGCTGGCAGCGCTTCCTGATCGAAGCTTTGATATACAAGGCATGGGCATATCAACTACAGGAGCGCACTGATCAAGCGTTGGAAAGTCTCGAAGAAGCGCTCACGCTGGCGGAACCGGAAGGGATCATACGAGCATTCCTGGATGGGGGCTCAATCATCCGCGACCTGCTTCAGAAATGTCTGGATTCCAAACGAGGCATCCCGCGACCATACATAAAAAAACTCCTCCTCGCCTTCAAGATCATGCCCCAGCCAGCCACTTCAGATATTCCGATAGAAGCTCTAAGCGAGCGTGAACTGGAAGTGCTGCAACTCATGGCTACTGGTCTCTCCAACTCGGATATAGCACATCAACTTTTTATCTCTTTAAACACCGCCAAAACTCATCTGAAGAACATCAACAGCAAACTTCATGCTCACAGTCGTACCGAAGCCTTGGCCACTGCAAAGGAACTCGATCTGATCTAGCTCCCCTAAGCCGCCTCCCCCATACCGTACTAGAACCACCCTCATCACAGTTCCCATCCCGGACATCCCATAATCACCCCTGAATATCACCCGTTGGGGTGATTTCAAAAGCTGGATGATTGAGCAAATTCGTACCAGGTATTGAAAGATGAATCAGGATAAGTGGAATACAGAATAGACATGAGCAACAAGATTCAATATCAGATTCGTGTGAAAGGTCAGCTGGACGAACGCTGGACCGACTGGTTTGGAGATATGAATATTAAATCAGAGGGAGGCTTCACCACCCTGTCAGGCCCTGTATGTGATCAGGCAGCTCTTCACGGTATCCTCTCTCGAATCCGCGATCTGGGCCTCCCTCTGATTTCCGCTGGAAGATTGGATTCCACGAAAGATGATCGATAGAAGCAGAAATGGGGAGCTTGAGACACATGAAAATATCAAGATACCTGCCTAGGATCCATACACCTGTCATCATGGTATTACTCATTTCGGTTGGGACGCTTCCGGAGCTTAGTCAAGCCCAGGTCGATGTCGATGATATGCGCAGCCTGGGATATGAGGTTACCCATCTCGGTACGGCGGAAGTGAACGGCGAACCATGCCAGCGGCTTCAATTGGACAACATCCCGGGTGTGAATATGCCTTTTCCGAAGATGATCATGCTGATCAGGGAAACCGACAACTATCCTCTCCAAGTGGAGTACTACGATGACCAGGGGCAGAATATCAAGACCCTCCAGATGCAGTCTATGGAAAGAATCAATGGTGTACCCACGGCGATGAAGATGACCATGAAGAACCATCTCGACGGCACCGAGACCAACTTTGACCTTACTATCAATTACGAAGAGTGAAAAAAGGAACCATGGAATGACAAGAATTTCAACCATCAGGAAACAGTTGGCACTCATGACAGCACTGGGTTTGTGTGGATATTCAATGCTGCAGGCTCAGACTCCTAGTGGTACCGAAGTCCTGGAGAAAATGACCTCCGTATGGACCGTGGAGAACAGCAAAGGAGTCATGACCCAGACCATTAAAACCTCTTCAGGTCAGTACAGAACGTTTGAGTTGGAATCTTATTCCGCCAACGAAGGTGAAAGTACATTGATGCGCTATCTCCAGCCGGCCAGTATTCGAGGTCAAGCGTTCCTGATGCTGAACAACGCCAATGATATCTGGACCTACTTTCCCCGCACCAACCGTGTGCGCAAGCTGGCGTCCCATGCCAAAAAACAGAAAGCGCAGGGCAGTGACTTCACCTATGAAGACATGGGATCAGGCGATGAGTGGTTGGAACAATTCGAAGCGACCAATCTGGGGCCTGCCATCCATGTTGACCAGCGCATCTGGAGGCTGCAGCTGGAAGGTATTCCCGACCAAGAGCCTGCCTATCCCAAGCTGATGGTCCTGGTTCGACAGAGCGATTATCTCCCGCTTCAAGTGGACTATTACGACGATCACGGTGAGGTCTTGAAGAGTCTCTACCTGGAGGATATCCAGGAGATAGAGGGTATCCCGACTGCCATGCTAATGACCATGCGAAACCACA
>JBHPIW010000028.1:0-29247 GCA_042568495.1 Fidelibacterota bacterium | reverse complement strand
CTAAAAAGGAAAAGGAAATAATTCTTTCATATATTGAATTAAGCCAAAGAGATGGCAATAATATTATAGACTGTAAAGATGATAACCGGAAAGGGCGATTGTTGGATGTGGGTTTGGATAGCCGGTTTATAAATGGATTGCCTTCCTTTAAAAATAAAAATTGTTTAGCGGGAAAGGAATTCATTGCAATGAATCCGACAGGAGAAGTCCATAGATGCCATAGCAGTAAAAAATATTTAGGGAACCTATTTACGGGTAATGTTTGTATATATGAGAAAGCAGAGAGATGCGAATATGATGTTTGCCACTGTCCCTATTTGGGATATAGATATGTCTTGGAAAACCAGAAAGATCAACATAAATAAAAAAATATTAGCGAAATATCACGTTGCTGACATACATTGCGTAGTGCAAAGTTATTAGCGATACTAATATCGCCGTTCCTGGTAAACTTCGTGTTAGGCAGTGGTTTTGAAAAGGCCATAACTTAGTTACTGGTCCTAGCGGGTATACTGCCAATTAAAACTGTAAATGCTGTACCTGGCATTCAATGGATGTTTGCACCGACATGGAAAGGCAGTTCATAAAAATAATTGCTACCACAGGCTTGGTAAAACTAGCCGGAATCGTCTTGTTGGCAAATTACTTTGGGCATGTCGGAGTGGGATTTGCAGCCCTGATTGAAAAAACCATTGATGCGATTGCATCGTATGTGCTAATAATCAGGAAAAACCTTAATCCTTTTCAGAAGTATCTAATCAATCCACCGAACTTTTAAACTGATTAGAGCCATGCATGAACAGAAAAAATGATTTATCCCATCAACTTTCCGGCAAGACGGTGATGAGGAGGAATATCCATATAGAGTCCGGAGTACTAGAGCAGACAGTGAGATCAGCACAGAAAGATAGTTCGGACTCCACGTCCATAAAGTTGAATAATCTTTCAGCCAAACCTCTCGTTAGCGTGCTCATAGCCAATCATAATTATGGCCGGTACCTTGCAGATGCCTTGCACAGTATTCAGACACAGACCTACAGAACATTTGAAATAATTATTTGCGACGATGGATCCACAGATAGCTCCGCGGAGATCTATAAAAAACGTTCAACGACGGACCAGCGAATACAAATTATTAATAAGGAGAGAGGTGGTCAGGGCTCTGCTCTGACACAGGTTTTCGATGTCAGTCGTGGCGATATTATCTGCTTCCTCGACGCTGACGACATATTTCTTCCCCAAAAACTTGAGATAATAGTTGACGCCTTTCTCGCACATCCACAAGCGGGCGTCTGTACTCATTTTGTTCAGCCGGTCTCAGAGGTTCGTAAAACACTTGGCACTCGCTTCCCTCGATCCCTTGATAGCGGGTGGCTCGCGGCACAATCTTTGACAAATGGGGGTTCTGTATGTTATCCACCCACTTCGGGTTTGAGCATCAGGAGAGAAGTTGGGGAGTATTTATTTCCCATATCTGAGGAATTCTTTCGGGCCTGCGACGCTTACATCACTGGCGTCAGTATCTTTATCACCCAATTTGTGGCCGTTCCGAAAATTCTATCCTATTATCGTTGGCATGGGAAGAATATTTCTGGAGGCCAGGCCTACTCCAGAAAGATCCTTGCTGAGATGGTTACAATTCATGAGGCTATATATAGGGAGCAGAAGAAGATACTGAAGAGAAGATTTGGCGTCGCATTAGCGGATCACCTAAAGTTGGACGATAAAGAGATTTATTTGCGCACACTGATCTGGCTACACATATTTTCAGGGAAAGGGCGTGGCCATATTGATGGTATACGCTTAAAAGAGATCAAAAACCGATTACCGAAAACTTTTACAAATCAGATGCTGTTTGCTCTCCTGCATTTACCGTCAGCAGTACCCATATTGCTGAACAAACTGTCGGTAAAGCGGTATTATTACTTCAGGTGGTCGGCACCTCTGAAAGTTAATAATATAAGTTGAATACTTTATCTCATTCGCCATGAAATAGTGTGTCTGTCGGAAGATGTCCAATCAGCGGGTGCCTATGAGATGTGCTGGGAAAGCCGGGGTGCAAGAGGCAGGCTATTGGTGTCATGATTATACATCGCCCGGCTATTGACCCCGGAATATGCCAAGTCCATCAAGATGGTGCTGCTGAAGTAAGGGAATTTCTTTGCAGGAATTGCAGCCTAATTGCTGCCGACTTACGTCACACGATGTGGGAAATTCTGGAATCATAATCCGGGGCTCCTTAAATACTGATCTATTGATCCCCAGAGCGAACCTGAAAGGGACTTCAGGAGATATGATGTGGGAATCTGTATGTTACGATCCCGGGAAATGAGTAACTGGCGCAATGCATCGTGATTTTCAATGATGCCATTGTGGACTAAGGCGATTCGACCGGAGCTGTCCAGGTGGGGATGTGCGATAATGTCATTGGGTTCACCATGTGTAGCTCACCTATCAATACACCCTTTGTTGAGCGTTGTCCGGTATATCCTATTATGCCGCACATACTTCCTTACTCCTCAGAATTAGAAAAAGAATCTAGAAATAAAGTAGCCTTGATATAAAAACTTAGGTTATGTATTCCACCTGCTGGATGAATCTTGAATTCTTCATTAGTCAGATTTCTCACTAAAAGGGCACCCTGAATTCTCCGGTGCATAAACCACTTCTGTATTTGGAGGTCAAGGACCATATGCTCCTTAAGCTTGATCGATTCGGGCAAGGTGATAATTGTATCATCATAACAGTCCAGAGTAGGCTTTTGATAGTCTGGCCAATTCGTCGAAGAACTGTAACTTAGCATTCCCCAAATGGAAAAGTTGGGAACCGGCTGTATAACAACCTGATAACTTGCCTTATGGGATGGAATTGACGCCCATTGGTCCATAATAAGTGAATTCCCGGACATAGTGACCCAGAAGCCATAATATCCCTTATGGGATACATATTTAGTAACTCGTTGGGATGCATGGATGTTGACCCCAACGATTTCCCCATCACCATTTCCTGTGATACTTAATGCGTTTTCCATAGAACAGTCAATCTCGGGTACCTGGAACCAATTCTCGTATACTATTGAATTAGCAATATGCCGATAAGACGCTGCAATATCAATCTGTAGTCCATCATAGAGATGGATCTGCCAGAATAGGTCGGCCGCTGTCTGATAGCTGATATCGATGTTGTCTTTGATGTTGGAGTCTACAGTGTACTTTCTTAGCAGATCGTAACCGCGAGTACTCCAATACAGCCAATTACTATCTTCCTCTAACAAGCGTTCAGAGTATGAAAGGTTCAAACCAACTATATTATTGTTATTAAGCCTTAGCCTCGAACCTACCCGGCCTTTGAAAGCAAGATGCTCATCTATCAAAGTAAGGAATCCGTCAATATTGGTCTTTAAGCTGGGAGAGGTTTCAAACTGGAGATTTGTATACATTTCCGTCAGATAAGAGTGATCACTATCCAGAGAATAGTCTGTTAAAAGCCCATGCCTGGTTAATTTGACTCCGATCTGTCGGAGTTGGTAATGATTGAGATGATTCCACTCGAGATTTGCAGAAGAGCTCGACGAGTTCCAATCAAAATCGAGCTGGGCAGTATTCGGGTAATACTGCAGATCCTGCTGTGAATGATGCATTCGATATGTAATTCTGCTTGTTCCCAAGGATATGAGTGTACCATGTAAGCCAAGGTTTGTTAGCCTGCTATCAGTGGGGATTTCAGTTCCAAGCGGTGGGAAAAACAGGAAATGTTTTGTTGAATAGGAATGACTGGCTGAAAAATCATGAATCTGGTTTGCCCGTTTATAACGAATGCGTACAGCCGGTATGACGGATAAAACGCCTGGCCACTCTCCGATCATATAAATGTTGCGACTACCGAATATGGAGTGTGTATGCGGGTGTGAGGTCACTGCCAAGAATGCACTGGCCTTCCATGATTTCTTGCCGAGACCGAGATCGACGAATCCGTTGGGTCCGTAGCTGTCGATATTTGGTGTACTGTACTTTGTGAGAAGGTAGGGTCCCGGGTCACCAATCATTTGACCCGCATTAATTGAACCTTTTAATGTTGCTCCCGTGCTTGCTGTCTTCGTGTAGATATGCACGAGTCCCCTATCGGTGAACAGACCCTTATGTAAAACAGGAACACTATAAATCTCAATTGAATCAATTAATTCCAATGATACTGGAAGCATATTGAATTGGACTGCGTTGAAGAGATCCATATCCATTGGCTGACCATCAACCATTACAGACCACGCTTGTTGCTGGTACGATGATAAACCATTCATGCTTGTCAACCATGTGTTACCATCGATTGATGACAGCTGCCAGTCATCTACCAACTGTAACAAATCAGCGATGCGGAATAACCCTGCATCTCGGATCATCTCGCTGGAAATCGTCTGCTTGAAGTATACATCAGACGAACGGGTTTGCCCGCCTAAGTTGCTGACAAGCACAAGAGAAATAAAAAGAAGAACCATTATGTTGGCTATTCTAGAAAATATAGAAGCCATTTAGGTGTCTCAATTGAATATCCAATACCCGCCGCAAAAAAATCACGGTAGATGTGCTTGTTGGTCAATAACACCTGGTCATGAAAAGTAAGGTGCACATCCCATTTTTCACTTAATTCTCTTATGATTCCTGCATACCACCCCGTTTGCATCTCACTTTCGACCAGTAGCTTATTTACTGTATCAAAGACCATCACGTCATATCCCAGCTGAATCCCTCCGACCACCGCTATCCTGCGAAATAGAAACGTTTCTAAGCCCCAGCCTAAATAAACATATGCGCTCGGGAAGGACGGTACATCTATAGTTCTCGCTTGATATGCGGTGATCTGACACCCTACTCTGACATTACCCCAATAGAAGGGTGTTTCAATGCTTCCGTTTACTCCTGTACCCGGATGCCAGTATTGGTGGAAATCATCCCGGTTCACGTTCGTCATATAATCGAAGCCAAGACTCAGAGAGTTGAAAGCGTTTGGATTCTGGGCTATTAGAAAGCCCTGGAAAAGAAATAGAACAGGGAGAATGCTGTAACCCAGGTAAAAGAAAGGTTGCTGTTTAGTGATAGATGCCAGCATTGCTTCCAGATCTAGACGGTGCTATGGAGAGGATTTGAAATATTGACAGAGAGCAATATTGCATTATGGTGTGATTTCATGTAATGTAGCGCCTAATTTATCAAAAGAATCAGCAACTCATGGTATCAGATATGATCCGAGAGGAAAAATAAGTATATGGAGGATCTTGGAGCGATCCTGGAACAGCACCTGGAAATGGTGGAATCCCTGGATCCAATTCTGAATAATGTTGATAAAGCTTCGAGGAGAATTGTATCCTGTCTCGCGTCTGGAGGGAAAGTGCTATTTATGGGAAACTGTGGTAGTGCAGCCGAGAGTCAACATCTGGCCGCTGAATTGGTTGGGAGGTCCAAAATGGAACGGCGAGGTTTACCAGCCATAGCACTTTCAACTGATACGTCCATCATTACTGCCATAGCTAACGATTACGATCTTGAGCATGTCTTTTCTCGGCAGATCGAGGCCATCTGTCATCCTGAAGATGTTGTTGTGGGCATCTCAACTTCGGGAAACAGTCCGAACGTACTTAAGGGCATAGAGAAAGCCAAAGAAATCGGTGCCAATACTATTGGCTTGATTGGAAATGATGGGGGTGAGCTTGGCAAGATGGTTAATCTTTCGATTACCGTTCCTGTTAAAGATACTGCCCGGATCCAGGAAGGGCACATGATTATTGGACATATGATCTGCGAATGGGTAGATAGCAGCGAGCTTAAATGAGGTGTGCCAAGTCATGGCCGATGTATTTTCTTTCTATTTACGCTGGTTGTACGCATAGTTGATTTGCAGTAATTTACCTGCAGCAACTTGAGAAACTTTTACATGATCAGTGATTTCTCATCATCTGGAGTGCACAATGATGCTTTCTCATACTTATTGTCGTGTCCCATTTGGAGAGTAGGGATCAATTAATGCGTAGTTTTTGGATTATAATCTGCGGTGCTGTTCTTTTCAGTGGTATTGTAGGGGCTCAATCTCTTCAAGACCTAGAGCGACTGAAGAGGGAGTACGAGCAGTCGCTTGGAACGGCAAGAGGGACGGAGACCATCCGGGAAGTTATCGAATCAGAGACACCCAGGTTTGAAGAGCTGGAACAGAAACCCATCATTATCCAGCAAACCGAGGCACAAACCCCGTCCACTTTGCCGTACTTCGGCTACGATTTTTTTACAGCCGGGGGCAGTGTTGCTTTTTGGGAAAATATGCCGGTTCCTCCTGATTACCGACTGGGACCGGGGGACGAGATCATTATTTCTTTATGGGGGGATGCCCAACTGCGGTCTGATTTTATCGTTAACCGTGATGGAAATATCTACGTTGACAAAGTTGGTTTATTGTCCCTCTCGGGGAAAACACTGGTGGAGGCGCGGGACTACCTGACAAGGCACTTCGAGCAGGCCTATTCTACCCTGCGAAATCCCAGGCCAACTACGTTCATGGATGTCACGCTGGGGAAATTGAAATCCATCAATGTGAAATTCCTCGGTGAGGTTAAACTCCCCAGTATTCTGCCGATTCACCCCTTTTCGACCGTCACCACGGGGTTGATACAAGCGGGTGGGGTTAATAAAACGGGCACCCTCAGGAAGATGCAGATCATTCGTGATGGAAAGCTGATATCCACTGTGGATATGTACGCCTTTTTGCTGGAAGGCCGGACCGATGGTGACGTGCGGTTGAAGGACCAGGATGTGGTGTTTGTGCCGGTACGGGAATCCACGATCACCGTGAAAGGATCAGTCCAGCGCCCCGGTATCTATGAAGCGCTTACGGATGATTCGTTTGCGGAGATGATTGGCAACGCCGGCGGCTACAAACCGGAGACGCAAGCCCAACTCGTGGTTCGCCGGACCATCCCCTTGGAAAGGAGACAGTCTGAGGACAATGCCATCGAGACTTTCTATGTCGCTCATCAGGATCTGGAAAAGTATCAGCTACAGGATGGCGACATCGTGGAATTGACTCCCATCCATTCCGTCCAGCGAACCGTCTCGATCATTGGGCAAGTGAAAAGTCCGGGCACCTATACGTACAAGGACTCCATGCGGGTATCGGATCTGCTGGATTTGGGTGGGGGCCTGAATGATGAGAGTTACTGGAAATCTATTTACAAAGCGCGTGCTGAAGTGCTCCGCCGAGATGAAGCGGGAGATTATGTCGTTATCATGCCGCTAGATCTTCAAAAATTAAAGGATGGCGACCAGTCCCAGAATATGCTGCTGCAAAACCTGGATCAGCTGGTAGTCAGAGAAAATCCCTTTTTCGATTCCCCCAAGAATGTCACACTGACCGGTGAGATTGCTGTTCCCGGGGTGTATTCCATTACCAGTGATGATGAGAATCTGGAACAGATCTTTGCGCGAGCAGGTGGTTTTACCGAGCGGGCTTTCGAAGAAGGTATCGATATGACGCGGAATGACCGGCGGGTGATCTTACGAGATTATTCCATCCTAGTCGAGAATGGTGACAAGATCTATATACCAGAGTATCCCGGTGTTGTCATGGTTGCCGGTGAGGTGTACAATTCGGGCTATATCCATTTTGTCAAAGGGCAGTCCTTGAGTGACTATATCGAAAGTGCTGGCGGCTTCACCGATGACGCTAAGAAGTCCAACGTTTCGATAGCCTATGCCAATGGTGATGTCAAGGTCAAGAAACTGCTGTCGGCTCCCAAGGTCGCGGAAGGGGCAACCATCATAGTGCACCGCAAAGAGGAGCGTGATCCGTTCGACTTGACGACTTTTCTCACCAATGTAGCGTCCATCACCGCCTCGCTGGCTACGGTTATCTTCATCATTGCCTCGCGCACACCCTAGTTGGCGGGGAGTGATTGATGGAAGAAACCAAAACACCGATCATCGTTGAAGAGAATATAGATTTCCGTGCCCTGGCCAAAGTCCTCTGGGCTGGCAGGCGTTTGATCCTGTCCATCACCGCCGCAACTACTCTGATTGGTATCTTATATGCCCTCCTGGCTACGCCGTTCTATAAAGCAAGCCTTTCCATCTATCCTGCAACCGGGCAACCGGGAAGCCTGGGCCAGCTGCAAAACCTGGCCTCCACCTTTGGGATGAATATTGGTGGCACCGAAAAGACATACAATATACCAGATGTTGTCAAGTCACGGCGCGTCAGCAAGGCGCTTTTAAAACATAAATGGGAAACAGATGAGTTTGAGACTCCTGGTGACCTGATCACCTATTGGGAGATAAATAAAACAGGAGGCTTTTCATTAAATCCATTAAACTGGATCAAGGCCATTTTCTCAAGATCTGATCCTTCTGATGAGGAACTGGCCAGAAAGTGGGAAGATGAGGCTCTTAAAAAACTGTCTGACTTGATTTCTGTTTCGGAAGACCGCAATACTAGTCTGATCCGGATCAGTGTGCTGATGGAAGAACCGCAACTAGCAGCGGATGTTGCCAATTATATCGCAGATGCTGTGACAGAGTATATCCATTTGGAAAGCTCATTTGAAGCTTCCCGGAACCGGCAGTTCATTGAAGAACGGCAGACAGTCGTCCAGGGAGAGCTGGAAAGAGCTGAGAACAGCCTCCGGGACTTCCGGGAGCGGAATCGCCAAATAGTCGATTCTCCCGACCTGCAGCTGGAAGAAGGCCGTCTGTTCCGCCAGGTGGAGATGAAGCAGCAAGTATATATCACTCTCCAGCAGCAGTTGGAGCTGTCGCGAATTGAGGAGGTCAAACAAACGCCGGTGATCCATGTCTTGGATAAGGCTGAAGCGCCGATACAGAAAGAAATTCCTAAAAGAAAAATGATCGTGATTCTATCATTTATGCTTGGTTCGGCTGCCGGCATAGGCTTGCATATTATTTCGTTTAAGTATATTAAATAATCTTGGTTTATAATAGCCGATTTCCCTAAGAATTAAATTTTACCAAGTTCATATCACGCCATTGTAGAGTATTTCCTTGAATCGGAGGAATGAATAAATGAGAGATTATATTTAGAAAATGGATAACAAGGAGTCTAGACTGAGACGCCTAGCAATAAGCTAGATTTAGCCTTTCTATGAACAATGTGATGATGAAGGAGTTTTAGTTGAATAAGCCAATCCGCCGCAAAGAGAACTTCTTAGTTTTCGGTTCACCGGCTATTGAAGAAGAAGAAATTGAAGAGGTCGTTGATAGTCTGAGGAGTGGTTGGCTGGGAACAGGGCCTAAAGTAGCTCGTTTTGAAGATGATTTCAAAGCCTATATGAATGTCCGGCATGCTGCTGCCGTTAATTCATGCACCGCAGCATTGCATTTAAGTATGTTAGCAGAAGATTTTAGTCATGGAGATGAGGTGATTACAACGCCCATGACTTTTTGTGCCACTATTAATGCCATCATCCATGCCGGAGCAACTCCTATCCTGGCTGATGTAGATCCACTAACTATGAATATTGACCCAATTGAAATCGAGAAAAAAATCACCTCCCGTACTAAGGCAATCGTGCCTGTGCATTTCGGAGGACGTGCTTGTAACATGGAACACATAATAGCCATTGCAAAGCGACATAATCTCCACGTGGTTGAAGACTGTGCTCATTCTATAGAAACTGAGTTCAAAGGACGCAAGGTTGGCACTTTCGGTGACTACGGCTGCTACAGCTTCTACGTGACTAAGAATGTGGTCACTGGCGAAGGAGGGATGGTGGTGGCGCAAGAAGCTGAGAAAATTGCTCGTATTAAGGTTCTCGCCCTTCATGGTATGAGTAAGGACGCTTGGAAGCGGTTCAGCGATGAGGGTTTCAAGCACTACTATGCTGTGGAAGCTGGTTATAAGTACAACATGATGGATATTCAGGCAGCTATCGGAATTCACCAACTAAAAAGGGTGGAGAAAAACTGGCGGCGGCGGCAAGAAATCTGGCAGAGGTATGATGAAGGCTTGGCCGATCTATCTATCACCTTGCCCGCCCCGCCGGAACCGGAGACGCGCCATGCCTACCACCTCTACACCATCTTGGTGGACGAAGCGGTGGCGGGCATCAGTCGGGACGCGTTTCTCAAAGCCATGACCGCCCAGAACATCGGTGTAGGTGTCCACTACCTGAGCATTCCCGAACATCCTTTCTACCAGGAAACTTATGGCTGGCAGCCTAACGATTACCCCCACGCCCGGAATATTGGCCGACAGACGGTGACCCTGCCTCTGTCAGTCAAGCTCACCGATGAGGATGTGGCGGACGTGGTGGAGACGGTAAGGAAGGTTCTGGGTTGATGAAATGGCTCATGACCTTGGCACGGGTTGGCATCCATCAAGCCCGAAACGTCGTAAAACTGCTTATGGGTAGACCATTGACCACGCCTCCCCTGGGATCGGTCACACTTGATCAGGATGATGTGGAACTTGCTAAGAAATGGCTCAAGAATCGCCAAGATTGGTTTGACGAGAGCATTGTTTCTGAGTATGAACAGGGTTTTGCACAATGGAATGGTTCTAAACATGTCTTTGCCTTTATGGGCGCGCGCGTAGCTTTGAGTGCCTGTATCTGTGCCCTTGATCTACGGCCCGGGGACGAAGTGATTTTGCCCGGTTACACCTGCGTGGTTGTCTCTAATGCCTTCCATTTTGCTGGTATCACGACCGTATACTGTGACATTGAGCTGGACACCTATGGGATGGATGCTTCCCTGATAGCAAGTAAAATCACGCCAAAGACCCGGGCCATTCTGATACACCACCTTTATGGACTTGTCTGCCGTGATTATGAGGCAATCATTGCAATCGCGCGTGAACAAGGCCTAAAAGTCATCGAGGACTGCGCCCAGGCAACAGGCGCTGAATACCAAGGCAGGAAGGTGGGTCATCTTGGGGATGTGGCAATTTACAGCAGTGAACAGTCAAAGGTCTTTACCACGGTCCAGGGCGGTATCGCCGCCACCAACGATGAAGTCCTCCATCACAGGTTGCATGATTTCCGGGATCGAGCTCCCTACCCCAATGAAGAATGGATTGATAAACTGCTACATAACCTGCTGTTGAACTATTATCAAATCAAGCATCCCCAGCGGTGGTGGCGGGGCGACTGGGCCGAGCTGGTCTATGGCCGCAAGCGGCTCATTTCCACCACAAGCGAAGAGGAAGCAGGCATCAAGCCGGCTCACTATGGTATGAGGATGCCGGTCCCCATCGCCGCCCTTAGTCTTCATCAACTGAGCAAGATAGATCGGTACAATGAGCTTCGGCGTCAAACAGCTAAAAAATGGGATGCCTGGTGTGAGACGAATGGCTATCGAAAAGCGTTTGTGCTGCCCGATTCCTCACCCATATATTTGCGCTACCCGGTTATTGTGGAATCCGAAAAGAAGCAGCATCCCGCTTGGGCGCGGAAAGAGCTGGGCGTTCAGTTGGGGGTCTGGTTTAAAGGCAAAGCGCACCCGGTGGAGCTGCCCGAAATCACCGGCTGCCCTCAGGCTGACCTGGCCGTAGCCCGGTGCGTTAATTTCCCGACGATATTGGATTGATCCGGTATATGTCTCAGGGACCTATTTCTGGCAACTTTATTAATCTGCCGCCCGTTTTTATCATTGGCAACCCGCGGTCAGGAACGACGCTTCTACGATTAATGCTTACCTGCCACCTGGAGGTAGTAATCCCACCTGAAGGAGCTTTCATGCTCCAGCTGTACCGTCGTTACGGTTGGCGTCCACTGCTCCGCGGCCAGTTACGTGCCTTTGTCGGGCGGGTGCTGGCCGCTGAAAAAATGAAATTCTGGAATCTAGATGCTGCCGACTTGACATGCTTCCTTCTGCATACGGGTGCACGATCCTACCATGATCTGGTCGCCGGGGTGTATCGCTTCTATGCCCAACGACAAAAACCGGCGTGCCGCCTGTGGGGCGACAAGAACAATTTTCACTTGAACCACATCCCTAAAATCCATCGCCTCTTCCCAGCTGCCCGCTTTCTTCACATCGTCAGGGATGGTAGGGATGTCGCCTGTTCATATATCTCCCTCCAGGATGTGCGGGGTCATTATGCACCCAATCTGCCACAGATAGTCGCAGGGGCGGCGCAACAATGGCACACCAACCTAGCAAAGATTGAGACAGACCTCCAGCGCATATCTTCTGACCAGCATTTCACATTTCGCTATGAGGATCTAGTTATCTATCCTGAGAAAACGCTGGGTGATATCTGCTCGTTCCTTGGCCTCGAGTTCGATGCGGCGATGCTTAACTTCGCCGAAGAGAATCGGAAACTGAACCTGGAACCGCAGGAATTCAGCCGCTGGAAGCAGCTGAATCGGGAGAATCTAACGCAGTCCCAAATCGGCCGTTGGAAAAGCGAACTCACTCCTTGGCAGGTGGAATCCTTTAACCAAATCGCCGGGGAAACGCTAGAGCGTTATCAGTACATCGAAGGCTGACGTTAAGAAATGGAAGCAGCATCAAGGTTGAAACGCCCTGTGCCTATTCGCTGTTGTTTTAAAAATGCACTGACCGGTGGGCACGGATCAAGCATAGAACGCTTCAAAAGAGGCATGAAGTAAACATTGGAAAGGCAGAATGTGTCTCTTAGTTTCTTGGCCTAAATGTCCAAAAGGCCTTGAAGACCTACACTATGAAAAAAATAAACTATTGTGTCCATAACTGGCTTGCATACAAAATAAACAATCAATCCGTCGAGGATAATCTATCAAATATAAACGGTCGCGTGATTGACTTGGGTTGTGGCCCCGCGCCGTATAAGGAGGATATTTTACATGTAGCCGAAGAATACATCGGCGTGGATTGGGAAAGCAGTTATCATGATACATCGAGCGTAGATATATTCGCTAACCTCGTTGAAAAACTGCCATTTGACAACGCTTTTGCTGATACCGTTGTATCTAACCAAACCATGGAGCATTTGCCTGAACCTGCGTTGTTCTTGTCCGAGTGCTACAGAATTCTAAAACCAGGCGGCGGGCTTCTCATAACTGTGCCCTTCATGTGGCATATTCATGAAGAACCCTACGATTACTACCGATTTACGCGGCATGGTTTGCAATATCTACTCGCTAAGAATGGCTTTGAGCAAATTGACATCAGAGCAAATTCCGGGTTCTGGCAGATGCTTGTTCTTAAGTTTAATTATCACACAGTTCGTTTCGCGAAGGGGCCACTACGATTGCTTTGGGTACCGATTTGGTGGCTGGGCCAAATAGTAGCCCCATTCTTGGATAGAATCGATAAGCATCCGGGTGAGACAACCAGTTACACCGTTACAGCCCGCAAGCGCCGATGTATCTGAGAGAATCCGTAATTTCCGGCACCAAGTGGTCGGCAGTCTCCCAATTCGGCCGCCAGGGCATACAGATTGTGACGCTGGTCATTCTTGCCAGGTTGTTAGCGCCTGAAGACTTTGGACTAGTTGGCATGACCACAGTCGTGATCGGGTTTCTGGCCATTTTTAAAGATTTGGGCACCTCGGCGGCAGTGATCCAGCGCCAAGACCTTTCGGAAGAGCTGCTCTCCAGTGTCTTTTGGCTCAATGTCCTTTTTGGCCTGGTCGTTATGGCATTACTTTACGCTGCCTCGCCCCTGGTGGCTGCTTTTTACCAAGAATCCCGCGTTGTCCCGCTTCTGCAGGTCCTGTCGGCCACCTTTTTCATCTCGGGTCTGAGCATCCTTCACCAGACGCTTTTGGAGAGAGATATGGCCTTCAACCGCATGGCCAAGGTCGAACTGAGCGCCACCGTGGTCGGTGCTATAGTCGGTATCGGTGCTGCCCTTTCAGGATGGGGCGTCTGGAGCCTGGTATTTCAGTCGCTGGCCATAGCTCTGGTGACCACGGTTCTACTGTGGGTATTCTCCTCCTGGCGACCCCGATGGATTTTTCGTTGGGATAACCTGCGTTCCGTTGCCCGTTACAGCCTCAATCTGCTGGGGTTTAACATTATCAATTATTTGGCTAGAAATGCCCCCTATCTGTTGATCGGCAGGTTTTTAGGCGCCGAGGCGCTGGGATATTATACTTTAGCCTATAAGATTATACTTTACCCCCTGCAAAATATCTCCTATTTGCTGGCTCGGGTGATGTTTCCAGCCTTCTCTCGTCTGCAGAAACAGCTCGAGCGCTTTCGGAGGAGCTATCTTCGGGTCGCTGCTAGTATTGCATTGGTAACCTTTCCTCTCATGATGGGGCTCATGGCCCTGGCCGCACCGTTTGTCCTGGCCATTTTGGGCGAGAAGTGGGAACCGGTTATTATCCTCCTCATAATTCTAGCCCCCGTGGGACTGGCGCAATCGATCCGTTCAACCGTGGGCGTCATCTACCTGACCATGGGCCGCACCGACTGGATGTTCCGTTGGATAGCCGTGGCGGGTTCGCTTATTGTCATTTCCTATGTCATTGGCTTGAGATGGGGAATCGTTGGGGTGGCCACAGCATATGCTATCATCTCCATTTTCCTAATCTATCCAAACTATGCCATCCCCTTCGGCCTGATCGATCTCCGGGTTCGCAAGGTAGCTAAGGTCCTCTGGCGGCCACTCCTGAGCAGCCTGATCATGGGTGCTGTGCTTCTCCTCACTCGACATCTGCTGCTGGAACAGATCACCAGCGTGCAGCAGCTAGCTCTGCTCATCCCATTGGGGATAATGGTTTACTTCGCTGCGATATGGGGGCTGGATCGACCCTTGCTGCTGGAGATATGGGGCATGGTAAGGGTCAAGAGCTAGAAAGCTTCTCAAGCTGTTTATTCAGGCTACACATCTCGTTGTTCTCCATAGTTTCCCTGTCTGGCTTCCTCAGACCCAGACCTGGATGTATAGCCAAATTCACTATCTGCCGCCGGATGTGGAGTGCCACATTGTCTGCGAGCGGACGGAGAACCTCGATCAATTCGGTCTGCCCAACATTCATTGCCTGTATGAACAATCCCGCTGGTGGTACCTTTGGGATAAGGGCCTGCGTAAACTGCGGCTACGTCGTCACTTGGGCTTTTATGTCCAGCAGGCCAGACGACATGACACCCAACTGTTGCACTCGCATTTTGGTAACATCGGCTGGGCAGATCAGGGAGCAGCCAAGAGAGTGGGAATCAAACACGTGGTCACCTTTTACGGCCGTGATGTGAACCTAATTCCTACGCAGGATCCGCGCTGGCACGACCGGTACCGGGAACTTTTTACCAGCGTCGACTTGATCCTGTGTGAAGGCCCCTTCATGGCCCAATCCATCGCAGCCTTGGGCTGCCCTGAGGAGAAAATCGCGGTGCATCATCTGGGAGTCCGAATCGATAAAATTGCTTTCAAACCGCGCACTTGGAAGCAAGGAGAGCTACTGCGGATTCTCATCGCATCGACCTTTCGGGAAAAGAAAGGCATACCCTACGCCATTGAGGCCATTGGTCAATTACAGAATCAACCTCCAATGGAAGTGACTATCATTGGGGATGCCAAAAACGTGCAAGAAGAACAGCGGGAAAAAGAGGCCATCCTCCAAGCAATAACGAAGTATAACTTAGAGCGAAATGTGCGATTCCTTGGCTTTCAATCCTTTGGTGTTATGCTTGAGGAAGCCTATCAACACCACATCTTCATTTCGCCCAGTGTCACCGCATCTGACGGGGATACAGAGGGAGGCGCTCCTATTTCACTCATCGAGATGGCCGCAACAGGGATGCCTATTATTAGCACCACGCATTGCGATATTCCCGAGGTTGTGTGCCATGGTAAATCGGGCTGGCTTGCGCCGGAGCGGGATGCTGAGGCCATTGCTAAATACCTACGTTGGTGGATAGAACATCCAGAAGGATGGGGATCTATGCTTTCGGCGGGAAGACACCATATCATGAAACATTTTGATGCAAGAGCACAGGGAGAGAAATTAGCTGCCTTGTATTATCAGGTTACGGAGTGCTAATTCATGCTGGGCTGGATAATATTGAACCTATATTTTACAAGCTTGGTCTTTGACGCGCCTCTGAGATATTTTCTGGATAGACAAGGCTTGCCCTACTTGCTATACCTGCGAGATGCGGCAGTATTTAGCTATATTGTCATTTCGATCTTGACCCGCTGGTATAGAGGCTATGTCAGAAAGTCGGAGCTGATTCTGGTGGCCGTGCTCGCTTACTGGTTTCTGATTGGTCTGGTGCAGCTCAATGTGTCACAAGTCCTATTTGGTGTGAAGGTCTTGTTGCCCTTTTATTTCGCGTACCTTGTTTTTCCCTCCCTGATTTCGCGGTGGGATTGGCAGATAAGAATATTCATCGCCCTGTGGCTGGCAACGCTTCTGGGAGTTGTCCTAGATTATTATTACGCCTTTCCCTGGGAGGGATTCAATTACGAGCTGGCCGGCAGGGAGATCGAGGGTAACCGGGCATGGGGCACCTTCGGATTCATCCGGTACTCAGGTTTTGCCCGTGCGAGTTTTAGCGCGGCCACTATTATTACGCTGCTATCCATCGTCGTGCTCATGAGCAAACGACATCGGTTCGTGGGATTCTTGATCTACTCAACGTCATTAGCGGGCATAGCATTCACAACAACCAAAGGATTGGTACTAGCTTACCTTATTGTTGGGCTTACGGTGATACTGGTAAAGATGGCTCCACGGATCCGCAGACTCATCCCGCTAGCGCTGTTGCTAATGGTGGTTCTAATTCCTGTTACCGCCGTAGCCGGCATTAACCTGTATGAAGGACTAATTGCCAATGATTTATCGGATTTTCTTCTGCGTTCCTTAATCATCCGGATAGAAACTGCATGGCCCAGGGCACTTACAGAACTTATCCATGGCCTGATCTACCTCACGGGGAGGGGGTTAGGCGGGATCGGGACCGCTCAACTCTACTTTGAGCGTGGGCTTTATAATCCCGGAGATAACCTCTTTGTCTATCTCGTGGTCACCTTTGGCTTTTCAGCCCTGCCACTTTTGGTATTTTTCACCCTGAGGATTAGCCGTATCATGCTTGGGAAGAGCGCCCTTGGAGATACTGCCTATTACAGCTTTATCGTCATCCTGGTTTTTGGTCTTACTGCCAACATCATAGAATCACCTAGCATGCTGATTTTCCTGGGTTTCATCTACCGGTACATAACCTCTCACAGACCCACACCTACTGCAGTGCTCCATGCGCCCGCTAAAACTCAAGATGATAGATGTTTAGCGTGAGTCGACCAGATGATGTAGGAATGCTAGCGCTATCCCAGGTCTCATGAAAATCGCCCTCATCAACAACCTCTACCACCCGGATAAGATGGGTGGCTCCGATGTCTCGGTGAAGATTCTCGCTGAGGCTTTGCGCGATCAAGGTCATGAACCCGTTATCATCGCGACCACAGGCGGCCTGACCCGTACTGATAAGGTTGACGGCATAACGGTATATCGTCTCTCTCCACACAATATTTATTGGTCCCCCGATGCCCAACATCATAGTCCGGTTCTTAAGTCGTTCTGGCATCTTCTTGATATCTATAACCCCGGAATGCTGCAAGGCATCGGGCGTATCCTGAGGGCCGAAAAGCCTGAGGTGATCCAAACAAATTGTCTAACAGGTTTCTCAGTCGCGGTATGGAGGATGGCCAAACACCTGAAGATTCCGGTGGTGTGCACCCTGCGCGACCACTACCTATTGTGTCCAAAGACGACTAAATACAAAGAAGGTAGTCGGTGCGCTGTGTCATCGACAGAAACTTGTACTATCTGCGATCTATATTCCCTACCAAAACGGCGTATGTCTCATACAGTGAACACTGTTGTAGGCATCAGCCAGTTTATTCTTGATCAGCATTTAAAACGGGGGTACTTTGAATCAGCTATTCAATATGTAGTTCCTAATCCGGTACACATTGATATTGATAGAAAGCCCCGAAAGGGACGTTCGCCAGTGACATTTCTTTATATGGGTCTACTGGCGCACATGAAAGGCATCGAATATTTACTCGATTCGTTCCAACCCGGCTTGAATGCCGAGCTGATCGTGGCGGGACGCGGTAAGAGCCGGGCGTTTGAAGAGCGTCTCCAAAGTGAATATGCTCAGCCCAACATTAGTTTTGTTGGTTTTATTAATCCTGATGAGATATTCCCTAAGGTAGATGTTCTGGTTGCCCCCTCCTTGTGCAATGAGGCTTTCGGCCGCACTGTGATAGAAGCCTATTCACAGGGGATACCAGTTATCGTCTCCAACCGGGGTGGACTGCCAGAAATAGTGGAACACGGTAAAAGTGGATTTATATTCGACCCGGCAGAAGAGGGAACCTTATTGAAGTTTCTGAACAGGTTTATCGATGATCCCGAAATAATCACCCAAATGTCTCCCTACTGTCTGGAAAAAGCACAAGCTTTTAGAAGTGATAACATTGCCGATGCTTATGTCAATATTTACCAGACCACGCTTCAAGGCTTTCCAGTGTAATTTCTATTAAATCTAAGAGGTAAATAATGCCAGTTCAATCGTTGTTATTGGCGTAAATCCTCGACAGAGAAGCATGCACTAAGTGAGAACGACACGTAAGGTTAAACTAATATCTAAAATCCAAAATAATACATTCCATGTTGTGGCATCATCGACCTGAGCCACACAACTGCTCCTTGTGTACAGTTTCTCTTAAAAGGACCATACTACCTGCGTATAGATTGTGGTCATTAACAATTGGGCATACTTAATGAGGGCAAGTCATAAATACACTTCATAGACCGGAAGAGTGTCCAAACGGGACCAAATCCGGTGCTAGTGAATATAGCCATTTTGTTCAATCGAGACCGAGACGATGACTGTGCTACTTTCCTTTTAAAATCATGACCACATTTCAAATCATCATAGTTACTCATAATAGTGAGCACGTTCTTAGTCGATGTCTTGAGCACCTGCTTGCACAATCCGTTGACAGCTACCGAATCACGATCCTTGATTCTGGCTCTCGGGATCCCTCATATCTTGATAATTATGCGAATTGGGAGAAAATTACCTTTATCCACCAGACAGATAACGTGGGTTTCAGTGTCGGCAACAACATTGCTGCCTGCAAGGTTATCGATCAAGCCCATTATTTTATATTCCTCAATCCGGACATCTTTCTGCCGCCGGATTTCCTACTGAAAGTGTCCACCATAATGGATAGCCAGGAACAAACACACACTGGCATCCTTGGAGCTAAGCTTTTAAGGTATAACCTCGATTCGCACTGGCCTACTGACGAAATTGACTCGACCGGTATTTTTCAGAAATGGTATGGGAAGTGGTATGATCGCGGACAGGGGCAGAGGGACCGGGGGCAGTTTGACACGCCAGATGAAGGAGAACCGGTCCCGGCGGTTTGCGGTGCGTTAATGATTTGCCGCCGTGAAGCACTGGAGGTCGCTGCTTTGTCCAAGGGGGAATACTTTAGGAATGATTTTTTCATGTATAAGGAAGATATCGAGCTGAGCCTTCGGGTAGCCGAGAGCGGCTACAAGGTAGTATATAATTCGTACCTGATTGCCTGGCACACCCGCGGCTGGCAAAGCCGCAAATCGGCTTCTCGGGTGGCCAAGTTGTGCTCAGCCCGAAACGAGTTGCAGATCAACCGGCGGTTAGGACTGATTAAGCATCTCTACAGCCGGTGTAAATTGATCTTAGCCCGCTCAGGAATTTAACTGGAAAGCCAAATATGGCAACCATCTGTGTCATAATGCCCACACTGAATGCCGGCAATCATTTAGAGAAAAGTCTGGGGGCGATTCTTAATTCGCCCATTCCCTCCAAGACTCTGGTCGTTGATTCGGGCTCTTCGGATAGCACTGTCCAAAAAGCGCGGGCGCTGGGAGCCGAAGTGATAATAATTCCGAAGAAAGAATTCAACCATGGTGCTACCAGGGAAATGGCAAGGAAACTTCTGAATACCGATATTGTTGTCTTCATCACTCAAGATGCATATCCCAATGACGAACATTTACTTGAGAGGCTGGTGTCACCTATTATTAGCGGCGACGCAGCGGTGGCCTATGCCCGGCAGATTCCTCACGCTGGTGCAAAGATCCTCGAGGCTTTGCCCAGGGAATTTAATTATGGGCAGCATCCACAGCTGAGAGGTATTGAGGATGCGAGGTATCATGGTGTATACACGTTCTTTTGCTCAAATAGCGGCGCGGCCTATTCCAATGAAGCCCTGGATCTAATCGGCGGCTTTAAACCGACCCTTACCAATGAAGACTATTTTGCGGTAGCCGAGCTGTTGATTGCAGGTTATAAAGTAGCCTATGTTCCGGATGCGGTTGTGAGGCACTCCCATCGCTATAAGCTTGTGGAGGAATTTCAGCGATATTTTGACACGGGCTATGTACGGGCTGAGCGTCCGTGGATACAAGAGCTGGTCGGCGCAGCTGAAAACCGGGGGAAGGACTTTTTTCTGGCTTTGATCAAGAAGCTGGCGAGGGAAGAACCTCGCCTGATTCCCTATGCTCTCCTACAGACATTCATGAAATGGCTGGGGTACCGCTTTGGCTTCTATGGATACAAACTGCCCCTGGCTGTAAAGCGGTCTTTTAGCTCACAGAAATACTACTGGGATTCTTGTTATTACCTTCACAAGGTGCAGTGAAGGAACTCTGTCTTGTGACATGGCCATTCGCTGTAGTCTGCCATGCAATATTGGAGAGTATAACAGTGACATAGTCTCTTCCGATGGGTATGCTTGCAGGATGAAGGAATAACGAAAAAGGATGTTATGAAGATCGCTATTGTTATCGGCGGATCGGGCTTTGTAGGCCGACATATGATCAGATCTTTCCTGAACGATAATCTCTATGACCAGATCATCGTCTGTGACCTGATCCCACCTCCTGTCCTAGACGGCCGTATCGTTTACATACCAACCGATGTAAGAACTTGCATCGATCCCGGATCCTTAATGGATGCTAGCGAGGACAATGCCGTCATAATTTACAACCTAGCAGCCATTTGCCGTATACCCGGATTTCCTGATAAAGATTATTTTGAGACCAATACCCTCGGTGCTAGGAATGTCTGTGCGCTGGCCGATGAGATAAGATGTCGGGATATTATTTTTACTAGCTCAATCTCTATCTATGGCGCCTCTGAAGACGAAAAAATTGAAGAAAGCCTTCCCCAACCGAATAATCCGTATGGCATATCCAAGCTGGTAGCTGAGCATATCCACCGTGCATGGCAGGCCAGCGATCCCGCCAAGAATCTGCTAATCCTACGTCCGGGCATCATTTTTGGCCAAGACGAAGACGCTAATTTTACTCGGCTGTATAAAGCGATTGCAGGCCGATATTTCCTCTACCCAGGTCGGAGAAATGCTCGCAAATCTTCCATTTATGTCAAAGATATGGTCTCTCTTTGCTATCATCTTGCTACAAGGATGCAAGGATTAATGGTTTATAATCTAACCTACCCTACCGCTCATACCACTGAAGAGATTTGCGCAGCTATTGCAAAAATAACAGGAAAATCCAGACCAAAAATAACTATTCCTGCATGGCTACTTCTACTGGTTGCGAGTGGTATTTTTTACTTTGCCCGGTTACTTGGCAAGAGAGAGATTCGTTTCCACCCTGATCGAGTTAATAAATTAATGGTTTCTACAAATGTATCAGGTAAGAAGATTGAGGATATGGGATATCATATGCAATTCAGTTTAGAAGACGCAATTCTCGACTGGTATAAGGATTGTGCAGGAAAGGGATTATTCTAGGGGGCACTTTAAGAAAAGTAATAGTGGTTATCCTACATGTACAATTATTTGAATGAAATGAGCTGGAAATCCACCTTGAGCCTGAGAGAGGAACTGGAGAAAACTTATCTCTGGATCAAGGAACAAGTTGAGAAAACGAAAGGGAAGAGCTAATCTCCCTAATCCTTCATGTAATCCCTTGGTATATTATATTTTCTATATCAGATATACTTAGTATATATTATATTGTTACGATGGGACACGTTCAGTTTAAATAGTGTTGACACATTAACCTTCGGTTTTAGGAACTTTCATAACCAGTAGTCACGTGGCTTCTATTTTATTATTTGAATCTAGGCTCATACGGATTGAAACAAATAGTATTACGGTTTTTCTTATCAATATCATGCTTTATGGAACAAATCTGATTTCCCCTTTAAAATATTCCTAGTGTCTAAGATGGGGATATTGAATTGCTTAAAGTCAATATCCCTATATTCGTCATGGTCTGTTACGATGACTATTAAATCGAACTCGGAAGAGATGATGACCGATTTTCTTCCTGCATATCTAGCAAAACTACGGGTTGGCTTAATCGTACTGATATGGGGGTCATTATAAGATACAATGGCTCCTCTTTCCTCGAATAAATCCATAATATAATATCCTGGAGATTCTCGGTCATCATCAATGTTTGGCTTGTATGCCAGTCCTAGCATTAACACCTTTGAGTTCTTTAGCGGTTTGCCATATATATTAAGCACCTCCGTCGCTCTAGTTGCTACATAGCGTGGCATCGCTGTATTAATCTCCCCAGCTAATTCAATGAACTTTGTATTAACTCCATATTCTCGTGCTTTCCATGATAGATAATACGGATCGATCGGGATGCAGTGTCCGCCAAATCCTGGCCCTGGGTAGAATGGCATAAAGCCAAATGGTTTTGTGCTCGCGGCCTCGATTACTTCCCATATATCGATATTCATCCTCATTAGTGCGACTTTCAGCTCGTTTACCAGGGCGATATTGACCGATCTAAAGATATTCTCAAGTAATTTTGTCATTTCGGCAATGGCAAGGGATGAAACTGGAACTGTTTGGCTTACAATCTGATGGTAAAGATTCTCTGCAACTTTGAGCGATGCCTCTGACGGAGCTCCGATAACTTTAGGAATACTCTCAATTGAATAATTCCTATTATTTGGATCCTCCCTTTCAGGTGAATAGGCTACAAAATAATCCTTCTCCAATTGTAAACCGGATTTATTGAGGATAGGGATCAGGATTTCTTCAGTCGTGCCGGGATATGTTGTGGATTCCAGGATTATTATTTGACTTTTGCGTAGCACTTTGGATAGATCCTCGGCGGTTGACACCAAGTATTTCAGGTCTGGCTCTCGATAGATCGTTAAAGGCGTAGGCACAGCAATAATAATACCATCGCAATTGGCAAGTTGTGAAATATCAGTCGTGAAACTAGTTCTCCCAGCTTCAAGTAATTGCTTGATAGATTTGCTAGTGATGTGCTTAATGTATGTGATGCCCTCACGTAGACTGTTCACCTTGTCCATATCTATATCATATCCTACGGTTCGAAATCCAGCAGTTGAGAAAGCGCGTAAAATTGGCAAGCCAACATACCCTAAACCAATAATGCCTACGATAAAATTCCTGGTTTTAACTTTAGAAAGTAATTGATCCTGTAATTTCATATTTTATTACTCACGTAGATGTTCTGAAATTCAATCCGTATTAGTGCTTGATATAGAATTGTTTTTGTTAGTGAATCGTGACTATGCTCAGTTGCGGAAAGTTAATTCTCGTTCAAAGTGGGACAAAGCTCAGACCGTGCTAAGCCGGCTAATAAAGCAGATACCTTCGAAGCTAATTAATTTCAAATGAATAAGGTACGATCTGAAATCTGGTAGAGTTGGTAATGTGTCCTGGCTGAGAGGCTATCCTTGATACAATTGTACAGATCTCATAACGTTAAAGACCGCAATTTAGAAAACCGGCTTATCGAAGAGAAATTGGACTGGGCCCCTTCCATGACCTTGAGAAAATGTCTGGAGATAACGAATCCCTGGATCAAGGAGCAGGCGGATAAAGCGATGAGTTCGTAACAACAGGCGGGATTCTGCTCCCAATAGAATCGACATTGGATTTCATCTATCTTCGTCGTGGGTGATTCTGTCAAGCTTTAACTGGACAGAATCATCACCTCACATTTCCGTGAAAGGCGCTTGCGATCTGGGGAAACGACGCCCTCTCCACGTAACGGCCAAATAACTTCCCAAGATACCGAAAATGAGCCAATAAACCGGGTACATGATACTCGAAAGAATGTAGACGAATATCCGCACTGACTCTCTGATTTTCGCAACATATTGCAGCAGAATAAAATATTCGGCCATCAGCTTCAAGGTAATTGGGATGACCCACAGGGGATTAAGTGTTGTGATCAGGAAGAGCGTGCTTACCAGTGAAGCTGCGTTCCCGATGGAGACCGCAAGTATAGTTGCCTTGCAACGCACGCCGGTATCTTGCTTCAAGCTTTGCGTCGCAGCAGAGCCAAATCGCAATCGCTGGTGAATAAAAGTCCTCATGCGAATGGGTGGATTACTGGTGACCAACGCCGATCTATCTGCAATATAGGCAAGTTTCCATTTGCCACTGCGGGAAATTTTATGCATCAGGAACACATCATCACCAGGGATCAAATGATGGATACCCTCAAATCCCCCCGCATCGCTGAATGCCGATCTTCTGAAGGCTAAGTTGTTGCCCTGACATGTAAGGGGGAAACCATGTCCGATGCTTGAAGCACTTACGGATTCGTATGCACAACTCTCAAGGAACAGGATTTCCCCGGCGAGATTTTTCGTCTCTCTTTTCAGTAATGCCGGTGCGGATACGAATCCCACGCTAGTATCGCGAAACGGCTTCATAATGCTCTCAATCCATTTACGGCCTATCTTGGTATCCGCATCGGTAACCAGTAGTATGTCACTGTCAGAGCGTTCGATGGCCGTGTTAAGAGCCCAGATTTTCGGGACCCAATCCCTTGGAATCTCATCAAGCAAAATGAAACGCAGATTCTTGATACGCTCTTTGTAGGATTCAAGAATCTCTCTAGTCCTGTCATTACTCCCATCATCCACCACCGTTATCTCATACGATTCCTGTGGATAGGTCTGCTCTTTCAGGGATTCGAGGAGAGAAGCAATATTTGCTTCCTCGTTCCTGGCCACAATAAGCACGTTGAGCGATGGAGTGTACCCAGTGCTCCATTCCTGAAGTCTCGCTTGTCCTCTACCAAGCCAAACTAGAAATAGAAAATAGATGATTGATACGATTACGATCAGATAAAAGATAGTGGTTATCATTATCGCCCGACGGGTTGAGTTAGGTGGCAACCATCAAAGCTGGCGTAGGGTGGAGATAAAATTCCATGTCTTAATAGAGGGAACGGATTGAGCCAAGATGATGGCCCGGAAGATTAAAATGATAAAAGAATGCCAGGGTGATGGATTTCTTCGAGATATCGGACAGCGTATTCAACTCTGGCCGGAACGGATCGAAACCGGCGTTTTTCCAGTTGATCTGATTCAGACCGAATTCTATCCAGAGATCTGGCAACATTTTCGGCAGTACCTCTATGGTTACCGTGCATTCCAATGAATGAATCGATTCCGTATGTTCTCCAGAAAACCGTTCGTAATAGACATTGGCATATTGATCGAGTATCATCTGTCTGGTCAGCTCACCACGTTTCGCACTGATATAGCTGATTCTGCCCCAAGCGCACCAGATTGGTATTAAGTAGGATGCGACGAGAGACTGTGCATGTGGCCCGGTCCAATGCCCGACCGGATAGTCATAGCTGTAAAAGTCATTCATGGGAAACCTGTGCCTGCCAGTTCGATGATCAGTCCAGGTCAGTTCCATACGGAAGCGATCCCGTTGTTTGATCATCGATCCCCATTTCAGTCCCGTCTGCCACGCGAACCAGTTGCGATTAATCTTCTTGAAGGTCAACTTAGGATCCCACTCATCCATTAGAAATACGAGATATAGACTGAAATCCTTTTTGGGTTTCCAGGCTAGATCCGCACTCTGTTGAAGATTGTCCGAATCACTCATATAATGTTCGGCAAAGAGGAGAGGTACGAAAGGTATCAGGTAAAGAGACTCCAATCTCCTCGCACCATATACCAAGGTTTCAGTAAATCCCAGGATTAATTGTTCAAACGGAGTCCACTCAAGACGATGAGCAACCAAGTACCGATCTACGTATATGTTCTGCGTACCGTAAATACCAGCGTATGTGTTGGTCCGGTGAGTGTCGACTAGACTACTGAAGAGCTCACCGTGAAAATGAGTGAAAGAGATCGACGGAGAAATCTGCCAGTCAATGCCAAACTGGGGGTATGTAGGTGGTGTGTTGGAAATGGTGAGTGAGTGCTCGCTGGGTCCCCAGGACTGGGAGAACTTGCCGAAAAAGAAGTCAATGTTTCCGGCATCATACACAATCTTGACTTCTGAAAAATCAGTATCTCTTTGATCAATAGTTCCGCTTGTCGGTTGAGACCATTGAAAACCATGCTCCGGAGAAAACTTGTTGAGCCAACGGCCCTCTAATCCGAAGAATCGCAATAAAATAAGATTACCTGACACATGCCACGAACCGTACCTGGCATCACCCTTGGCGCCCCAACCCGCGAGGGTGAGTGGTGAATCCTGCCAATGCCACAATCCGCTCGCGGTCCGGTGGATTCCAAAGACAATCGGTTTTAAAACAACGTCTTGCCCCTGTATGGTCTGGGACCAGAAGCAAATGAGCATCAACAGAGCAAATCTTCGCATGGAAGCATTATCCTTAGATTACACCAGAAAAAGTTATCTTATCTTTGGAATAGGTAGGAATATAATGAATAGATGAGCAGTAATCACAAATTCGATACGTTCGTCCTCGACAGCGAGAGTACTCCCTCAGCCTCCTAGTGCGAGCAATTCACTCACGGTCACGACTTTGAATCCCTGGTTTTTCAGGTTAGTGATTATCTGTGAGGTTGACTCAACGATCCGCCGCCCTTCCGGATCACCGTCATGCAGGGTGATAATCGATCCTGGTCGAATCCTTTTTGACACGTGCTCTGCGATTCGGCTGGGATCCTGGGGAATCCAGTCTCTTGGAGAGATGCTGAAGAGGACGTTTTTCTTTTTAATTTTACGGAGTACAATCGGTAATGCTAGAAATTGAGCCCCATAAGGGGCGCGGAACAGAATTTCATTCTCAACTCCTGCATTTCTCAACAGGGAATCGGTGAGATTAATCTCTCTTCGTATGTAAGAACACGACTTAAATATGAGAAACGGGTGAGAGTAGGAGTGATTTCCAATTTCATGACCATACTCGATCACTGCTTGGACAACATGAGGATATTGCTCGACCTTTTTACCCACCATGAAAAATGTAGCTTTCACCTGATGCTCTCTCAACACCTCAAGGAGATCAACTGTATACGACGGATGAGGCCCATCATCAAAGCTTAATGATACCACCGATTCCTTTGTATCAATGTGGGTATAAGTCTTCCCGAAAGGTATGAAATAATGAGGTAGCCCGGGCAGTACCGTATGGATGACATTCAATGCTCTAATTAGCACTGCTGTTCCCTTTATGATACCTCATTCAGATCACCTCAAATTCTTCAGAAGATAAATGTCGCTCATGTTGTCTGTGTAGGGAGAGCCCTGTCGTGCTGGATAGATGAAAAGAGTTTAGAATACTCGGACTATCCATTCCCTTCCTCGAAGATGACTAACGCGGGTTTCATCTATTGGCTTAAAAGATCGTCCAATTGCCTTCCAGATTCTTTTCGATCTGGGTGTTGAAACCATGGAAACGATGATATACCCTTTTTCGCTTCTATATTTTTCGTACCTACGCATTGTATCCACGGATTGCTTGAAATAATATAGGCATTCACTGAAAATAATCAAGTCGAAGGATCTCTCAGGTGTATAGTTCATCGCATCGTCGCAAACAAAGGCCACCTTTTCATTTTGGACCTTTTCTGCTCGGAGGATTGCTTCCCGGGAAATATCTATGCCAACGTAGCTAGAGAAATTGTCTGGTGGTAGCCTTTTAGCCAAAATTCCTTCACCGCAGCCAATGTCCAATATTGCGCCATCCGGCTTAAGGTGAGTGCAATAGCCTGTGATTATACTATAATGTGCCAGCTCCTTTATTTCATTGAGCTGGTCCCAACCACCGACAGAATACTGTAGATCCCACTCTTCTTTTGACGCTGTCGTAGAGAAAGGGAGGTAGGACAGAAATTTCGATTTAAATCCAATCCTATGGAGCAGGTACATATCTGTTTCCTTCTCTTATTAGGATCATCAGGATATCTCTATCCACAGTAACATGTTAATTTCATTAATCTTGATAAAATCATCAAATCAATGATGTCACTACTCATGATTAGAAGTCAATCTTACGAACATTAATAACTGCATTGTGAAATCTTTTCCTGAAGATACTGCAGGACTGGTATTTGCTTTGATTTTTTATGTATACGGAGGTTATGCTTGTCGCGGTTTACTGAATGATCCGCTTAGTCTAACTCAGGCAGTCTAGATAGTTTTTCTGGGGTCGAGTAGACCAGTTATTCAGGAGATTTGGTGGATTATGTCCTGGATTTCTTATAGTACATCCACACGCAGCTCTCAATACAATAGAATAACCCATCTCTGATATACATGGCTCCTATGGATACACAGTAGTCCGACCGACGGAGATGTAGGTAAAGCCACGTTTCTGAGCATACTCAGGTTCATACTGGTTTCTTCCGTCGAAGATAACAGAGCTGGCCATAGTTTCCTTCATTCTTTCAAAGTCTGGACGGCGGAACTCATGCCATTCCGTGATCAGGATCAGCGCATCAGCACTATCGAGACTCTCGTACATGTCGGGAGAATATCCTATCGGCAAGTTGTAAGTATTCTTGAACGATTCCTCGGCAACAGGATCGTAGGCTTTGATCTTTGCTCCTTCTTCAATGAGCCCTTTGATGATCACGGCAGCGGGAGATTCACGAACGTCATCAGTCTCGGGCTTAAATGAGAGTCCCCAAATTGCAAACCGCTTTCCCTTTAACTGTTCTTTGCCATAGAATTCTTTGATCTTATCAACCATTCTACGCTGCTGGCGCTGATTGACCTCATCGATAGCGTTAAGGATGCTCGATTCAACCCCATATTCTTCTGCTGTTCCTATCAATGCGCGTACGTCTTTCGGAAAACACGAACCACCATAACCAACACCGGGGAATAGGAAGCGGCGACCAATTCGATCGTCACTACCAATGCCGATTCGGATTTGATCTACATTCGCACCTGTGGCGTCACAGATAGCAGCGATCTCGTTCATGAAGGAAATTCGCGTTGCCAGCATGGCATTAGCGGCGTACTTCGTCAACTCTGCGGAGGGAATATCCATAAAGATAATCCGGTT
>JBHPIW010000027.1:0-29718 GCA_042568495.1 Fidelibacterota bacterium | reverse complement strand
GGACCTATTTTGGGGAGACCCTCAAAAGGAAAATCCTAACTTTGAAAGTGGTTCAAAAAATGGGGCAGGACAGGAGGATAATATCGAAGATCGCTCCCGATCAGAACGGCGACTAGTGTGAATCCTTCAAGCACATTAATGAGCTGGTTTCAGCGTGGGGATCAGGTAGTATCCGCGGCCTTGGTTGCACCGCATGATTCCCTGATGACGAGTTCAGGCCGGAGAAAGATACGAGTTACTCCCGGATCCCCCCCCATCATTTTCACCAAGGTTTCGACGGCAAGAGCGCCAATTGTCAAGGTGGGCGGATGTACAGTCGTGAGGGGAACCGGTGCGGCTAGATTACTCTCAATATCATCAAATCCAACAATTGCTACGTCCTCCGGCACCCGCAGTCCGTTAGCTAATAATGCTTGTTCAAAACCAAGTGCTGAGAGGTCGTTAAAAGCGAATATTGCATTCGGACGATCCTTGAGTTCAGCGAAGTGAACTCCTACGTCATAGCCCGCCTGATATTGATTCCAGACTCCGACGAACGGGAGTCTGTAGATGTCCTCCACGTTAGGGGCAAGTCCGTATTCGTTCAGTGCTTTCAGATACCCTTTTTTGCGTAGGGTGCCGACAGCGTCACCTATTTCAGTACTGATATAGCCAATTCGCTGGTGGCCTAGTTTTATGAGATGTTCGGTGGCAATGTATGCACCGTACACATGATCAGTACCGATATAGCTGATGTCTTCATTTTGCACGTAGGAGACCATGACGAAAGGAAATTGTTCTTTTTGAATCTGCAATATTCCATTCGTGACTTGGTGATGGTAACCCATAGAGGCGATAATCATTCCGCTTACACCGATTTGGCGAAAATGGGCAATCTGGGCCTCTTCCCTCTCTTCTAAATCAGAAGAACTGGCAATCATGAGGTTGAATCCAAGCTCGGTGGCTTTCCCTTCAACACTCTTTACTACTAACGAGAAAAACGGGTTGTTCAAGTCTCTGATCACCAGTCCAATGGAATTTGGAATTTTTACGACAGTACTTATAGGAGCCTGGGCGATAAAGCTACCCTTTCCTACCCGGCTGAACACCAAACCCCTATTTGCCAACTGGGCCAAGGCCATCTTGACGGTGATCAGGCTAACTCCGTATTGCTCCGCCAATTGCTTCTGCGAAGCGATCCGATCACCGGGTTTCAATTCCCTGGAGGCGATTTTCGCCTCAATATCTTCTACAATCTGCCGATATAACGGCATTGGGTCTTGCATGTCGATGGTCATAGAATCACTTTCTATCGCTACGACTTAAGGTCTTGTTATCGTCACCATAAACCAGTTCAGGTGGCCTTCACTCGCACATATACACGCTTATTAAGCATCTCAAGCATACATAAATATCCCTAGAACTTTCAAGTATTTTAAAGATTAAAATGATCATATATCACAAATAATGCTTGACTCAAGCACTAAATGAGCATATACTCGGTATACCAATTATGCTACTCGGTATACCAATTATGCTTGCGTATACCTACAATGACTAGGGCTAGGTATGCCTTATATAATCAATTCTGAGTGTATCATCATGGGTCGTGCAGTATCATCAGTCTCCATCTTGTCGGGGAAAGCATTGGGTGTTTGCTTTGGCTGATACCCATCTCCAAGATCAAATCACTACTAAATGGTCGTGTGTCAATCAGAATGGTCGCCGATCGGCGCGTTGCCTGATCTCCCAGACCAACAATAAATATCCGACCAAAGGATGAGTACCATGACATCATCTCCGCTGCGTACCTATCTGGTTATCCTGGCTGGTTTTCTCATTTGCATTCCTGGCAGATTGGAAAGTGTGACAGGAGGAAAAATAAGCGGTAGGATTTACGATGCGGAAACCAACGAGCCCTTGCCGGGGGCTAACGTGATTATCGAGGGAACATCCATGGGGACCGCCGCAGGAAGCGATGGCAGTTATGTTATCCTCCTTCCGCAACCCGGAAGATATATCGTCTCAGCATCGGTGATCGGCTATGTTCAGATACGTGCCACAGACGTACTCGTCCAGGTTGGATTGACAACCCCACTCGATTTTGCTCTTACGGTGACGGCACTGGAAGGTGAATCGGTCACCATTATCGCTGAACGTTCTGTGATCCAGACCGATGTAGGAAACAGTCGGGCCGTTTTGAGTGGATCCGACCTGACCGCTATCCCGGTTGGCAATTTCAAGGATGCCCTGGACAAACAGATGGGAATCCAGGATGTGGATGCCCGGGGCCTTTTTATGCGCGGACAGCGCCAGTACTCCATCAGTATGATGATCGATGGTATCGAAACCCGTGACATCATCGATGACCAGATCTATACGAGGTTCAATCCGGATGAAATTGAACAGGTCGAGATCAGTGCCGGCGGATACGATGCCTCCCAGGGGAATGCGACGGCAGGGGTAATCAACCTGGTAACCAAGGAAGGGAGCGATAAATACACGGGCACCTTTGATTACCGTTTTTCACAACCTGATCGTAAGCATTTCGGTCCCTCGATCAAAGAGTGGTATGACCAGTACTATTTGGTAGGCTATACCAATGACACACTGGCCTATCAATGGACCTACATCAATGATAGCGGTCAATCCGTCACCATTGATACGGTGGCGAATAAATGGGAACGTATTGCCCACAGCCAGAATACGAACAGTCCCTACTACGATCATCCGGGTTTGATAAAGGAATTCTACAAGTATCTAATGCGGGATGAGGCCACCAAATACGGTGATAATTCGGACATGGTTATCAGTGGAACCTTCGGAGGTCCGGTGCCGCTGCTTAAGAAAACCACTTTCTTTACCTCGTTTCGACGGGAGAAGAGTTATTATTTGTATTCAGGTCCGTTAGATCACTATTTCGATCAGAACGGCATGTTCAAACTGACGACCAGACCTTCCCGGTCAATCAAGGTCTCATTCAATATTCGTTATACTGAGAAAACAGGGATGAACCGCTATGATTATTATCGTAGCGAATCTCAGAGTGGCGACTTAGGTGCCAGTAATCCAGACTTTCAATCCGAAAAACGTTATCCCTATGAGGGCGTAGAACAGGTTGCCTGGTCGGGATATGGAGCATATCCCTATACTTCTATGATGGGAATCCAAGGGCAGTACCGCAATCAATACGGATTGACTCTAACGCATCAACTCAGTCCGCGCACCTTCTACGAAGTCAAATTCATTGCGGATAATTATCGCACTTTTGGTGATCAACCCCCCCTGAGAGATACATCCCAAGTCGTGATTTTGACCGATCCCGACGATCCCTCTGCATCGGTGACACTGGCGGGACCCTTGGCATTGGCGCCGCTGGGCTTTTGGGAGACCCCGGTAAGCAATATCCTGGAGATGCCTCTTGGGGGCAGCTACGGATACATCGAACGAAATTCTGCTCGAACAATGGGTATCCGGGCAAATCTCACCAGCCAGGTCGATAACCGTAATCAGGTGAACATCGGATTCGAATACCTGTCCTATGATTTCAGAAAACGGGAGTACAGAAATACGATAGACCGGATGGGCAAATGGTTGTGGGATGTGCAACCTAAAAGTGCAGCTGTTTGGTTGATTGATAATCTGACTTTTGAGGGGGCGGTGATCAACGCCAGCGTACGCGCCAACATCAGGATACCCGACGAGTGGTGGAACTGGCGAAGTGATCCATACAATCCAGTCTGGGTATGGACGGGAGTGGAACCCGGGGATAGTGCAGGTATCGAGGAGCGTTATCAGCCCCCAATCAAGACTGCCATTGCACCCAGGTTCAGCATTTCCCATCCTATTGGCGAGACGGCAAAGGTCTATTTCAATTGGGGGCATTATTATCAGGAACCACCTTTCGAGCGCCAATATATCTATTACCGTCGGGATGCACTCTACTTTCAGCACTTTGGTGATCCAGAACTGCCCTTTGAGAAGGCTATCCAATATGAGATCGGCTACGAACATAATATTGCCGACATAATGCGTGTAGCCATATCCGGGTATCATAAGGACGTTAAGAATCTGCTTATGGACCGCATTGGATTCAGAGGTATCCAAAGAACAGATAGCGATCAATATGAATACGCCAATTTCTATACCTGGGGCCCCAACCGCTATATGAGCAGTCAGGGGCTAGAGGCCCGCCTCGAAAAACGACAGGGGAGATTCCTGACGGCCTGGTTCAATTACAGCATTCAGATGTACAGTCGCGGTGTGTACGGTTTCAGAGCCTTTTATGAGGACTCCACGAAGACCCCCTCGGAGTTTGACCGCGAGAGTGAAGAGAATCAAAATATCAAACGTCCACCTGAGTCACGATTCAACCTCGGTCTGGATTTTCATACACCGCCTGGTTTTGGACCTGGATTGGCAGGGATTAAGCCCATTGGAGATATCGATCTGCACTTTCTCCTCTGGTGGCGTCAGCAACCGCCGGAGACGTACAATCCCAGTCGCGTTGAACAGCCCTACGCACCCAGCAATAATATCCGCTGGATCCCACACTGGGCCGTTAATATGACCTTTAGTAAGAAATTCCATATGGGATCCCGTTTCAAACCCGTCTTCTACCTGGAAGTCTATAATCTGTTTAATACCAAGAACATGTGGCGTGGCGCTTTCAATGAGAAACCGGGGGCTTTTGAGAGTTATATGAGTGCATTGGATGAGGTGGACGGGAAACCCGGTGAAAGAAGTGAGTTGGCCGAAGAAGCTATCGGGAATAATCCCACTACGCTTCTGCCCTTTAACGGAGCTCCTTGGTTCCTGTACCTAAATCCCCGTCAGATTTGGGCTGGAATTCGATTCGAACTTAAGTAACGCGGTATTGCCATATGAGAAATGAGAGAGGGATGACACTTTTTTCGGATGACAGTTCTTTTAACAATATCATGGATTGATTTACTATGAAAACAACTGTCTTGGGTAATCCAATTTCCCGTTCCATACTCTTTGTACTTCTGGGATCCATATCAATGGCCTCCGCCCAAACCCACAAGCTGGCTATCGGCACCGGTCAGATGCAGATATACGTCCCCAGTCTGTTCGCGGATAAGACCGACTTCATCTACTACCCCCAAGAGAATGAGGTCTACAAACTCAAGCACCGGTATTTTGATAAGAACTGTGCGGATGGCGCCGGGATCATCATTGCCTCCAGAAATTTCCAGGCCAAAGCCTATTATAATAATGAGAATCCCATTGCTAGTGAATGGATGCTCGGAGATACTCTATTGCCGTATTCTGTCGCCGATGCCACTGCCTGGTATACCGTCGATAAGAACCATGTGACGGTCCCTGTTGGTCCTGGTGCTCAGCGGTACTGGAAATATCCTCCACCATCAAGAATCGTCAATAACGAAGATCTATCGCTCAGCGATTGGCTGGATGGCAAAGATTTTGACGGTCCTGCCGATCAGCCGACCGAGCAAATGGGGACGGCTACTGTCCATACCTATATGGGGATCACTGCAACTCAACGGGCCTATGTGTTTGGCCTGGATGAATTTGCGATTGTCGAGTATGTTTTTAAAAATACGGGGCATACCGGCAGTTACGATGGCACCCAGGAAATAACCTATAGCGATTCGGTCAAGGACTGTTACGTTGGCATAAAATTCCGGCCGGTGGTGTCTAACAGCGAAGTAGTGCCCAATTCCTCCGGGTGGAAAGAAGGCACCGACGACTGGGTCGATTATGCGCATTCCGACGGGGGAGAGGCGCTTAGGGTGCTATATGGCTGGGATGGTGATGCAGGCGATTTTCACCAGGCGGAGGATGATGAGGGAGATCCCCTCTACTTTTCATCGGGAGTCTTCACCGCCGCCCAATACCCCGGTATGGCGGTATTGCATGCGGACAAATCCCCTACGGATCATACCGATGATCCCGATCAGCCGCATCGTTTTCATGTTTCGTTCGGGGGTACATATGCCACCAACATTCTATCGATGGGCAGACAACTGTCGTTTGAGGACATGTACAAGGTGCTTGATGAAGGGCCGGATTCACCCTCTCCATTCGATTGGACAGGCTGGAAGAATGATGATTCCCCTCAGAACGATGACTCCTACTGGTCCTATCAAACCAGCGATGCTACGGCGGAAAACCGGTACAACCAGATGGGAACACTGGGCTTTGGCCCTTATGATTTTGGCATTGGTGACAGTGTCCGAATCATCGTGTGTTATGGTGTCGGGACCATCGATTGGCTTACAGCTATCGATCTGGGAGCTCAATATCGAGATGGTACCATCACCCGGGGTGAAAAGAACCGGATATTGCGCAGCGGCCGGGATTCACTGTTTACCAAAATTCAGTGGGTGCAGGAGCTGTTCGATGATCGTTTTGTCACGAATAGCGGCGATTTGTATATGACACTGCAGCAGATTGCAGGGGAACTTGGCGTGCCACCGGCCTGGCCTGCCAGCATGAATTTAGGTGCCACCGTAGGGGGATGCCGGGTGGCATGGACGGCGGTAGAGGATGTCGCAGCCTATCGGGTTTATCGAAGAGACAGGCTTGATTTTGACTTGGCTGAGCCAAGTCGTGAACCTGCTTATACTCTTGTGTACCAATGCGGCGGAAACGATCCCGGGGGAGGGATTGAATATTCTCCGGAAATCGATTCAACCACTTGGATTGATACCGATGTGTATCCCGTCTTCAATTACTGGTACTACGTGACATCGGTCAGCAGTGAGGGAATTGAGAGCAGCCATTTTCTGGGGCGCACATACCCGAAAACAGCCGATCAAACCTACGGCTCAGTCCAACCCTATGATCGCGAGCGGATTGATCTTAATGAAGTCCATGTCATTCCCAATCCCTATAACGTGAAATCTCTCAAGGTTTATGACTGGACCCCAGACAAACTGACCTTTTCAGGTCTACCGGCAAACTGCCGTATTCGGATCTTTTCCCAGAACGGAATACTGTTATTCCGGGACCACCATGCTTCGGGGGGTAACCTGCCCGTCTCCAGCTATAACTGGGATATGATGTCATTGACGGATCAGTATATCGCATCAGGTATGTACATCTATGTGATCGATCAGTGCAGTGCCTATGACGGAACGCCGATCGATGATACGAAAGTCGGAAAATTTGTGGTGATCAAGTAGAGCATGCCCTACTGGATGATTCCAATGGATCTGTACAAATACCGGAGATATTCATGAGTAACCGTGATTGCAGCGCAATCATATTAATCGTACTCCTGGTCGTTGCATCCTCCAGTGCCCAATACACGACACCCGACGAGTTCCAAAGACTTGGCCAATCCAGCATGACGTTTTTGGATATTGATGTCGGTGCCCGCGTGGTGGGTATGGGGGGCACCTATACCTGTATTGATCGGGATGTGAATGCCCTGTTCGGGAACCTGGCTGGGATAGCGAAAATCGAAGGTGGGGCGCTAAGTCTGAGCAACACGCAGTGGATCGCCGAGATCAACCAGTATGCGCTAGCCGCTGCCTTTGGAACCCGGAAACTCGGTACGTTTGGTCTTAGTCTCGTGATGTTCGATAATGGTGAGATCGAACGGACAATCCCCACCAAGGATATTGAGATTTACCCCGAAGGCTTTTTTATAGACGGTTCCTACACTGTAAATCAGTGGGTTGCTGGCCTGGCCTACGGAAGACAAATCACCGACAGGTTCTCCGTTGGAGGGCAGATTAAATACTGCTACGAGGATCTTGGTAGTACCGATATCAAGGAACCGACCTATGATGACTCGACCGGTCTGTTCAGCGGGTATGAGACTGTTGAAGATGCCGAGAACATTCAGGGTGTGGCCGCTCTCGATTTCGGTACCATTTACTATTTCGGATTCAAGGATCTGCGCATCGGGATGAGCCTGAGGAATTTTGGGGAATCGGTCACCTATTCATTCGAATCATTCAATCTCCCCATGAATTATAGAATTTCCATGGCCATGAATGTCTTGAGTCTGTTCGAGGGATTGGAACATCACGAACTACAAATCATGCTCGCGACGGCAAGTCCCTACGATGGTGCAGAGCGGCTGCATCTCGGTTGCGAGTACACATTCGCTGATCTCATAGCATTTCGGGCAGGCTATCGGAATAATACGGATATCGGAGCATTTTCGGCGGGGTTCGGCTTGTCGCCCAGCGCTTTCGGGTCACTTGGATTTCAATTCGACTATGCCTATTCAGAGACAGATGAAGTTATCGGACCTATTCATCGCTTTTCGCTTGGATTTTCATTCTAAAAAAAAGCAATTCGGGACAAGAAAGGAGGGGGAAGAATCAACAAATAATCACCAGTACTGAGATGGCGTTATTCTCAGTCGGAACGTTTGTATTATAAACCAAGAAGGAGGAATCTCATGAAGACCAAGATACTGGTTGCAGGGGTACTGATTTTGGCTGGCGTTGGAATGATATGGGCTCAGGAAACACATCAGCTTGATCCAGGGACGAACGTGATTTCCGCCAAGCTGGATGAGGGGACCGTCTACGAAGGTGACATCCTGGAACTGGCGGAAGGTACCTTTATTGAAGAAGATACAGTACTAGTTCCCTTTGCGTTGACGATCCAGGGAGCAGATGGCGCGACGGTAAAATGGTACGTGGCTGACAGTATCGACGCGCTCTATGCCAACGGTGATCTAACCGTCGAAAATATCATCTTCGAAACCGATACCACCACCGCGTGGACCTTCGAGGTAGATACGCTTGATGCTACTGCCAACAGCAACGTTGGCATCCAGCCCCGTCTTGAAGGTATGAATATTAAGATAGATCACTGCCAGTTCATCGGCTTCGGGTACGCGATCGGAGCGGATGGAGATTTTCCTGGGTCAGAGGTACTGATCGACAGCCTGGTCGTGACAAACAGCCTGTTCTACGGGGGCCCCAGGTTCAAAACCTATCAAGCCATCAAGACCGATTACGGTTATACACGTGTGCTGATTCTGCAGAATTGCACCTTCTGGCGAGTGGAGGGCGAATGTATCAAAGTCTACGGTCCAGAAGTGGCAGGTCAGGAGGAATTTCTTGAAGCCTTGATAGAGAACTGCACCTTCGTAGACATTGGATTTCCCGGGATCGAACAATACGGGATCCATTACAAGTATGATCCCACGGAAAACCCCGTCGGATTTTACCTGAAATACTCCAGTAATGACGATACGTTACGGAACAATATCTTCTACGATATCGCCGATTTCAGTATCAAGCTAAGTAAAGGTCTATTTGTGGAGACCTACATGGACTATAACACCTCTGACTCATCTGGCTGGGGGTGTGGTACATGTCAGGACTGGCACGGTGGCCATGGTGATCTGGGTAGTTATAATATCCAGGGCAACGGTATTCTGTTGATGGCCGATCCCGCGAACGGAGACTTTACGCTTCAGGCCGGATCGCAGGCGATCGGCAATGCATCCGATGGCGGGGACCGGGGCAGCTCGATCACGATCTGGAATCCGGGAACCTGGGATCATACGGTAGCCATAAGTGATGGTCCGGGAGTGCCGGAGACCTTCGCGCTGCGTCAGAACTATCCCAATCCCTTTAACCCGAACACCACCATGGAATACACCCTCACGATGGGTGGGCTGGTAACGCTGGATATCTACAATATCCTGGGTCAGAAAGTCCGCACTATGGCAAATGAGGTACAGGCTCCAGGGTCCTACACCCTGGTCTGGGACGGCTTGGATGATCGTGGTGCTTCTATGTCTGGTGGGGTCTATTTCTATAGACTGAGATCAGGCAATCTAATGGAAACAAGGAAAATGGTCCTCCTCAAGTAGGTTGAGGTGAGTAGGTCTTCAGGGCTGCCGGAAAAGCGGTGGCCCTGAAGGCTTCTGCTTAAGCATTGTGATATCAAAACAGTGATCTAACAAAACGGATTACATGAATGCATAAAGGGGGATTCCAGTCAGATTCCCCCTTTTTTATCGCTGAGAGTGACAATATGAAGTGTGTACACTTACCACCTAAACCTTTATTGAGCACCAGCACAATCATTATTATTCTTTTGTACGATGAAAATGAAATATCTACAGCCAACATCTTCTCTAGTTCATATCAGTGACTATTATGCGTGAATACCTGAAAGCCTCCAAATTTCTCATGGTCTGGCTTCTACTGGCTAATCCCCATATGGTTATGGCACTAATTGAACCGGATATTCTTTTTCAATACTCGTGGACTCCTCTTCATGAGAACACGGTCAAGCAAGCAGTGGATGCACCCACAGTTCTCAACTTGAAAGGAGCCTGGGATTTCTGGCCGGATTTGAATGAGCATCAGGCGAAGGATGTAATAACCGGCAAGGTTTCGAAACGAGCCCCGAACCAGCTGGAGATTCCTGCTTCTTCAATTGGCTGGGGATTTGATGCTGAGCAATCGGGCTTATTTGTAAGGAAGTTCACGATTCCAAAGTCATGGTCTGAGCAGGAGGTGCTGCTAAAGTGCGAGGGGACGTTTGAACGGGCTCAAGTCTTTCTCAATGGGAACCGTATTACGGATCATATTGGATGGACCCCCTATGAGGTCAATCTAACGAGCCATCTACGGCCGGGACACGAGAATACGATCGCTATCTATATACGTATGGAGGGATACGCCCCCCCAGACCGCTATAGAATCAGGAAGGGTGGCTATCCTGACACCGGGGGCATCCTTAGGCCCATCTGGGTGCATGCCGTACCCCGGATTTATGTAAAAGATATCTACCTGATCCCTGGAAAGGATGAGCAGGGAAAATGGAATCTTGAAACCCGTATTGCATTATACAACTCTACCGGGCGATCAAAGACGATTTCCTTGAAAGGCCAACTTATATCGCCGGAAGGAAGGGAGATTCAGCTAGAGTGGCTCGGCGGCAATATCGAGGTACCGGCTGGTCAAAGGATCATGGTGATCAAATCGGGTCCGGTAAATAGGATTCTGCCCTGGAGCGCTGAATCGCCAAACCTGTATCATCTTGCTCTCTCTATCAGCCAGGGACGAGTAAAAACGATCGCCGTTGAGCGTTTCGGTTTCCGCGCAGTTGAGATCGAGGGTGAACAATTACTGGTCAATGGCCAACCGGTCACTTTCAAGGGGATTGCGTATAAAGGTGGCCACGCCGATTTTGGTAACGCCTCACCGTTTGCTGTTTTATCTGAAGAAGTGGAATTGATGAAACGGGCCAATGTTAATACGGTCCGTCTGGGTTGGGCCTTTAAGGCGCCAGCACTGCATTGGGTGTGTGATGAAAAAGGCCTATATGTCATCAGCAGTATTGGCCCGGATCAGTTTCAATTTGACGATCCCCTTGCGATCCAGCAGTATTGTGAGGCATTCATGTGCCTGAAGAACTCTCCCTCGATACTTATTTGGGAGCTGCAAAATGAGAATCCCAGAACGCCAACTCCTGCGTACACACAGATCATGGAATTGAGTCGCAGGATTGATCCCTACCGCAAGTTCTGCCACCCAGGCGCTAGTTACGAGGGGCTTGATTTTATCTGTCCGCACTATCTACCCGCGTCATTTGGGGAAGAAAAACGGGATGGACGCCCATTTCTCCCAACCGAATATGCCCATACTCCCTCCTACGAACTGGATAAACTGAAGTATGATCCCGGCATTCATGATCTGTGGGGCTACTCACTGAAAAGGGGTTGGGATATCATCCGGAAGCATCCCTGGGTGGTCGGCTGCATCACGTTTGCCTGGCGTGATCCCTATGTGCGTGATAGATCCGGAAAGATTGTCCCTGCTCTGCATCACGAGAGTCGGTGGGGTGTGGTGGATGAGTCATTCCGTATCAAACCGGAATACCATCATCTATTCAAAGTCTACGCTCCCGTGCAGGTCTCAGATAAACCTATCCTGGTTGACTCTGAGCGGCATCCAACGCTGACTATCGAAAACCAATACGATCATACAAACCTCAGCGAAATTACGTCCGAATGGGAAATTTTGGATTCCGACAGCATCACGCGTAGAGGCACATGGAAATTGGATGTAGAGCCTCGCACCATTGCGGAAGTGAGGGTGCCTGAAATTCCGGAACATCAGGGCAAGTATATCCTGCGACTTTCATTCCGGGATTCCAGCGGTCGATTAGTGCAGCGGGTCATGCTACCATATACTTGGGGAGAGGTATCACCGCAGCTGTCGCATTCGCCGGCAAAGGGTGATATGCAGATCAAGTATGAGGGAGACTTTGCTATCATATCGTGGCAGGGTGGCGCATACTGGTTTGACAGCACCCTTGGTTTGTTACGGCGTGTGGAAGTCGGGGATGAGGTAATGGATTTGACCGGACCTGATTTGAACCAGAGAATTGCCTTGCCTCGCGCCGGGCGCTGGTTCGACTGGCGAACCGGTATTGGCACCGCGACAGAGAACTGGACCCGCCGGGTGTTCTCCCAGGGGTTGGAAAAATTCGAGGTTTCCGTAGCGGCCGATGCTTCGATGGCTAAAGTAGAGACGCTTCATGGGTACCAGAACGGTTCGATGAAGTCGGTGTGGGAAATCCATCCCGACGGCTTGATCAAACTGACAGTGATGTTGCCCCCGCAGGGATATGGCGTCTCCTGGCGGTTCCCCGTAACCAGCCGCCATGTAACCGAGGAAATGAAGAACGCTAACCTTCTCCATCGCTTCCCCGAGCGATTGTCCTGGCGGAAATATGGTTTGTGGTCCTGGTACCCGGCTGATCATTTAGGCAGCAATATTGGGGTCAGCAGCTTCCTGAATCCTCACGATCCCCAAAACCATGCCATGAAAATCAACGCTGCTTTTGTGGGCATTGGTCCGAGTGATAAGAGTATCAACATGGTTATCCGCGATCCGGAAGCCCAGATTCATGTCAAATGCCATTTCTGGTACAATGAGTTTGAGGTGTTCATTCAGGGGCGTCTGGAGGATGATTATGACTACTTCGACCGGACGAATCCATTAAAGGCATTACCGCATGCGCTCTCAGAAGAGCATCGAACCTATTCTTTTAGCCTGCAATTCGTCAATGGGAATGAGCTTTCCGCGCTGGAAGATCGTGAGCTGGATACCTACAATCTCTTAATCGACAGGAATTGGTTTTGGTCAAACTTCACCGACGATTTATCGGCCGGGGACTTGAAGGGAACTGTTAAAGGCCTATCACCGAAATATACTGAATAATAGCGGATACGATTAGTACCAGGATTATTGAATGAAACCGACCAGGTTGATGCAATCACTCTCATTGACTGGATTCCTTCTATCAGGAATTCTAAATGCCCAGAGTCTTGATTCTCTTATCATTCATAGTCTTGACTTTGCGGAGCAGCAACTCAGCAATTCCATAACAGAGATCGGGGATGCCACCCGCTTCGCCCGCAGCACGGATGAAAATGGCAACTGGACGACGAAAAGCTCCGGCAGCTGGACCAGCGGCTTTTTTCCCGGCTGCCTTTGGAACATGTATGCATATACCTCCGATGAGTACTGGAATGATTGGGCTCAGTTCTGGACTGCAGGAATGACAAGTGAACAGTATGACACCGGTACCCACGATGTGGGATTCAAGATGTTCTGTAGCTTCGGTCGGGGCTATCTACTTGCGGGCGAAGAGGAATACAAGCCGGTGATCCTTCAGTCGGCGCAGTCGCTAGCAACGCGCTTCAATTCTAACGTGGGATGTATCAGGTCCTGGAATAACCGAACCTTTCCGGTGATCATCGACAATATGATGAATCTGGAGCTGCTCTTCTGGGCTTCGAAACACGGGGGTGGGACGGAGCTCTATGATATAGCGGTCAGCCACGCACTACGGACCATCGAGGATCATGTTCGAGCTGACGGCAGCACGTACCAGATCGTGGACTACAATCCCACCACAGGCGCGGTTATCCAGAAGGAAACGGGGCAGGGGTATACGACCGAATCAACCTGGGCTCGGGGGCAGTCCTGGGGACTGTATGGATTCACCATGGCCTACCGCCACACGGGTGATAATCGGTTTCTGGAAACTGCCTGCAAGCTGGCCGATTTCGTAGTTGACCATCTGCCGCAAGACTATGTGCCCTACTGGGATTATTTCGCCCCCAACATCCCGAACGAGGAAAAAGATGTCTCCGCCGCAGCCATCGCCGCATCAGGTCTCTTGGAACTGAGCGGCCTGGTTGACAGCACGGAGCTGCAGACGAAATACTGGAACGCTGCTGAAAATATACTGGCATCGCTTGCATCGGATTCCTACCTGGCCGAATCGTCCAACAGTAGCGGCATCCTGCTACACGGGGTTGGCAATCATAACAGCGATAGCGAAGTGGATGTTTCCCTGATTTACGCCGATTACTATTTCACGGAAGCCCTCCTGCGTCATCAAGGCCTGATTAGTCCGGCTCTCACAATCCGTGAGTTTGCTGGCATCACCCCTCAAGTGATCGAGCTACTGCCCAACTATCCCAATCCATTCAATCCTGCCACCACCATCCGGTACGAACTGCCCCACGTAGGCCCAGTCACATTGTCCATTTACGATATTCTTGGCCGGGAAGTGGCGAGGTTGGTGGATGGATACGTTGAGTCGGGGTACCATGAGGTTGACTGGAATGGCAGGCAAGCTGCCTCCGGAATCTACATTGCCCGGCTGGTGACACCGGAGTACACCAAGTGCATCAAGATGCTGTTATTAAAGTAAGCGTCAGATTAGTCCCACCGCAGGCGGGGGAGTTGCTGAAGTAGGGTAAAATCCTAAAAACCGTCCTTGCTGACACATCTCGTCATTAGTGTCATAGACCTATCCCAAAACCCTCATTGGGTGTCACAAAACTCATCTCAAAATTAAAATCCTAATACCCAGCGCTTTTACCGTTTCGAGACACGGCCAATCCCTTTTCAGGACACAACAGAGATAATCTTCTGAGGTTTAGCTGAAAAACGTAGGCTATCTAGTGAGTTGATGGAGACATCTGGTGAGTTTCGATCGAGCAAAAGTCACAATTAACGTCATTTTCCCGGATACGGACCGGATACGCATTTGAATTACTCCAGGGACGCCCACTGGATTTAGGATCCAGTGTCCATCTGGATGTGTAGGTTCGAGTCCTATCCGCGGCACAAGCCGAAGCCCCGTACGGGGCTTTTTTCATATTGTCAAAGAGCGCTCCCGGGATACTCGATGCTGGATGTCGGATTTCGGATATCGGATATGGGATGAAGACGACCTTATCCCCCTGAAAAGAAAATCTTTGTCCTATTCTTTTAGAAAGAAAAGTACCATAAAGAAGCCGTCAAAGACCCGGCCCGGCCCAGACGGTCGGCGAGTTTTAAAACTCGGTCTGTCCCGAATGGTCGGTACGGTCCTCAGACATAGCTCGCCCTGGCCGCCCAAGGGCGACAAATGGGGACAGGCCCCCGACTTCGGCCCCGCTTACTGGGGGATTTATGACGAGACTGCTCTGGTACCTACTTCAGCAGCACCAACAATCAATCAAGAGCTACCAGGAATGGGTTTATTACATGTTAGCCGAAGCCGAGGAGCATTACTTTAATCGTGGGCTAGAAAATAGGGGCAGGTCGAAGGTCACCGGACAGCAATGGGCATTTATTTCTTCTTTTCTCTTTTTAATTTTCGTTTTTCCTTTGGAGTAGTCTGGCTTTTCTTCTGTTGTTCCCTTTTGCCTTTATCTTTTTTCCCCTTATCACCCATTTCTATTTCTCCTTGCTTGAAAATGATCTGCGCCGAACGGTGGCAAAACTCCTCATTCGGTCGTGGAGGTTAGCAAATGAGATCGTTTGGTGCCACTGCCATCCTCTATCACAACCTGGCATGCGGCCAAGCCTTTAAGCTGTAAAGAAACGATAAGGGCGGGGATTGATTTTCCCCACCCCTCCTTGGTCTACTACTTTTTGAGGGCTTTATCCCACAACATTCGAGCGAGTTGGATTGCTACGTCTTTATCCTCTTTGATATACTCTATTAAGGAACGCTGCTCGTTCGTTAGCTCTTCCCCCAAATGCGAAACATGGGCTGCTTCTTTTTGAAGCGACACATCCTGGGGATCAGATGAGGGTCCACCCACACCATACATTAACCACCAGGGATTGATCCCGTAGAGATCACACATCCGCTCGATGGACTTGGAGGAGGGCGATAACCGACTGGTCTCGTACCCACTGATTGTTTGACGTGTTACGTCCAGCTTTACGCCTATTTCCTCCTGGCTTAGATCAGCTCTTCTACGGAGGAATCGAAAACGTTCACCGAATCCTTCTGAATATTTACTAGTCATTGGTCTCTCTAACTCCTTACTCAGGGTTCTGTATGCATGTTTTTCAAACGTCGAATCCTTTAGAATTCAAGGGCATAAAAGTAATATTACTATGCTATATTAGCAATCCTTGAATTGCAGTAGGGCATACAAAAAAATCATTTGCAGCAATACAAAAACCTGCAATTAGCTAAAATGCATTGGGGTATTCAGGGGATAATGTCTGGAATCTCCTGAATACAAGGCTTGAATTGTTGGTATGCTCCTGGATACCTAGAGTAATCATCAAAGATTCTGCGGAGTTTGATTTTCCAGATGGCAGGGCATTTTTCTGTTGATTGCCAATCCATCGGCAAATGTCACATGAGGGCGGGAAAACGGGGTGGGCCAGCGCTTTCGGCCCCGCTTACAGCGGGATTTATGACGGGGCTGGCTTGCGAGAGGGGGAAAGAGGAGGAAGGATACCACCTCCAGTGGGGTACAGTTCCGCCGATGGTGGGAGCCATTGACGCAGGAGCATAAAAAATCCGCTGTAAGAGCCTGCAATTGTTGGTGGGAATAATCTTGTGAGGGTCAGAGAGTGTGGGTATAATCGAAATAAATATCCAAACTGGAGAATCACCATGAAACCGTTGGAGCAATTGAAACAGCAGCTCCAGCACCTGGATGGTCAGGACTATGGGGCTTACCAGTCGCTGAAGGGGCCGTGGCAATACCCACACTTTGAACTCTACATTGACCGTATCCCCAAAGATCCGTATGCGCCACCCGGCACAGGTGTGTACCGGGCCAGAGTTGCACGAGATAAGGCTGGCATTTCCGAAGAGATGACAGCATCCCACATTCGAGAGATTGCCCTGCGGGACTACCTGGCGAGGCAGTTTCACAGGCAATGTGTGAGGATCAGCAAGGGTAGACGTGGTACCGGCAACAGCGGCCTCATCACCGTTATGGAGCCCGGCCAGACGATTCTGGAACGCACATCGGTAGTCGTCAATGACAAATTCGTCGAGGTACGGTTCTTTATTGGACTTCCAGCTTCCAAACGGGCGATCAAGTCAAAAACCGCTGAAGTCATGCTGTTTAAGGAACTACCGGAGATTGTGCAGGCATCGCTGCTTGCTGAAAGCCTGGACCTCGAAGCACTGGGCCAGCACCTCAAGACCGCTGAAGACGCCGAGTATATCCGCGACCATCTTCCATCGTCCGGTCTGGTGGCTTTCATCGCCGATGGATCGGTTCTGCCGAGATCGAGCGGGGTGGATCAAAGGCCACTGGAAACGCCAACCGTCGTCAAATTCGAATCGCCGGAGAACTTGCGGGTGAGCTTCGAACTTCCGAACGCAGGTGCCATCACGGGAATGGGTATTCCCAAAGGCATAGTATTGATCGTTGGAGGAGGTTACCACGGCAAATCGACACTCCTCGAAGCGTTGGAGTTAGGTATCTACAACCATATTCCCGGTGATGGACGGGAATACTGTGTTTCAGTGCCCGAGACCGTGAAAGTGCGCGCTGCCAGTGGCAGAAGCGTGGTCAAGACTGACATCTCGGCCTTTATCAAGGATATCCCGCTTCAGGAAGCAACCACTTCCTTTTCCACTGAAAACGCCAGCGGATCCACCTCTCAAGCTGCGTTCATCAGTGAGGTGATAGAAGTTGGGGCCAAGGTCCTTCTGATAGATGAAGATACCAGCGCGACGAACTTCATGATTCGTGATAAACGCATGCAGGAGCTGGTTGCCAAGGAGCATGAGCCGATAACGGCGTTCGTCGATAGAGTCAGGCAACTCTACAAGGAACATGATATCTCGACCATCCTGGTAATGGGAGGATCGGGGGATTACCTCAGCGTGGCGGATTGCGTTATTCAACTGCTCAAGTTTCAGCCGCAGGACGTAAGTGAACGAGCTCGAGAGGTTGCGACGCGCTATGCAACGGAGAGAGAGGAGGAAGGTGGTCGCTCTTTTGTAAAGCCGCGGCAGCGCTTCCCCAGAAGTGATGGACTTGATCCGCATAACGAATATGGTCACCTCAGGGTATCGGCACCGGAATCAGGGCGGCTCATCTTCGGACAAAGCAAAGTTGATCTGTCTGATGTGGAGCAGCTTGTTGAACAGGCACAGACCAAGGCGATTGGACTGGCCATTCTGCACGCCAAGCAGTATATGGATGGCAAGACAGAGTTCAAGCGAATTGTCGTGCGAACCATGAACGATATCCAAGGCGAGGGATTAGATCTGCTGGATCCAAAGCTCACGGGTGACCTGGCTCAATTCAGAGGTCTGGAATTGGCTTCTGTGCTCAATCGCATGCGAAGCTTCACTGTGAGTTCAGGTCTTACAAACGTGTAGGTTAGATCGTGGTGAACTACACTTCGATTCACCACATCGAGGCAATTCCCGAAAGGTAACACATGCAAGCGATAGAAAATGATGACCGTCCAGCTGTTGCCAGGGGCGGGCAACACACGGATTTCCGACAACACGTGCAGCTAGGTCGAACCGGGCTGATGGTCAGTCGGCTGGGCATTGCCTCGGGCTACGGCATACCTGCCGCGCCCATAGAGAAGGCGTTTCACGAGTACGATATCAACTACTTGTGGCTGTCCGTATTCAAGCCGGGGCACATGGTGTCGGCCATCCACAACCTTGCTCCCCAGAACCGCGACGAACTGCGTATCGTGCTGGCCCGGCCGGCCTTTGCCAGCTTCTCCCTCCAGAGTTTCGTTGAGCGCTGGCTCAAGAAGCTCAGGATCGAGCAGGTCGATCTCCTAGTCATACAAGGTCAGCCCAAACCTCCAGACCAGAAGTTTGTCGACCGGGTGCATCGGCTCCGGGACAGCGGCAAGGTGCGTTTCGTGGGCATGTCCAGCCACGAGCGGCCCCTTTTTGGGAAGATCGCCCGAGGAGAGGTAAAGGCGCCGGTGGACTTCTTTCAGATCCGGTACAACGCCGTGCACACAGGAGCCGAACAGGATATCTTCCCGCACCTGCCGCAGGAGAACCGGCCGGGAATCGTAATCTTTACAGCCACCTGCTGGGGAAAGCTTCTCAGGCCCAAGCTCATGCCGGCAGGCGAGCACCCGCTTGCCCCAGCCGACTGCTACCGCTTCGTTCTTTCCCATCCCGACGTGGACGTCTGTGCCACGGCGCCTTCCACCGCAGCACAGATGGAGGACAATCTCATGGCTCTGGACGCTGGGCCTCTAGACGCGGAGGAGATGGCCCGCATCCGGCGCATAGGCAAGCACATCTACGGGAAGAAGTAGAGAAATGTGCGTAAACGGCGCCGGCACTAACATCTGCGATCTGACAGCAGCGATAGAGCCTTGCGGGCTGAACATTTGGCAACGGTATTTTTGCTCGGATTTTCTCATATCAAAGTAATCATAGAGGGCACATATGAAAGCGATTGTATGGACAAGATACGGACCACCCGAAGTTCTGCAGCTCAAAGAGGTAGCCAAACCTATTCCCAAGGACAATGAAGTACTCATCAAAATAGTTGCGACATCAGTAACGATAGGGGACTGTAAGATTCGAAAGGCTGACCCATTTTATGCAAGGTTTTACTTTGGTCTCGTTAGGCCAAAAAGAATAAATATATTAGGATTTGAGATCGCCGGAGAAATTGAAGCAGTAGGCAAAGATGTGAAGCTATTTAAAGAGGGTGACCAAGTTTTTGCATCTACTTTTCCCGGTTTTACGTTTGGTGGCTATGCCGAGTACAAATGCCTGCCTGAAGATGGGGCACTGGCTATTAAACCGGCGAATATGACCTACGAGGAAACCGCTGCCGGAGTTGCTTCCGGGGCGTTAACTGCATTGCTTTTCCTTAGAGATAAGGCAAATATCCAGAGCGGACAAAAAGTTCTGATCTATGGCGCTTCTGGAAGTGTAGGTACTTTTGCGGTTCAGCTTGCCAAGTACTTTGGGGCAGAAGTTACCGGGGTATGCAGTACCACGAATTTGGAATTGGTGAAATCTCTGGGAGCCGATACGGTAATTGATTACACAAAAGAGGATTTTACAGAAAGAGGAGAGCGTTATGATGTCATCTTGGATGCCGTCATAAAGCTCTCGAAATCAAATTGCAGGAAATCACTGACTTCGAACGGGACATACGGACGGGCAGGTGATACGGGGACCGGAAAGATAAGTGCTGAAAATATAAATTTTCTCAAAGAGCTTATAGAGGCGGGAAAGTTAAAACCGGTCATAGATAGAACCTATCCGCTGGAACAAATTGTCGAGGCTCACAAGTATGTCGATCAAGGGCACAAAAAAGGAAATGTAGTCATAACTGTGGGGAATAATAACAAGACCTAACAAAGCGCTGCATCTAACGGTCAAGATAGGTCACCATTGGTCAAATTGAATCCCGCCTACGGCGGGGGCTAATCTATCCGTCTACGCTACGCCGGACAGGTGTGTCAGCAATTGACACGAAAAGCCGCTTCAGCAGCCTTAGATGCAGTGTCCGTTAATTCTGTCCCGAGTCACGGAAAAAGCCCCAGGTGAAGGAGGGATGCTCAGGCTTTGAGATAGCTGGAAAGCAGCGTCAGGAGTAGTATGGCGGCAATCGCCCAGAGGGTGCTACGCTCATGTCGAAAAGCATAGCGCCAGATCTTTAAAGTTGCCTTTTCGGTCTGGACACTATCCTGTTTCCGACGGATGCGTGGGAACACCCGTGGCACGGCTTGACAATAGCGCCGATAGGATTCACCAAAAAGATCCCGGAGCTTGGCCTCTTCAAGTGATATGATCAGGGTATACTGCAGCAGGAAAAAGATCAATACCGTACCCAGCATCCAGGGCATGGCTCGCCCCGAGGCAAATACCACCACGCCCACCCATAGCAACAGGTTGCCGAGATACAGGGGGTTGCGGGTATAGGCATACAATCCCCAGGTTACAAGCTGATGAGCCCCAACCTGGCGTGTCCGGACACCCCGGCCAAATGACCTGACCGCGGTCAGGCGGAGCAGCTCACCCCCAAATACCAGGACCAGACCCACAATTGCTGATGGGAGATTTACCTCCGCCAGCCAGACCAGAACAATAGCCAGTGGCACCGGTGTGTAACTGCGATTGCGAAATAGAAAATTACCCAGCCGATGCAAAAGACCGATGGTCGCACCCTTTGCTGCTGCAGATGTCCCCTGGGGATGATCTTCATTCGTGGTCATGATTAATCTCGTTACTCTATACTATGGGCGTTTTCTTTTATTGGAAGCCATTGCAGGTCTTCAGACCCTTTTGATACTTGGGCAAAAAGTAAGAGATACATACTTCCGCTCCAAGGTTTGATTCACGCTTCCTCTTAAACACCTATATCTCCCTCTAACTGGTCAGGAGTAGTTACCATTGGTTAAATTCCTGCCCCGAAAAATTGGTATAGAGACACCGCATTGAGACCAGAAAAAGTGAGTGTCAGAAAGGTTGGTATTATGACAGTAGAGCTCTTACTTCAACAACACCCCCGCTTTATGCGGGGCAGGGGCATCCTTCGCTGGCCTCAGGACAAGCCTTGATGGAGCTGGTGTGCTCGGGTGTTACCAGCCGGGCGACGTAGATACGGCTGGCCGGTTCAGAATGAGGCCCCGCCCGGCTCGCCGTAGGCTACGCCGAGGCTCAGCTGGATTCCGTGAGCTAAACCTTGAAAGCGACAGATCTCTCCCTTAGTTTCAAGCGCCAGAAACTCATCACCACTGCTCTAAAAAAAGGAGAAAGAGATGAATTCACCCAATAAGACTGCGAGAGTCGCAGGGCTCCTGTATCTACTTATGGCCCCGTTCGGTATGTTTGGCATCATGTATGTCTCCACCACCCTTGTTGTGCCCGGAGATGCCGCCACCACAGCCAATAATATCAAGGCTTCTGAATCGCTGTTCCGTCTCGGCATTGTGAGCGCGCTGATCACCCAGCTAATCCAGATATTTGTAGTTCTGTTTCTGTATAAGCTACTAAAGCCGGTTAATAAAAACCTTGCGATGCTTATGGTTATCTTCATTCTGATAGGTGTCCCTATTGCGATGCTCAGTGAGCTTAGTCGTTTTGCGGCCCTGTTGCTTTTAAGTGGTGCCGAACATCTGGCAGCGTTCACTACAGATCAGCTGCATGCTCAAGTGATGCAATTTCTGGATATCCGTGAGCATGGAATTAGTATCGCCGGTATATTTTGGGGCCTCTGGCTATTTCCCATGGGCTATTTAGTTTTCAAGTCGGGCTATATTCCCAGAATTCTGGGCATCCTGTTGATAATTGGAGGTTTTGGCTATCTGATAGAATCTGTGGCACTTTTTGTTTTCCCCAACTTCGATGCGACCATTAGCCTGTACACGTTTTGGGGGGAGGTGCTATTCCCCTTGTGGCTTATAATTAAAGGTGTAAACGTCGAACGGTGGGAGAAACGTGCGCTTGAATCCGCCGCAATATAACCATGCAGTAGAGATTGTGATTTCGTTTTCGGGCCCCCTCCTGTTGAGTTATGTGGGGCTGTGCCGAACAAGAGCAATCCTGGAGGAATACGTATGAAAGCAATCGTTCAAACGGGGTACGGCTTACCGGATGTTCTCGAACTCAGGGAAGTCGACAAACCGGTGGTCAAGGATGATGGAGTGCTGGTACGCGTTAATGCGGCAGGTGTCAACGCAGGCGATTACTTCTCAATGCGCGGCTCACCGTGGCTTGTTCGTTTCATAGTCGGGTTTCCAAAGCCAAAGAACTATATCCTTGGATGGGACCTGGCCGGGCAAGTCGAGGCGGTCGGCAAGAAGGTGAAGCGGTTCCAGCCGGGTGATGAGGTATTCGGCTCGTGTAGCCACACTTTCGCAGAGTACGCCAGCGCAGACGAAGAACAGGTCGCGATGAAACCGGCCAACCTCACATTCGAGCAGGCCGCGGCCGTGCCTACCGCGGCACTTACCGCCCTTAAAGGTCTTCGTGATGCGGGGAAGGTGAAGCCAGGTCAGAAGGTCTTGATCAATGGTGCGTCGGGAGGCGTGGGAACTTTCGCCGTTCAGATCGCCAAGTCGTTCGGAGTGGAAGTGACCGGTGTCTGTAGCACGAGGAACGTGGACATGGTCCGATCGATCGGCGCGGACCATGTCGTTGATTACACCCAGGAAGACTTCACGCAAAGCGGGCAGCATTATGATCTCATCCTCGACAATGTGGCCAGTCGTTCGTTCTCAGACCTCAGGCGCTCGCTGACTCCCCAAGGTAGTATTATACCAAACAGCGGCCATAGCGGAATGGGTTATGTTATCAAAGCGTATGTGTTGTCAGCGTTCATGCGCCAGCAGGGGCGCATGTTTATGGCAGTGCCGACGAATGAGGACCTGGTTGTTCTTAAGGAGCTCATTGAATCCGGAAAGCTCACACCGGTCATCGATGGAACGTACTCGCTGAGTGAGGTCCCCGAGGCCATGCGCTATCTCCACGAGGAGCACGCCCGAGGAAAAGTGGTCATTACTGTGAAGCATAGTGCGTAATGGCAGAGCAATGCGAAGTGTACGAGATCGTTTCATAAGAGACATAATACCAGGACAGAGACCCTGAAAATGATCAACTTAACAATAACTGGCAGATAGTTTTTAAAAACGAGGGAGTGAAACCATGTCTAGAAGCATGTTTAAATCGGGTAGTGTATTCATACTTGCAGCATTTTTGATATTTGGGTGCGCAACTGTGAATTACGTTGGAAATTCATTTGGTCCAACAACGAGCATTGACACGTATTTCTCTGAAGATGAGATAACCCAGGAATACACCGTGATTGGACATGCAATTGGCGGTGGTGTATGGGCCTCCAGTGAAGTGATTCAAGCAAAATTGATCGAGGAAGCTAAGCTTAAAGGGGCAGATGCCATTTTGATAACCGGGATGGGTAGGTCAAACGTTACCACTGGTCCTAACAGCAGCGCGCCCGAAAACCAAATAAATGCTTCGTTCTTAAAATATAAATAGATTAGCAGATCGTTTGCATATAACAATTGATTGTGGGCCATATGATGAGCCCAATGAATTCGAGTGATCTTGAAAAAGCAAGAGGAGCTAAAATGACCCAAGCAACAAGTAAGCTATCATCATTAAGAACAACGCGTACATTTCTAAAAGTTGGGACATGATCAGAAACACTGTTGAGAGTTCTCAACCGCGCATTCGATCACCCCTTGGAGCCCGAAGAGCACGCAGTTGCTCCCTTTGCGGGCGGAATCATGCAACATGGCTACCAGTGCGGTATGCTCTGGGGTGCGGCACTTGCAGCAGGAGCTCAGACGTATCGCCTTATCGGTCCGGGCCCAGAAGCTGAAACCAGGGCACTTATTGCATCACAAAGGCTGGTGGAGGCCTTCCGAGCGGACAACAGCCATATCAATTGCATTGAAATAACTCATATTGACAAGTCATCATCTACGATGCAGATGATCATGTATTTCCTTATAAAAGGCGGAAGCATAGGCTGCTTTCGTATGGCCGCTAAATATGCCCGGTCAGCATTCGATGAGATCAATTCCGTTCTCTCCGATGAGCACGTCGAAGTGCCCCCGACTCCGGTAAGTTGCGCGGCAATGCTGGCACAAAAGATGGGCGTATCCGACATGCATACGGTCATGGCGGCGGGATTAGCAGGTGGTATTGGTTTATCCGGAGGTGCCTGTGGGGCATTGGGAGCCGCTATTTGGATCATGGGAATGAGGCTTCAAGAGGAACCGGACGTGAAAAACCTATGGAATGATGAAACCTTCACCTCAAAGTTCGACGATCTGATGGACAGGTTTCTGAAAAGCACGGATTATGAATTCGAGTGCTCCAAAATAGTCGGACGGAAGTTCGAGAATGTCAGTGACCATGCCGCTTATTTATGCGATGGAGGCTGCTCAAAAATTATCGAAGAATTAGCTGCTGGATGATCTGCTGGATAATATTAACCAGCAACCAAGCACAACAAGCAGCTGCATCTGACGGTCGAGAGTGGTCACCATTGGGCAAGTTCCAGCCCTGTTTTCCGTCCCCTTTTTATTTTTCACGACGGTAGGACCATGAACCGAACCCCACTTCCGGCGTGGTATCGGTTGACTACACTCCTTAAGCCGGTTCCGATCGGTATTCGGCAGCGGCCTCGTACCGTTCGTAATAACCCAGCAGCTGGCCGTCAGCATCCCGTACAGCCCGCATATAGACCCTGAAGCCATCATCGTTGGTGGTGAGATAACACTCGTCCTCACCATCGAGAAATGCCTGGAAGACCTGCCGTATGATCCGGCTGGAATCGGGATTATGCCAATCAAAAATCGATTTATCCAGCAGATCTGAATAGCCGAGTTTTCCATAGTATTTATCGGCAGCGGTATTACTGAACCGGATCACGTGATCGGTATCCACGAAGAGTACCGGGTGGTCAATGCTGTTCAGGATGGCGGTCAGGAAAGTCTTATCGATCATTGGGATTCCTCGCTACAGGCGTTGAAGGGACGCATGGAAGCTAATAGCAGAGAGGCCCAGGATATGGGAAAAAGGTAGCTTGCTAAAAGCAAGTCCAGCAAGATAGTCGGAATTCAGGCTGCCACTAAATATTCAGCAGGTAGCTGACCTTCACCAGGAAGATGTTCTCGGCGTCCAGGCCGAAAAGATCCCTTAGATCATGGCCTACGTGAAAATCACCAGTCTCCAGGGATTCGGACATGTTCTGTGCCCACACCAGGTAAAGGGCTGAACCGGTCTGGTATTCCCACCGCAGTACCAGGTTGGAGCTGAACTGCTTGTAATTGAAGTCCCGGTTCCACAAGGTGAAGTTGGCCAGGCCATCACCATCGATGTCGTAGGTGTAGGGATCATCGTCAAAGTCTCGTTCCGCAGCAGTAAAGGTGCGGAAACGCTCATCGAAGTGTTCTGCCTCATACTGTCCCTCCCGGACCAGTTTGTCGCCGCTATAGGTTCCGGCTGTCACAAAAGGATTGCCGTAGTACTGGATCGTCAGATCAGGCGTCAGTGACAGATCAAACCGGATGGTGCCACTGAGGGTGGACCGATCCAGGGTGGCCATCAGGTAGTGCTCCTCGCCCGTCTGTTCATCGGCGAGTGGCCCGAAATCGTCCCAGGTAGCCCAGGTATCGTGCATGTTGTTCCAGCTGGATGAGGCAGTGAGAGAGAAGTAGTCGGTAGGACGCCAGGTCAATTGACCGGAGATGTTTTTGTATGTAATCCCGCTCTCCGGAGCACCCCCCATGCTGGTATTGGCCCCAACATACAGTGCCTTGCGATAATCACTGCTTGCCGAGACCCAAATATTGCCGGAAGGATCTTCCGTCATGGCGGGACCTCCCAACAGACCGGTGGTGTTCAGTCCACGGAAGTCACGATTGATGCCGCCGTTCAAGGACCAGTAGTTCATGAAGGTGATGCTCCCGTTAAAGTTACCTCCCTGGGCAATGACCTCGTCAAACCAGGCGAAGGTGAAACCCATCCAGCCATTGAAGTTCAAGTTCCACCGGCGGATGATTTTCCCGGGATCATCCTCGCGGTACTGCAACCAGATGAAATTGATGGAGTTGTCCACGTCACGGTTAAAGCCCACATCATTGGCATCAAAACCCGGTGAGTAGAACCAGCCTCCGAAAGCACCACGCCAATGTTCACCACTCACCTTATCCAGCATCACGTTCCCGGCAAAACCACTCAGGTTGGTAGCGGTGGAATCGACTCCCAAATGGGATGCTCCCTCACGCTGAAACCGGTGGTTGGAATTGGTCTGGGTCTCCAGGATTGCTTCCCGGGATGCCTTTACCTTACTGATCCCGATCGTGGTGCTGAATTCCCAGCTATCGTCCAAGAACAGGTGACTAAAGTCGAACCCGGCAGTGTAGGCATCCCGGTGGAGCCAGTCCAGGTGATCATCCTCCAGCCGGCGGTTGGTGGCAGTTAATATCCCGCCGATAGTAGTCCGGCCTTCCCGATAGTCTTTCTGCACGCGGGTGATGAAGTAGTTGGTCAACGGTTCGGCAGTCTCTTCCTCTTTGGGGATTTCCTCATTCTCATATTCAATGGTTGCCACCTCCTTGGCTGCCACCGCTTCCAGCACACCGATAGACCAACCGGAACGGGTCTTGCCCGAAAGTTTGCCTGCTCCCAGGATCCTGGTAGCGGTGGGGGTATCAACATAGCTCGTGTCGGAGTCGGGAGAGTGGTGTGGGTAGCGACCGATGCGCCGGCTGTAGAACAGGGAATTGTTAGCCATGGGATTATCCCCGATTCCCAGGGAATACTGGTAGATATTGCCTCCTTCCACGAAGAAAGGCCGCCGTTCAGGGAAAAATGTTTCGAAACCGGAGATATTCAGCTCCGCAGGATCGGCCTCTACCTGGCCAAAATCAGGATTGAGTGTCAAGTCGAGTGTCAGATTATTGGTGACGCCTACTTTCATGTCCATACCAAGGTTGCTGCCCAGGTCGTAGGTTTCCGGGTGTACGGGGGTCACGTATTCCCTGGAGGTAGCAACCTGGCCGGTGGTGTAGGGGGCAAAATAGATGCGCCGCTGCCGGGGAATACCCTTGAGGTTGTTCAGGCGGCCATAATGGCGGACCCAGCCGGTCTCATCCTTGGGCCAGAACGCCCAGAAATTATCCTCGTTCTTACGGGAGATGAAGCGGTACACCTGCAGGCCCCAGGCGTGATTATCGCCATTGGAGAAGCGCAGCTCGCGGAAGGGAATCCGGAACTCGGCGGACCAGCCATCATCCAGAAGGGCTGACTTGCCCTCCCAAATGGCGTCCCAGTTAGTATCATGATTGTCATCGTCGTAGCGTCTCAGATCGCGCTTCACTCCCAGGGGATTAAGCCAGAACTCGAACGCGGTGCGATGGTCGTTGTAGCTGTCGAAGGATACGTGCACCCAGTCGCTGGGAATCTCATCGTCGCGACGGCTCAGGATACTGCGTATTCCACTCGGATCGGAGTCATATGCCTTCACTCCGACGTAGAGATACTCATCATCATATAGAAGTGCAAACTCTGTCCGTTCAGTCGCAGGCTGCCCTTCCAGGGGATCGCGTTGTATGAAATCAGAGGAGTAATGTGCTTCCCGCCATACCTGATCATCGAGATACCCATCGATGCGTATGGCGGCATCGTTAACACGCATGGCGTTTACACTGCGAGTGAATTCTGAATCCGCGGTTGCCTGCTGCCCACCGGAAAGAACTGTCGTCAACAGGAACAGGAATAATACACCATGCAGTTTCATAGGTAGTCCTCATACTCAAAAACAACGGTTTGTGATGTATCTATGAGACAGTTCAACAGCAGGAAAGGTTGTCCGGGAATTCAGTCGATCCCCTCTAGTATTCCACAAGTCGCTCCATAGCAACTATGATCATGTGCAAAGAACAGGGACGACATTAACATCTTGAATGATTGAAGTATCTCACTAAGTTTATTGTCCTGAATTGGTTATGGAATCATTCATTGCCGATACGCTCTTGGATAAATCATAAAGTACAGTCATTTGTCAAGCAGTCTGAGAAAGGGATTCCCATGAAACTATCCGGTCACCCATCACTAGCACTTCTTTTTTCTGCCTGCATTTTCCTGTCGGTATCGAATTCGGTTGAAGCCCAAAGTACGACTCTCTCTTGGATGGAAGAATCAATGGTCAAGCTTGAGGGCGAACTGGTGGCCGAACATGGCGAAGACCAGCGCGCGCGATTGCAGCAAGGGGTGCGGCAGGTATCAAACTTGTGGCGGATCGAGGATGGGGGCGCCGCCGAGTTCGAAGATTTCATACGGACACACTTCATGGGCACGCAGGAAGACCTGGATGCCATGTTCAGTCGCTTCCAGTATCTTTTCGAGCAGCTGGGTGGTCACATGAACAAGATGAACCTGGAATTCCGCAGGCAGTCGGACCTGGATCTAGGCCCGATCCTGCCGTTTGACGAGATTTTTGCCGGCTATGATCCGTCGGCGCATATCACAGATGATTTCTTTGCCAATAAGCTGGCCTTTACGGTCCTGCTTAATTTTCCTCTAACTACCCTGGAAGAAAGGTTGAGCGAGGGATCACAATGGAGTCGCCGCCAGTGGGCCGAGGCCCGGCTGGCCCAACGGTTCTCCAGCCGAGTTCCCGCCGAGGTGCAGCTGGAAATTTCCAGGGCGGGGGCCGCTGCTGAGCAGTATGTCGCACAGTATAATATCTGGATGCACCACCTGCTTGATGACCAGGGTGCTCGTCTATTCCCGCCGGGGCTGCGTCTGCTTTCCCATTGGAACCTGCGTGATGAGATCAAGGCGCAGTACACTGACCTGGAAGAGGGTCTGCCGAGACAGCGTATGATCCAGCAGGTGATGGACCGGATTATCACCCAAACCATTCCGGCTGTAGTGGTGGATAATCCCCATGTAGATTGGAATCCTTACTCAAATGAGGTGTGGCCCGCCGGTGTACAGGACTCGGAC
>JBHPIW010000026.1:0-30604 GCA_042568495.1 Fidelibacterota bacterium | reverse complement strand
TCACGCTCTGGCTGCTGAGGATTTCAAGCGGGCGATACATCTAATGGAGCCGCATGTCTGGTCGGTACTAATGAGGCAGGGCGAAGTGAATACACTGCAGCGCTGGTTGTTGTCCATCCCGGATGATGTGATTCGCAATCATCCGCGGATCAGTATCCTTAGCGCCTGGATGCTGTTCTTCTCACTCCGAACTGAGGAAATCGAAAGCCGCCTGCTGGAGGCTGAAGGAGCTTTGAATACAGCACCCGACAGTGATATATCCGGGGAACTAGCCGCAATTCGGGGTACTCTGCTCCAGATGCAGGGCAATATTCCCGCCGCCACTGAACGGTTTCACGTAGCCCTTGAAAGTGTTGCGGAAGACAATTTGACTATCCGGGCAATTATCGGCATGGATTTGGGTTGGTCCTATATGTCCACGGATAATCTGGCGGCAGCAAGTAATCATTTTACTGAGGCAGCACGTTTGAACAAGCAGCTGCGATATTTCACAGCGGCACTCAAATCCGGATGCTTGTTGGCAGAAGTGCATATTTCCCAAGGACATCTTTGCCAGGCGAATGAATTGTACGAGCAACAATTGAAAGATGCAGAGAAATGGGCATTGATCAAGTCCCCCATAATGGGTTTGCTATATGGGGGAATGAGCGAACTAGCACTGGAAAGAAACGATCTTGTCCTGGCGGCTAAACATGCTGACAACTGCATGGAGGCCTTTCACCACGGTGCCCCAATTCTCAGCATTTTAATGGCTCACCTTATCGCCGCTGATGTCGCAGGTGCTGTGGGGAGATTCCAAGATATTCGCTCTCATTTTCAAAAGGCAGAGCAGATTGTTGATCAGCTAAGCCTTCCGAATTGGAGCCAGTGCGTCAATGCGAACCAGGCGCGTTTGTGGATCATGCATTACCGCCAAAGTGGCGATGAACAGGCTCGACAGCATGTAGAAACCTGGGTGGAAACCTGTTCCATCAGCCGTACTCCCCATCCACTGGATACGGCGATTTTTCTGCCCAGCCACACCCACGATTACGAACATCTCACCCTGGCGCGAGCACTCATTATGCTCAATTGCCCGGAGGAAGCTTTGGAGCTGCTCCACTGGCTGTTACCCGCGGCTGAGAAAGCCGGTCGCCAACGGAGCGAAGTGGAAATTTTGATCCTTCAGTCCCTGGCCCTGAGAACAGCAGGCCAGGATGAGCCAGCCCTGGTATCTCTGGAGCGGGCGCTGGTACTGGCTGAACCGGAAGAATACGTGCGTCTGTTCTTGAACGAGGGCACTCCGATGGCTGAGATATTGGAGGAAATGAGTGCGAAGGAGAGTAAAGTCAAACCGCACTATCTCAGGAAGCTTGTTCTAGGTCTTAAGGTGCCTGTACCCACCACAGAAGGAGCTGAACCAGTAGATCCACTTAGCGGCCGGGAGCTGGAAGTTATCAAGCTCATTGAAGCAGGCCTTTCGAACACCGAGATCGCCAAGGAACTGTTCATTTCGCTGGATACGGTGAAATCGCACACCAAGAATATCAACAGCAAGCTGCACGTCCACCGGCGAACCCAAGCCGTCGCCAGGGCCAGGGAACTGGGACTGCTTTAGGATCGTTCGTGGCGGCCAACTCTGCTGAACACAATCGCTCGACGCACAGCTAATCGCTCAGCTGTATATCACCCCCTGAAATCACACTTTCGTGTGGTGACAACATTTTCGAATTCTCGTAATCTCAACCAGACACTATGAGAGTCTACGGGTATGATGAAGAATAAAAAACAAGGTATGCTAAGCGGTGGTCACTACCGGATCGAATTGGAAGGCCAGATTGAATCCCGTTGGATGAATATGTTCAACAACATGGAAATGGAATATTTGCACGGTAGAACGATCATATCAGGTCCGGTGACCGACCAAGCCGCGCTGCACGGACTTCTGGTACGTATTCGCGACCTTGGCCTGGTGCTAATCTCACTGCAGCGAATCGAGCCGTTAGATACCTCTGCCATACCCGAGAAATAGTGGACACTATTGTGCATTTCAGTACTACATTCAAAAATACCATTCTGCAGTCCCAGGAAAAGGAGGTTCCCCATGCGTGATCGAATTTTGACCTCAATCGCCAGTTATGTAGTGAATAAACCCTGGTGGTCATTGCTATGGATCATAATAGTTACGATTGTCTGCGCTGGTATGATGGGACAGCTGACTATCAGCACCGAATACCAGGACATGATGCCCCAGGACGATCCCTCCATCATCGAGCTTAATACGATTTCGGAGGAATATAACGCCACCTCGACGCTGTATATAGTAGCCGAGGGGGACGGTCAAGCCCTCCGGGCTTTCGCCGACGAAGCAATCCCCAAGGTCGAAGCCCTGGAGCAGTATGTTGCTGATGTGGTCTACAAGGCACCCCGGGATTTCATTGCAGAACATGCGCTTATGCTCATGAAATCCAATAACCTGGAAAACAGCCGGACCCTATTTGAAGATCCCAACCTGGTGGGCTTCCTTTCCAACCTCAACGACAGTTTTGAGAAAGAATATATCCAGAGCGAGGAAAAGCTCTCAAACCTGGAGCAGGAACAGGGGGCCGTGGGTTTCCTGGACGGTATCCAGACTTGGGTAGATGAGTTTGACAATGCCCTAGAAGGCCGGGTGGAGGGTGCCGGCGCTGCTGCCAGTGAAGCCATCCTGTTCGGAAGCGGCTATAACCAGAGTTGGGACCGCCGCATGATGATCTTCAAGGTCATGACAACCTTCACCATATACGATCTGGAGCCCATGACGGCATGCCCTGGTGCCATCGAGGAGATCATCCTGCCGGTGGCGGAGAAGTACGGCGTGGATGCCGGCCTCACCGGTTCCATCGTACTCGGCCGGGATAAGATGACGGCCATCAATACCGATATGATCATGATCACAATGCTGGCACTAGTAGGAGTGCTCATTCTCTTCATGGTGGCCTTCCGTATGATTGTGGCTCCCTTCCTGGCGATCATCACCCTCATCTTCGGCGTGATCTGGGCCATGGGTATGGCTTGGCCATTGGTGGGTGAACTCAATATGTTAACGGCCATGATGGGGGCAATGCTGGTTGGACTGGGAATCGATTTCTCGATCCATATCATAGCGGTTTATACAGAATGGCGGGCCAAGGGTGAAGATGTCCTCTCCGCCATGACGGGTGCCATGACCCGGTCGGGCAAAGGGATCATCACCGGGGGCTTCACCACGGCCATCGCCTTCACGACCCTCATATTCGGTAAGACCGACGGCATGAAACAGTTCGGCCTGGTCCTGGGTGTGGGCCTGATCCTGACCATGATTGCCGCCCTGACGGCCCTGCCTACCCTGCTGATCATCCGGGAACGATTCTGGGGACGCATCCGCAAAGAGGCTAAATCCAAGCCACCCCGGGATATCTCATACAGGTTTCTGGGCTCTTCCGCGCGGTGGTTGTCCCAACGTTGGGTCTTCTCGCTGGTGGCGGTGGTGATCGTCGTAGGATTCTTTGCCTATCGCGGCTTCCAGCTGGAAATGGACTATGACAGCCGCAACCTGCTGCCGAAGGGCCTGAAGTCACTGGAGCTGCAGGACAAGATGATCGAGGCTTTCGACATGGACCCAGACAATGCCATGCTTACCGCCACCTCGCTGGAAGAGGCGTATACGCTCACGGAAGCAACCAAGGATGCTTCCACCGTCGGCGTAGTCAGTTCTATCGTAGACCTGCTACCTCCGGAGGAAGAGCAGGAACAGCGGAAGGCACTCGTGACTGATGTTCGCCAGGCCATGTCCCGGGCTCAGATTTCCTCGACCGTCACTCGGGCCGATCTGAACCGTCTGAAAGCCGAGGTGGAGCGGCTGGAGGACAACGTGATGGAAATCCAATCCATGGCCCTTATCGGCGGACAGGACAAGGTCTACCTCAAAGCAGGACTACTGGTGGGGGTCGTACCCGACGAGGAAGATCCCTCCATGGTTGCACTACATGAACAACTAAATCCCAGTATGGCGAACATCACCCAAGGCACCCTCTCCGCCCTGCGCGAACGGCTGGGTACCGACGGGGGCAGCTCGCTGAGCAATGTGAGCCGGTTCCACCGGGACTTCGCCGCCGCTTTCAAACCGGCAGTTATTCGCATGGCCAACACCGAGACCCTGACCATCGAATCCCTACCGCCAGTAATCCATGACCAGTACGTGGGCAAGTCGGGTAAACATTTTCTGATCTACGTCTTTGCCCGGGAAAATATCTGGAACCGGCAAAACATGGAGCGTCTGGTCGAAGATATGCGGAAGGTCAGTCCCCGGGCAACGGGCTTGCCGATCGTCTACCATGCCTTGCTAAGTGCTATGCTGGCTGACGGCAAGCTGGCGATGCAGATTGCCCTGGGGCTCATTTTCCTGCTGCTGCTGGCTGACTTTCGGAACGTTTGGAAGGCCCTGCTGGCCATTGTCCCCCTGATCTTTGGTGTCTTACTCATGCTGGGAGTCATGCATCTGTCAGGTTTGATGCTTACCCTGATAGGGATTTACGCAGTACCGATCATCATCGGTATCGGCATCGATGACGGGGTACACATCATTCATCGGTACAATATCGAAGGTGCCGATGCACACAGTAAGGTCTTTGCTTCCACCGGGCGGGCGATTCTGCTAACGTCCCTGACCACCATGCTGGCCTTTGGATCGCTATGGTTTGCCTCGATGGCGGGAATTGGTGATCTGGGTGTCGTCCTGTTCATCGGCGTGGGATCCTGCTTCGTGGCGACAGTACTGGTGATTCCGGTGCTGACAGGGATGGGCCTTAACCTGGCAGCTCGTCGGGCAAAGGCAACGCCCGATAGCAGTTAGACAGACCTTAACAACGATTACGCGGGACATAATCCCCGTACTCGTGAAAATGATAAAGCCCCGGGAGAAATTCCGGGGCTTTGTTTTTTTCATTGTGCACCCCCCAAGCTCCGCCTTAGTTTCGATCCACGATGATACAGCACATCCACCATCACCATCATCATGGACTCGTCCCCGAAGGGGTATTCGAGGAGGCCACGCTGTAACCGTATAGATCAGGTAACATTTGCTAAAAGCCCTCGGAAACCCCGGGGGCTTTTTGTTTTTAGACAGAAAGGACAACCATGTCGAAGGTTTTAAAACTAGCGCTGCCAAAGGGATCCCTGCAAGAGAGCACCTTGTCGATCCTCCGCAAGGCAGGGTGGGACGTGCTGGTTTCCAGTCGTACGTACACGCCCTATTGTGATGATCACGAGCTGGAGCTGCTGCTGATCCGCGCCCAAGAGATCGCCCGTTACGTGGAGCAGGGTATCTTTGACGCCGGCATTACCGGCAAGGACTGGATCATGGAGAATAATGCCCAGGTTGAAGAAGTGTGCGAACTGGTGTATGCCAAGGCTTCCCTGCGCCCGGTGCGCTGGGTACTGGCGGTGCCGGATGAATCACCCATCCGCTCGGTGAAAGACCTGGAAGGACGGCACATCAGCACCGAGGTGGTGAACCTTACAAATAGCTACCTGAAGGAGCATGGAGTGCGTGCAAACGTGGAGTTCTCCTGGGGTGCCACTGAAGCAAAGCCTCGCCTGCTGGCGGACGCTATCGTCGAGGTAACCGAGACCGGCTCGTCTCTGCGCGCCAATAACCTGCGTATTGTCGACACCATCCTGGAATCCACCACCCGTCTCATTGCCAACAAAGAGGCCTGGGATGATCCTTGGAAGCGGCAGAAAATCGAGAACATCGCCCGCCTCATGCAGAGCGGCATCATGGCCACCGGACGAGTGGGTCTTAAGATGAACGTTACCGATGAGAAACTGGCACAGCTGATGGCCATTCTCCCAGCCATGAAAACTCCCACGGTGAGTCAGCTTTACAACGGTTCCGGTGCCGCGATTGAGGTTATCGTGGAGGAGGAAACGGTGCGCAAGCTCATCCCCGATCTAATCGCTGCGGGAGCCACCGATATTATAGAGTACCCGCTTAACAAGGTGATACCCTGATGATTTCCCTGCCCATCTTTAGCAATCCTGAACAGCTCGCAGCACGGTTGAAAAAACGCCAGGAACTTGACCGGGATCTTGACGTGGTGAAACCCATCCTGCATCGGGTTCGGAATGAGGGTGATGCAGCTTTGCGGCAATGCACTGAAGAATTTGACGGTTTGTCCCTGACCGAATTGACTGTATCCCGTGAAAACCTGGCTGCGGCGGTCGCGGCTCTTGACAATGATCTGCGATCAGCTATTCAAGGGGCAGCTGAAAATATCCGCCGCTTCCATGCCCAACAATATCCCTCACGGTACTCGTTAACGCAGCCGGATGGCACCGAGGTTGCCTGGGATTGGCGGCCGCTCAAACGGGTAGGGGTATACATCCCAGGGGGTCGTTATCCTCTACTTTCCACGGTCCTGATGAATATCATCCCCGCCCAGGTCGCGGGAGTGGAACGGATCATCGTCTGCACGCCTCCGGGACCGGAAGGCGATCCGGATACAGCACTACTGGGGGTATGTGGACTGCTGGGTGTCGAAGAAGTTTACCGGGTTGGGGGTGCTCAAGCGGTAGCAGCTATGGCCTATGGCACGGACACTATTCCCGCCGTGGATAAAATAACTGGTCCGGGGAACCGCTACGTAACCGCGGCTAAATATGTGGTATCTGCCACAGTCGGTATTGACATGCTGGCCGGACCAACTGAAGTGGTGATCCTTGCCGATGGATCAGCCGAGCCCTCGCTGGTAGCTGCTGATCTCATTGCTCAAGCCGAGCATGATCCAGAAGCCTGGTGTATTCTGGTTACGGACAGTATCAATCTGGCTGAAGCCGTGAATGTGGAATTACAGGAACAGTCAGAAGATCTGTCAACGAGAGATATGATAGCGGCAGCGTTGACCGGCCAAGGATTCATTTACCTGGGCAGGGTTCTCGAACAATGCATTGAGGTGGTCAATCGCATAGCTCCCGAACACCTGTGCCTGCAGGTAGCCGCACCTGATGAACTCGTAAAACAGGTTCAGGCGGGAGCTATCTTCATTGGCTCCCTGACACCGGTGGCGTGGGGTGACTACTGGGCGGGACCGAACCATACACTGCCTACAGCTGGCCAAGCTCGCTTTCGGGGACCCCTTTCGGTGATGGATTTTCTGGTTCCTTTCTCGGTGGTGAATGTTAGCGAACAGGCAGCTAAAGCCAGCGGGGACCAAGTACAGCTCCTGGCCAGGCAGGAAGGGCTGGTAGGACATGCGCGCTCGATTGCGCTGAGGAAACCAAGTCATGAATAGACTCTCAATTGACAACTGGATCAAGCCGGAAGTGCGGAAGCAACCGGCTTATACACTGAAAAAGGTGCCTTATCAGATCAAGCTGAATCAGAATGAATGTCCCTGGGACTGGCCAGAGGAGCTGAAGGAGGAAATTCTCGATCGTTTGAGAAACACCTCCTGGAACCGGTATCCCGAGTTGATCCCACAGAGATTGAGGGAGAATCTGGCTGTGTATCTGGGGATTACTTTCGCACAGGTGGTGGTAGGCAAGGGATCAAATGAACTATTACAGGCGCTGGCCATGGTATCGCTCGGACCGGGTGATGTTCTTTGTACCCTGTCCCCCACCTTCGCCAATTATCACCTGTTGGGCGAAAGGATGCAGGCGCGTGTAGTAGCTGTTCCGCTGACCCGAAACTTTCAATTGGATACCGATGCTTTTTTAGACAAATGCAGCAATGCGCGCTTGACCTTCTTGTGCAATCCCAACTCACCCACCGGCACCCTGATTCCTCTGGAGGTGATCCAACAGATTACCAAGTGTACGTCAGGAATATTGGTTGTGGATGAAGCCTACGTGGATTTCTCAGGTTTGACGGCTCTAGCGCTCATTGGTGAGCATCCCAACCTTGCCATCACCCGCACATTCTCCAAGGCCTTCGCCCTGGCAGGATTTCGTATCGGGTACGCTGTGATGCATCCTCTACTTGCAGAGGAAGTACAAAAGGGATTGCTGCCCTACAACATTGATACTCCATCACTAATTACTGCGGAAGTGCTGTTGCAGCACAGAGAGAAAGTCAAGGAGAGGGTGGCTGTGATTGTCGGCGAAAGGAGACGTCTGCTTGGCCATCTTGCAGGTTTACCCGGTGTACAGGTTTGGGATTCAGCGGCCAATTTCTTTCTGCTAAGCACACCGATAGGCGCTCAGGGCACGTTTGGTGCGCTGGCTGAAAAGGGCATTCTGGTGCGGGATGTCTCGGCATATCCCGGCTGCGAAAATGTAGTACGCGTTACGGTGGGCACGCCTGAGGAGAACAGTGCTCTGCTCGCGGCGGTGGAGGCGTTGTGCTAGGCTACGATGCGATTATCTTCGATGTGGATGGTGTGTTGATCAATACCAGTCGCTCCTTCACCGCCGCTGCCGTGGACGCGGTACAGGTTGCGACAGGTTCCACCCGTTTTGCCAAGAACGAAGTCCAATCACTCAAATCGATCCGTGGTTTTAATAATGACTGGCACGTGGCCATTGCCGGGGCGGTCTGGATCCGCTTCACCGACGACATGCCATTTGATGAATTCGCAGGGCTCGTTGACCAGGCAAATGGCGGGTTAGGTGGACTGCGACACGTCGCCGGTGCTGAACTTGTCTCTGACCTTGAGGAACAACTCACGCGTTTGGCACAGGAGGCTTACGGCGGTACTACGGCTTGTTATAGGCTTTATGGTTTCGAACCGTCCACTATCAGGCAGCTTGGTCGGTGGCGGGAGGAAGTCCCTCTGCTACCACCGGAAAGAACCAGCACGATTTCCTCCATTGCAGGTATCGTTACCGGTCGTAACGCCAGGGAAATGGAGCTGGCTTTTCAGCTGCTACGCTGGCGCCTGCCAGCCGGACAGGTGGCGTGTTCCACTATACCGGCCCTGGATAAACCCAATCCCGCGCAACTCCTGTCCATCCTTGATCATCTTGGTAGCCGGAAAGCGGTGTATGCCGGAGACAGCCGCGACGATCTGGATCTGGTTATGAATGCATCGCGGCAGGGCGCTGAAGTGGACTTCTGCTACATCGGACCGGCAACGGCACCGTGGCCAAGAGTGGCCAACACTTTTCCCAACGTAACAGAAATGCTGAATAGTATCGAGGTGCAAAATGAGTGCTCGAAAACCGATTGAGATTCAAAGAAAAACCAATGAGACTAGCATCCTTCTCACTCTCCGATTAGATGGGGACCGAGAGATCAAGGCGAATACAGGTATTGGTTTCTTCGATCACATGCTGGAAAGCCTGGCCTTCTGGGCTGGTTGGGACCTGACTGTCAACTGCACAGGGGACCTCCAAGTGGACTCTCACCATACCGTTGAAGACGTGGCCCTGGTGCTGGGACAGGGATTTGCAGAAGCCTGTGCCGACGCCCATGATATCGAGCGCTTCGGCTCGGCTTTCGTACCCATGGACGATGCCCTCACTCAGGTTGTCATCGATCTGAGCGGACGCCCCTATGCCATATTCCATGCCAGCTTCAACGTGGAGCGGATCGGTGCGTTTGAAACAGCCATGACCGGTCATTTTTTCCGCTCCTTCGCCTCTGAAGCGGGTATCAACCTACACGTTCGTTCTATATATGGTGAAGATCCACATCATATCATCGAATCCATGTTCAAAGCTCTGGGATTGGCTCTCAGACAGGCGCTGATTCCTCGCACCGGTGGAGTAGCATCCACTAAAGGAGTCGTATGATCGGCCTGGTGGACTACGGCGTCGGCAATACCGGCAGCCTAGGTAATGCTCTGCATCATCTGGAATTGCGGTTTCTCCTGTCAGCAGATTCGGAGGTGCTCGATAGTTGTGAGCGTCTGATTCTTCCCGGCGTCGGTGCATTCGGTCCCGCGATGGAGCGTCTGCATGATCTCCAACTCGATAGCTATCTGCGAGAATGGGCAGTCTCCGGCCGACCCCTTCTGGGTATCTGTCTGGGAATGCAGTTACTGCTGTCAAAGAGTTATGAGCATGGCCATCATTCCGGCCTGAATCTGATTCCGGGAGAGGTTAAAAAGATCCAAGATGCTCCCCGGGAAGTTCACATGGGGTGGAACGAAGTGGTACCCTGCCAGGAAGATCAGCTATTGCCGGAACCGGGGTATGGATACTTCGTTCATTCCTACTACTGTGCTCCGGATGATCCGAACGTAATCCTGGCCCATACAGACTATGGAGGTTCACTGGCAGCTGTCATAAGGTCGGATAACCTAGTCGGAATCCAGTTTCATCCTGAGAAATCACAAGCGTTCGGTTTGGATATTCTGCGGCGGTTTGGCAATGGTTCGTTTTAGGATCATCCCGGCCATGGATCTTATGGAGGGGCGGTGCGTCCGGCTACTCCAGGGTGACTACAAAACACGTAACGACTATGATTACGACCCTGTCGACCTCGCCCGAATATTCCTGAACGCGGGCTTGGACCGGCTGCACGTGGTAGATCTGGATGGTGCCAAGGTGGGTTATCCCATGAATTTTGACACCGTTGCAGCGATAGCGGAGACTGGTATCCAGATTGAACTGGGGGGAGGAATACGGAAAGAGAAAGATATTCAGCATGCTCTTGACGCTGGTGCCAAAGAAGTAATCCTTGGCAGTACCCTGATCGAGCAACGTACGCAGGCATCCCGATGGGTAGCCCGTTACTCGAGCAGCTTAGTTGCAGGTGTGGATGCACGCCAAGGTTTCATTGCAACCCACAGCTGGCAGAAAACCACCCAGCAATCTGTCCCTCAGTTGGTAGCCTGGCTGGAAGAAATTGGCTTCCGTCGATTGATCTACACCGATATCGATACCGATGGAATGCTGAGCGGACCCAGTCTAAAGCAGCTGGAGACCATCGCGCGGTCGACAGGACTCGAGGTGACAGCGTCTGGTGGAATCGGATCCGTGGCAGATATTCAATCGGTGAAGAAGCTCCAACCGTATGGAATTACCGGCGTGATCGTTGGCAAGGCATTTTACGAAGGCAAAATTTCAATAAAGGATTTGGCTGCGTGCTGACCAAACGGATTATTCCCTGTCTGGATGTGCATGACGGCCAGGTCGTCAAAGGTGTGAAGTTCCGCAACCTAGTTAAAGAGGGAGATCCCGTTGAGCTGGGTATGCGTTACAGCGCTGAAGGGGCAGATGAACTGGTATTTCTGGACATCTCCGCCAGCATTGAAGCCCGTACTCATATCGTGAAACTTGCCCGACAGGTTTCAAAGCAGGTATTTATCCCGTTCAGTGTCGGAGGTGGTCTGCGCACGGTGGAGGACCTGGGAGCAGTTCTAGAAGCGGGCGCAGATAAAACAGCCATCAATACCGCCGCCCTGGCACGCCCTGAACTAATCACCGAAGGAGCAAGAAAGTTTGGTACTCAGTGCATCATACTGGCAGTGGATGCCAAGCGTATCGATGACCGGTGGGAGGTCTTTTCCCACGGCGGTTCCCGACCAACAGGTCGTGAAGTGCTGGCCTGGACCAGGGAAGTGGTAGACCGCGGTGCCGGTGAGATTCTGCTAACCAGCATCGATGCTGACGGTACGCAGGCCGGAGTAGATCTTGAGATCACTCGCCGAGTGAGTGAGTCGGTCTCGGTGCCGGTTATCGCATCCGGGGGCATAGGGAATCTGGAGCATTTCAAGGCAGCGGTGACAGACGGTGCAGCCGACGCTGTGCTAGCTGCTTCTGTCTTTCACCGCAAAATCTTCTCCATCACCGAGGTGAAACACTATTTACACGCATCCGGTATTCCAGTGCGTCTTACAGGAGATAATCCATGACTGTTGAGACAAGGGATCTGAAGGAGCTTAAGTACAACGCCGATGGCCTCATTCCAGCAATTATCCAGGATGTTCAGAGCGGTCAGGTTCTGATGCTGGCGTACATGAACTCTGAGAGTATATGCATATCACTAAATGAAGGCCGGACCTGCTTCTGGTCCCGGAGCCGCTCTCAGCTATGGCGCAAAGGCGAAATCAGTGGTCACATCCAGCAGATACGCTCTATCTCAACCGATTGTGACCGCGATACCGTGCTCATTCAGGTCGAACAGACCGGGGCGGCCTGCCATAACGGCACCCGGAGCTGCTTTGAGCAGCGTCTAATTTAACCCAAGGTGTAACAGCTTAATCAGAACGACACATAGATACTATTGCACAATCAAACCTAGCACAACCTGGGGGGCAGCATTGGCCTGTGACAGTGCGGCAAATCCGGCCTGCTGCAATATTTGCAGCTGGATCAGACCCATACTTTCTTCGGCATAATCGGCATCTTCCACCCGGCTGCGGGTAGCCTCCGTATTGGCGATAATCGTCTGTAGAACATCGTTTTTCAGATCCAGCCGCACCGTATATTCACCGACACTCTGCGCAATCCCGTTAATTCGACTCAGCGCGTCATGCACGGTGTCGAGGGTATCAGCGGCTACCGTAGCATTTGCCACGGACAGGGTGACAGTGGATTTGGCATAGTCGGAAACAGCCACCCGGTTGGGAGTACCCGGGCCGTTCACACTGTCATCCTGGCTGGTGGAGAAGCCGAAGAAACCCGCCAATCCTGCCGATGCGGAATCGGTCCATTTAAGCAGGATCGGGATTGGGGGGCCGCCAGTTTTTGCTATAGTGTACTTACCGGTTACATCGTCAAAGCTGACACCGTAGTTCACACCAGGTCGAACCGAGGTCGCATCCAGGGCTGATTCAAGTTCCGTCGCCAATCCTGTTAGAGTATAGGATCCTGGAGTTAATGTTGCCGTGAGTGACACACCGTCTTCGACAAAGACCAACCGGTCGTTCACTCCTGCAATGACATCAAATCCGTTCCTGAATCCGGTAAAAGCTGAAGAATGGGTATTTTCCAGATTGACGCGCAAGACGTCTCCAGCATCCGGGCCGGTTTGGAAGACTTTATTAACGAAGGAACCATCGATCAATTGGGTACCATTGAAGGAAGTCTCTTCGACTATGGCATCAATCTCCTCCACGAGGGCATCGATCTGGCCCTGGATGGCAGCCCGCTGATCCACATTATAGGCATCATCGGCGCCCTGCACGACTTTCTCCACAATGTTCAGCAGAATATCGGAAATAGCCCGGTAGGAGCCCTCAGCAATGGCGAGGACGTTGCGGGCCGTAGCGACGTTGTCGGCGGCTTGGCGCAGGGAGCGTCCACGTGATTCGAGACCACGTGCCAGAGAAAAGCCGGCCGGATCTTCATCCACGCGGTTAATTCGCTTCCCCGAAGCCAGCCTGACCAGCCGGCGCCTGATCTCACGGTTGGTAAGAAACAACCGGTCCATCGAACGCATAGCGGACAGGTTCGCGCCGATGCGAGTCATGCTCATCCGATAAACCTTTCGGTTCGGGGGCCTTCGGCCCCGGACTTTCGCTACCAGCACGTCTATAAAAGAAAATCGCTCTCCCACCGAATTCTATATCGGCCGTTAAGGTGATTCCTTCAACAGTAATTCGTAAAACGTGGCAGCGGTCACATCACTCAAACATGGGTCACTTGAGCAGGCAATAGAAAATACTCCATAATCAAGCAACCTTTTAGCATTTACATCCGTCTAACGGTTAGAAACATGGATCACGAATTGAAAACAGAAGGAAAAGGAATCATGAAGAAAGTAGTCCCGATCATTGCCCTGTCATTACTGCCCCTGCTGCTGGCTGGAGTCGCTGGTTATAGCCTAGCCGGCGAGCGAGAGCTGCCGATTGAAGCAGAGCTATCATGGGTCTATGTCAGTGTGGCGGAATGTCCCACAGCCCGCTGCTTCGATGAGGCCATCTGGAAGGCACTGGAAAACGTGGCCAGTGTGGAACCGGAGCTGCCCGATCGTTTGCAAACTATCATCGTGCAAATACGCCCCGATGAACATGTGGCGGCACCTGTCGAACTGACCTTTACGCGCAGCGACTTACAGCGTCTGATCAACGGGGGTTTGTCACCAGATCAATTTCTTCGAGAACTGGTTGTGTTCAGCTAAACCGGTTTTCGCAACCAGTGTTGATTACTCAGCCGATTGAAGCGCGCATTTACACACCTGCAACGCCAGTCCACAGGGCTATGAGCCTGGGTGGGATGCACCACTCTTTACTGTATCGCTACTCTGCGATGACTGCGAAGCTTCTGATAACGGACAATCGATTAGCATAGCCCACCACGCTATTTCATCTCTCTGATCCTGATCTCAATTCCCTTCTCATCCTTAAGTAACTCCTGCAATTGTGCTACATCCGTATCACCCGTGTGGTATGGGTAAAGAATCCCGAGACGGATCATTCTGGAGGCATCGGCCACCATCTCAGGTGTCATAGTATACGGTAGATTCATGGGAAGAAAAGCGATGTCAATGCTTTGCAGGTCTTTCATCTCCGGGATATTCTCGGTATCCCCACCAATATAAACGCGGACATCGCCAAACGTCACCACATAGCTGTTCCCTTCTCCCTTCGGATGAAAAGGACTACCATCTTCCCGCTTATGAACAAGATTGTAAGCAGGATGGGCTTCAACCGGGATATCTTGAACAGTCGTAAACTCGCCGTTTGCCATGACCATATCACCTTTCAATCGTTGAGCACACCCCTGAGTCAGGACTACTGTCGTGCTCTTCTTGCGGAGTATGTCGATCAGCTTCGAATCGAAATGATCGAAATGGTGGTGGGTCACCAGGATTACATCAGCTTTCGGCAAGTCATTATAGTCTGCTACCCGTGAAAAAGGATCGACATGTATGACCTTGTCATCAAATGTGAACATGAGTGTGCCATGGCCCAGGAACGTGATTTCCAGATCGCCCTCACTAGTCGAAATGATGTCTTTTCCCCAATTTTCCTGGGCTAGTCCAGTGTTAGCCAGAATTGATAACAGCAAGAGTGCTGGGAGGGAATTATGTATCATGGAAAGGTCCTCCTGAAGAATTGCATGGATTTTCGAAAGGGCATGTGAAGAAACTAATGAGCCGGTTCTCAGGCACCAAGTAGTATCCGTCAGATGAAAGTCTTGCTATGTCTCTGCGATAAATTCTATGTGGTAACAACTCCTCTCACACCGGCATGATCACAGTTCAGTCTCGTCCATCAATCAAGCATATTCTCGCTCCTGCTAAACAGCAAGCGATCCTTACGCTTTAGCTCCCCGTATCACATAGCGTTATCGGATACCGTATAGCTATGTACATCCTCACTCAGGGAGAATCATTGAACTGGAAGTGGATCGGTGATCTATCGGCCTGTCGAGATCACGAGGTCACCCGGAATCACCATGAATGAATCGCCTTTGATGGAGAGAATCCTACCTGTAGACAGAGATTTTTCTGTGGTATGGATCCTGATTGATGCGATGACATCCTTATTCCAGCCCAAATGCTCACCTGTGACGGGGTGTAGAATCTCGGTGGTGCTTCGAAACACGATGAATGAGTCGCCTGCAGATGCACCCCGCTCCTCACCGATGTCTGTGACAACATCCAGATCATCCGCACTTACAACATAGCCAAGAAGCGGGAACAGCGTACTGACCTTGTTGGCGGCTATCTCAATGGCATTCCTGGCGGCTTTGGCATATGTTGCTCCGTAGTCGATCGCACCGCTGACTACGGTTCCCTCGGAGGTCACCACGATTTTGCTCTTCTCTTGGCCCATCGCGTTTTGGGAAAGGAGTATCCTGCCGGTAATTGCATCCACTGCTCGTATATCGACACCGACCTCAATAACCGACAGAATGTAACCGAACTTGTCAATGTTCTGTTGGGTAGCAGAGCTAACTGTACCGAGAATGACATACTCGGCACCCAGCATCATGCCCACCTGTGCAGCGGTTGCCTCATCCACTATTCCTGCCAGCCCCAGATCTTGTTCAAGGAGCACTTGTTCAATCCGGGAGCGCTCCACGATATCGAACCGACCAGTAGCAACCAGTGCCGTCACAAGCAGATCCGTCAACCGCAGCTCTGCCTTCCCCTCCAGCTTCTCCAAACCCTCAAAGTCAAGGACCGCGATACGCTTCTTGAGACCCTGGCCTGTTTCAATCTTGTCAATGATCGAGTCGTCCCAACCTGCGGGCATCACCAGAGGAGCCGACTCTGGCTCTGCTTCAGCTGATTTCACCGTGGACTCTTTGGATACTGCCACTGGCGCACAGGCAGTTGCGAACAGAATCAGGCCAGCAGTTAGTGCTGTTATGAGTATGCTATAGTTCTTCTTCCTATTCATAGACCTCAATCTCCCTGGTTGCGCTTAATTCTTTAAATCCCTGGAGCAGCACCACAATGTCCTCTATCAGGACTGGTGCGATTACAGTAACATGCTTCAGTCTCCCCAGGCTCTCATCCAGTCCCGAAACGACCGGTTCGATATCCCAGAATCTGGGAATACCCATAATGGTGAAGTCTTGCCAGACATGGGTGATCAATCGCTTCCCCTTTTTTATCAGATCCGGTGCTTCTTTCGCCCCGCGTATCAACGCCAGAGAGGCAATACCCAATTGACCGGCCATGGAAAAGAAGTACCGCGATTCATTATCCGATATGCGGTTCTGCTCTTTCTCCATCCTCATGACCGCCAAGGATTGCTCAACGGTCAACTGATCCGAGGGAGTATCGCCGATAAGTTCCTGAATGTTTTCCTCCATTATCCCTGCGGCCAGGTGGTCACGGGCATAGTTCTTCAGGTTGGCGGCTGCATTGTTCACCATAGCTTGTGACAATTCTGCAGTGAAATAGATCAGGGCACTAGATTTGAAGAACTCGTTGTAACGATCGATTCCGGTAGTAGTGTAGTCAATCAACACTACCTGGATTCCAAGCTCTTCAAGGAATTCGAATTTGGGATCTAGATCGGAGAGAGTAAGGACAGCCCGGCCAGCACAGCCTGACAGGAGTAGCAGCCCGGCAATAGCCAGGGCGATAAGCAAGTGTGTCTTTCTCATCCGGGAAGATGCCAAAATCAGACTATTCATATTTCTACTCCGCGGAAGGATTGAACGATCGTATTCAGTCCTTTGAATATACAAATATGCAAGAAGTAGAGCATCTCTATAGTTATGGATATACCATCCGATGTATGAAAAACGGGAAGTTGAACACAGGAGTGTGTATCGGATTAGCAATCAACTCCATGCCGCCGAGATGTAATCTGTTGGACAATATAGAAATGATAACTTGGAATCAACCTGCAGTTCTCCTATCTTAAAGATTCAGTACTATGAGTAGGAGCATTGGCATAGTATCTGGAATTTGCCCAATAACCGGCACGAGATGATCTTTCGTAACACATATTACCACCTTAATCAATTGGCACCACACTTGAGAGCCCAGATGCCTAACCAAGCGTTGACCGGTGAAAGTCTGGCAGGGCTGGTAAACCTGTTGTCTGAAGGTTTGGAGCATCCCCTACTCATTGTAAAAAAACGTGCCATCAACCTGTCCACGATCAGTATCAACAAGAACATACTTGGGGATGTTGAAAGAAACAAAGAGCAGTGCGATCGACTGCTTCTGAACCTTTCCAGAATGGCTCAAGATCCTCCGTACCACCCGGGATTGAACTTAGGGGAAGGGGCATCTTTCTGTATCTCCATGCTACCTCCGAAGGTACTGGAAATACAGCCAGAGATCGATTTGAGACAGGAGATACCAAAGAGAATAACCGGCATCATTCAAAGAGGATACGGCACGAATTATGCGCCAAACATCTTCCTGGCAAGGAATGAGAGTGAACTCAAGACAAAGTTGGAGGAACACGCCCAAAAGCGAGGGGATGATTTGCACTACCAATTAACTATGCCTGGAGCCAGGGACTGCCTGTATTCCAATGTACTCAAGACTTGTCTTGTTACTCCTCGGTTAGTTGAACGTCTGGAAGGCAGAAGGGACGATCGAGGATTGCTGCTAAGATCCTTCGAACGGATCATCCACGAGCTCACACATGGATTAATCGAAAATGTACAAGAAGGTGGAAATACTCTGAGCTATCCGCTGGAAGAATTTATTGTAACCATGGCAGCCCACCAGCTGACGGCAGAGTTCGCCAATGAGATTGCGGGAGATGATATTACTTCCGAGCAGTACAGGGATTTTTTAGTAAACGGCCGGGTGACCTTCCTGCCTCCCAGTCATGAGATGCGCAAAACCATCTTCTTCAGAAGCGATTCGAGGAAATATCACAAGCAGATTGCACGCTATTTCATATCAAAATTGAATTCGAAAGAGGGAATTAACGAGCTGAATGTTCTTGGCGAATAGCCCAAAGTACATTCCCGGTAGCCCAGTCCCCTATACTACGCAAATCCTCACTATTCCGCCTAATAGCTCCATTTCATAATGCGGTGGAGTTCACCACGCGTGGCGCAACAATCCGATTGCCTATCCATACATTCAGCAAATCTGCCAAAATTATGGTGCGAATGACACACGTAATACAGAGATAATTGCTGCTGGAAACTCAATAAGATTTAGGGTACGGATTGGAGACCGATGATGAGGGAACCAGGACCAGTGTGAGCCCCAACGATTGTTCCTGTATCAGTGATGTGAACATTGCTGGTTTGTAGTCCGTATGCAGGCAGCAGCTGTTTCACTCGTTGGGCCTCTTCAATGCATCGCGAATGGCTGATGAAGACTTCATACACCTTATTCAGATCGGTGCGACGAGCGACCCATTTGACAAGTCCCTTAGACACATCCTGCTTTCCGAAAAATACGCCACCGATGCTGATGGTTCCCTTGGGGGTCATTTTTAGCACTAAGATGGCCCGCAAAACATCGGCGATAGTCTTAAATATGGGCGGCACGCGTCCACCTCGTACTACCGAGGCCAAATCCCTTATAACAGCATAAAACACTGTCCGGTCTATGACCTCCCGGGTAAACCCGATCAGGTCGTCGTGACTCTTGCCTTCCCTGGCAGCTTTTGCTACTGCCGTAGCAATGAGCCCCAGCCCAACCGTGGCGTTGTTCGCATTCACTACTGTAATGTTGGCATCCGTCAAACGTTGGGCAGCAACCTCTGCCGATTGGATGGTACCGCTCAATCCGACTGGCAAATGAAGGGAGATGATACTCTCGTAATGACCAGCAAGAAATTGATATGTACGCCAGAAATCCCCTGGTGTAGGTTGAGATGTCTTGGGGTGATGAGGATTGTTAGCCAGCTCCTGATAGAGTTCCTCGGGTGTCAGGGTTACTTTGTCCACATACCCTTTATCTCCAAAGTGGACCTTTAATGGAACAATGTGAATGTCATAGGCTTCCACGATCTCGGCAGGTATGTCTGCAGTGGAATCGGTTACTACTGCGACTCCTTTCCGGGCGCCCTGAGCCGATCTGGCCTGCCGCAGCATGTCGTCGGCTTTTTCTGCCTCCACTTGGCCGAAACTCCGAGCGGTATCAAATACCATCTGCGGTTCATTGGCATGGATATGCACCCGGATGCGCTCCTTCGAGCCTCCCAGAATCAGGCTGTTTCCCAATCCCTGAAGCGCTTCGCGGAGCTCATTTCGAGCAATGTCATGTCCCACTACCAAACACTCCGTACAGTAGCGTTGGTCTCCGAGATCTGCAGTTTGGAGAAAGCTGGTGTCAGGAGGTTGGATCGTGGTTAAATGTTTCTCCGGTTTCCAGGAAAATCGAAGTGAACCTCGTGTGATGAAATCAAGAATGCCCCTGAGAATGTACACAAAGCCCTGTCCTCCGGCGTCTACTACCCCGCTCTTCTTCAGGACGCTTAGCTGCTCCGGTGTTATGCGCAGTGCATCTTCCGCTCGGGCGAGGGTATCCTTCAACAGTTGCACGAAATCATTAACGCCTTCTTTAGTTCGCTCCTTACAGCTTTCCACCGTGGCCCGAATCACCGACAAGATGGTGCCATCAACCGGTTCAGATACCGATTGTCGCGCATATTCATATCCAATCTCAGTGGCGTGGGTGAACTGGTGCACATTCAGTTGCTGCAAGTCGGCACAACTATCGGAAAAGCCTTGGAGGAACTGGGCGAGTATCACCCCGGAACAGCCCCGGGCACTATCAAGGGCTGCATCCGCTATCGCCACGGCCGTCCGCCCAGCGTGCTCTTGAACCAGCTCTTCAGTATGGTCAAGGATACATGTGAGAGTGAAACCCAGATTGGTCCCAGTATCCCCATCGGGTACCGGAAATACATTGATTTTATTCAAGTGCTGCTGGTTGGATAGTACCAGGGATATACCGGCAGATAAGCCCAGATATAAGCGATTACCATCCAAGTAAGTGATTTGTGAAGAAGACATGCCTGGCTCAACTAGATGCGCCTAAGAATACTAATATACGACAAGGGGGGTCAACCTATATTTTGCAGTACAATGACAGGAGAGGTGCGTTGATAAGGTTCATCAGTCAAAGTCAGTGTCTCTAATAAACCACATAAACCTAGTAGCGATAGGAAATGCCCACAAAGAATATCGCGGATTTTTCAACGCGTTTGCCAATAAGGTAGCCTTCATCTTTCCAGCCGCCTTTCAGTATCAATCCCAAGCGGTCAGAAGCTTGATAATGCGCATTCATAAATAGAGCGGCACCGGAGCCGTAGATATCCTGATCCCACAGATCACAGGCCACTCCTAAAGTGAAGTCTCTCATCGCCAAAAGACTGGGTACACTCACACCAAGGCCAAGGTTTTTGAAGGGCCTGCCAGTTTTGACATAAACGTAGTAGAGCTTCTGGCTCCAGCGCAGGTAGTTGGCCAGATACAGTTCATATCCCAATGGTGAGTAATGAAATTGTGTGCTCCATATCCACGAGAATTTCTGTCCCCCCAACATCCAAGGTTTCATCAGACCGTAATCATCCGTCATATCAGCACCGAAGGCCCGGGCACTCTGGTACAATAAGGGATCCAGAAGTGTCCATAAAACGCTCAAGTAGGTGGCATCGCGATAGTAGCGAATCAGATCAGGATCCACCGTCCCATCATCGCGTAGGGGCTCCCGGCCAGTATGGCTTTTATACACTATGAGAGCTGATTCCACCGGATCACCGTACGTATCGATCCAGGTGGATGGCTCTTCGGGATTGGTCGGGGCAAGCACGAAGGCATAGAAAGGATAGTACACTTCCTGGATAAAGGCATGGATCAAATCGATAGCAAAGGAATACTCCCGATTATAAAAGTCCAGGTGAGCTTGGCGCATCATCAGGTTATTGATCTCATGTCCGCCAATGGAGGCGAGCGCTTCCTCCCCAGGGGCTACAGAATCAGGCTGGATCATTTCCGCTACAGGGAAGGGAAACCGATACTGATTGATCCTGAAATCACCTCCGATCTGTCGCGCCCGGGCCCAATGCCCACAATCATGAGGCCACATAGAAAAATTAAAGGTCCAGAATACGGACCATACCGTTTCGGCAATGGGCCGAACCTTCGCCGGGACCCGTGAAGATAATCCCTTGTAGTAGATGTCCTGGAATGCCTTGTTCAGCGCAATACCGTTGGTGGCGATCCATTCCTGGTCGTAGGGATGGCCAAATAAAACACGGTATTCGCGGTCGGGTCCGGATTGGGCATAAGTCAGCGAAGAAATAAGTAAGAACATTCCTGATAGAGTGGGAAAGAACCGGAGAATGGGCATCAACTGCCTCCCTTTTGTCGAGACTCTTGCCAGGCTCGAGGGTTTTCATTCTCGACAGCAGATACAACACTATCAAATATCAAGATTCTTTTCAGTTGTTTGCTACAGTGCTGGACAACAATTCATTTGAATCGGATGCTTTCTATTAGGAATATAGAAAGCATTTTCGATGATCACCTAAATAAACTATGCAATACCCAATAACTGGGGTGTCATCTAACAAGGAGGATTCATCATGGACGAGCTATGGAGTAGCATTGCAAGTATGGTGACAATGGAACGCGGTCTGGCTATCGTGCGGGCACTCCTAATCATCAGCGTAGGATACCTGCTTGCGAAATTTGTCTGCCTCGGAATGAAGCGACTATTGGTGGAGCGCCTGGATGCGCCACGATTGAGAATCTTGTACCGCAGTGTTTTTTATCTCATCCTGGCGTTGTTCGTTGTTTCCAGCTTGCGGGAACTTGGCTTCAAGCTGGGTGCTATCTTGGGAGCTGCGGGTATCTTTTCTGTGGCGCTTGGATTCGCAGCCCAAACATCGGTGTCAAATCTAATCAGCGGTTTATTTCTGGTTAGCGAAAAGGCCTTCTCTGTGGGAGACATCATTCAAGCCGGAGATAAGACCGGGGAAGTCCTGGCCATCGATCTACTCTCGGTTAAGCTGCGCACCTTTGATAATCTTTTCGTGCGAATTCCTAATGAGGCTCTAATTAAAGCTGATGTAACTACCCTGACCAGATTTCCCCAACGAAGGGTGGATCTGAAGATCGGGATAGCTTACAAGGAAAACCTGGAGCAGGTGCGCGAGGTTTTATTTGAGATAGCAGAGAAGAATCCGTTATGTCTGAAGGAACCCGAACCCGTCTGCAATGTCATAGGTTTTGGTGACTCCAGTATCGATCTGCTGTTTGGGGTCTATGCTGAGACTGCGAATTTCCTCGCTCTGAAGAACAGTATCCAGATTGAGGTGAAGGAAACGTTTGACGCTCGGGAGATCGAAATTCCTTTTCCGCACATATCGTTCTATCCAGGCAGTACCGCTTCGCCCCTCCCGGTAAAGGTCTATGACTAATTGAACGAATGATCGATAAAACCCGGTCAAACTGATAACCTGCAAAAGGAGAGATACATCTCAATTAACCTGAAAGCATTCAAATCCATTTCATTTTTTTGAAGAGCAGCAACTGGAATCCCATAATAACTGAAAGAATAATCGCGACGAATAGAAATCCATTGTGCTTTTCAGCACCGGGGATGCCGCCCACATTAATTCCCAGTAAACCGGTTAGGAATGATAGGGGCAGGAAAATAGCAGCTATCAATGACAATGCATACATACGACGTTCAAGTTGCTTAGATAAACGATTATTCAGTTCTTCCTGGGTAACCATAGCTCGATCACGGGCTGAGTCCAGTTCCTCAATGAAGTGCATCGTTTGATCCATAACCTCCCGAAGACGGTTAAGATCTTCCTCATTCAGGAATTCAATTCGAAAAGATGGAATTCGTCCTAAGGCTTCACGTTGGGGTGCCAGATGGCGTCTCAGTGAAACGATTTGACGTCGTACATTTGCCAGTCGCTCAGCGATTTCACTGCTGTATTCGTGGACGATTGCTTCTTCCAGTTCGTCCACTTCCTCAGATTTCTTCTCGATCATATCTGACATGCGATCCACAAGACGCAAGCCTAGTCCCGAAAGAAATTCTCCCACTGTACCTGGACCCTCATTCGCCTCTATTGCACGACGCAGATCATCAATGGAACGGACAAATCGATGGCGAGCAGTGATGATACGATTATTCTCAATATAAATCCTAACGGATACCATATCTTCCGGATCATCACCGGGATTGAGGTTGATGCCCCGCAGGATGGTAAGCAAACCTGAACCGGTGAGCATACTCCTTGGGCGCACATCTTCCCTGGTCAGCGCGTCGCATGTAATCGCATCCAACCCGCTCTTTTGCCGGAGCCATTCTTCCGCTATAGGGGATTCCCCCGCAAGGTTCACCCAAAGGGTACCGGAGCTGGTTTTCCATTCCTCGATCTCTTTCCAGGAAACACTTTGCCCCCCTCCCTGACCATCAAGGATGAACGCGAAAATCAGTCCGCTGTGATCCATGGTGTTGGCCTCCGTCACTAATCGGTTAAGGTTTTCATAAGGATATCATATTCTCCGCTACCTATTTGAACTTGTAGGAGAAGCCGTTTTGAAAGTCCACATCAAGCGGTTCGATCTTCCCGGGTGGTTCGCTATCATAGCGAATGTTCAAGTTTAACGTCACTGACAATCGTTTGGAGAGGCTCACTTTAAGTGTGGAGCGCCCGAGAATCCGATAGTCGCTCAAACGTTTAGTATCGAATTGGAAGTAGGTGGTGGTTAACAATCCCAAGCCGGGCTTAGGAGTCCAATTCAGCACCATGTAGTTGGTTGAGCGGAGTAATGATGCCAGATCGCCATGGATCGGATCCCCCTCTGTGCCGTCAGGTCCAGTATCTATCTTCTCGCGCTCCCACATTAGTCCCATCCCGCTAATCAGTGTCAACTTCTGCGATAATTCAATGAATGTATCCAACTCATTCCATTTAATCCGCAAGCCGGAGCCGATGAGCTTACGATCCTCGATCTGGATAAACTCATTGAATTCCTGCTGAAGAAAGATTTCTCCGTACAGAGGTGAGCGCAAACGTTTCACAGTTCTCAAGTGAGAAAATCCCTTGTTGATGAAGAGCAGCTTATCCTTCATGTTCAGACGATAATTGGCTACCAGGAAGACCAGACCCCAATCCTGTACATAATCCAAGCGTAGATTGGACCGGTTCTGGAAGAGACTGGAATTGCCGTCGACATAGCCAACATCCCCCCCGGCCTCGAAGTGAAAGCCGGGCTTTACATCCTCTTTTCGCATGGCCTCGGTATTAATCTGGGCATGGGCGCCGATTATCCAGATCAGCAACAGTAGCACACTCAAGAAATCTGTTCGCCTATAGAAAACACACAAATCCTTACGCATGCTCGCCTCCCTTGTGTCAGATAAGGTCACTTTACGAATCCGATGAATCTGTAGCCACTTCCCTATGGTAATGAGGCTGATAAAACATGGTCGTTCCAAAATATATATTATAGAAAGTGTAGATACAAACAATGATGACTAGACAAAAGAAAGGACGTTGAGGTCGGTTTGGTCAATATCGGGTACATGAAAGGCTACAACGTTCGTAATATCACATCAATCCGAGACTCGGGATTTCGTCCATGATCCCTTTTCATTGTATATTATAACAAATGAGGAATCTGGCATGACTGAACATTTTTTAATCGGATTAGCCAGCATTATCATCTTGGGGATCGGTTCCCAATGGCTCGCCTGGCGGCTGCACCTGCCTTCAATTTTAATTCTACTCTTGGTGGGATTTCTGGCTGGTCCGATAACGAATTTTTTACAGCCTGATGACCTTTTTGGAGACTTGTTAGTGCCCTTTGTCTCCATTGCGGTGGCTCTGATCCTATTCGAAGGGGGGCTCAGTCTGCGTCTATCAGAGCTGAAAGAAACTCGTCGTATCGTGATCAGCCTGGTCACTATTGGTGCTATCATCACGTGGGGATGCGGGACATGGGCGGCCTATGAACTGATCGGACTGGATTGGAAACTCGCTGTACTTCTGGGAGCCATCCTAATCGTCACCGGTCCAACTGTTGTCGGTCCATTGCTACGACACGTACGCCCAACCCGCCAGGTAGCATCGATCCTAAAATGGGAAGGCATTGTGATCGATCCCATTGGTGCGGTGGTGTCGCTGCTGGCTTTCGAGGTTGTACTGGCAAGTGGCCTGCAGTCTGCCACAACAGCCGCCATCCTGGTTCTTCTCAAGACCCTCGTTGTCGGCACGTTTACCGGAGTTGTCGGTGCTGTCGTTCTCATCTTCGTACTTAAGCGATACTGGGTTCCGGATTTTCTCCAAGAGACGGTTACACTAATGGCCGTGATTGGCGTACATGTCGCATCGGGAGTGGCGCAAGAGGAATCGGGCTTGCTGGCGGTAACGCTTATGGGAATCATATTGGCCAATCAGAGATCAGTCAGTGTGGTCCATATCGTGGAGTTCAAAGAGAACCTGCGCGTTCTGCTGATCTCAAGTTTGTTCATTCTCCTCGCCGCCAGGCTTAGACTTGACTATTTGACGAATCTGGGGTGGAGCAGTCTTGGCTTCCTGGCGATACTCATGATAATCGTCCGACCGATCACGGTATGGGTTTCAACCCTCAAGTCCACGCTGACGTGGAAAGAGCGGGGCTTGTTGATGTGGGTTGCACCGCGGGGAATTGTGGCTGCATCGGTGGCCTCAATTTTCACGCTGCGGCTTAGTGAGGCAGGATATCCACAGGCGAATCAGCTTGTATCCATCATATTTCTGGTTATCATTGGGACTGCGGCGATATATGGTCTAACGGCACTCCCGGTTGCCAGACTTCTCGGTGTAGCCCAGCTCGACCCCCAGGGGATATTATTCATGGGAGCTCATGCACTCGCCCGCCAGATGGCAGAAGCACTTCAGAAAGAAGGATTCCGTGTTCGTCTGGTGGATACCAACTGGGAATGTATCAAGGCTGCCCGCATGGCAGGTTTACCGACACACTACGGAAGCATCATCTCTGAAGATGCTCATAACAGGATTGATTTGAACGGGATCGGTCGATTACTGGCAATCACACAAAATGATGAAGCGAATTCACTGGCAGCCTTGCACTTCACTGAAATCTTCGGACGTGAAAATCTCTATCAACTATCCCCATCTCCTGATCCTGAAGAGGCGGCCCAGGAATATTCCCCCCTGCATCTGCGGGGAAGGTTTCTGTTTGGCTCCGGGTCGACCTATTCCAGTCTTACCGATCGTGTAGCCCACGGCGCCATTGTAAAGATCACCCCACTGACGGATACATTTGATTATCGCACCTTCCAAGACCAGTACGGGCTATCAGCTATACCCATGTTCCTGATCGACCGGTCAGGGAATTTGCAGATATGCACACGGGAAGGAGCGTTGAGCCCGGAAAATGGCAGAGTCCTGATCAGTCTAGTAGACGAACCGACGAAAGCAGCTATCCCGCAGCAGAGTTGACTACAGTTGGTCATTCAGGTCGAACGTTTTTCGAGAAACGGACTTCTTCTTGCTGGGCAATTCCGCGCAATAAGCGCCCGAGTATATCCGCTCCCGTAATTACCCTTTTCTCCTTTGCCCACACCAGAATTATATCATGATCTATAACATCATCTCCCGGACGGTCAGGGTACACCTTGAGTTGCATGATGACATCGCCAAGCAAAGTGTTGGTATCATCAACGATGATGGGACGGTGACAATGCGCAAGAGGCTGGAAGGTCTCCTTGTCGAATAAAGCAGCCCGGAGGAAGGAATCTGAATTCAAAACAAAGCGTGGATTGTTCTTTTCATCGGTGATGATCATCCATTTTTTATCAGGAGCATGCACCAGCTTCATGAATGGATCGGTACATGTACTTTCAAAGGAAGGGAACTCGGGCTGATCCTTGTGAACCGGTAATTTCAGGATACTGTCGGGATGAACGGATTCACCTTCATCAATAACCGGCAGATCGTCGATCGCCAGGAAGTTGAGAGCACCGTAACCCTCCACATGATCGATTTCCGTACTGGGTTTTTCAAGATGTATCCTCAGTAATTCATGAATGGCCTGCTCCTTGAAGTAGGACACTCCTTCGCGCCCTAACCACAGATTTAGAAACCATGCTGTAGGTTTGGCAAACGGAAAGAGCAGTATCTGATAGAAGCGGAGCAGCGGGCTTAGTACTGAAGCAGTACGAAGGGCGTGTCGGGAAAAGTAAGCCTGCGGTACGATTTCACCCAGCATGGTGATCAATACGGTCGAAAACAGGAAAGCCATCACACCTGCCAATACGGAATTTGAAAGCAATGTCAGAAGCACATTGATCCCCACATTGCCCCATAAAATAGTGGTGAGCAAGAAGTTAGAATCCTTCCGCAAGGCTAGGATGTTCAAGGCATGCCGGTTACCCTGGTTTGCTTCGATTTCCAAACGAAGCCGGCTAATGCTGAACAATGCCAGATTTAGCCCAGAGAACATCGCGGACTGAGAAAGACAAACAGCGATGCCTATCCAAATAAAGAGTTCCATGACGATACCGATCCCTTTTTATCATTCTTCATACTCTGTCTGACGGACCACAGAAACGAGAACGAAAAAAGATACAGTGCGGGATCGCGTTAACCCAGAAATATCATAGGAGCTAATAAAAGTAGATGGCGGTGCTTCGGCTAAGAATCTTCATTGTCAGACTCGCAGCTCACCAAAAAACATATAGAAACCGGCCAAGATGACCAAGATACCACATAGCCTCTTGAGATATTTCGATATCGCGGATGATTCAGTCCAGTTCAGGTAAGTTTGCACCTTGGTAGCGAATGTACCTGCCGCGATGATCACGGCAGCGTGACCGATTCCGAACGTAACCAACAGAAGCGCAGCTCTACCAATATTCACAGTGGCAATCTTGAAGACCACTACGAGCAACGGGGCCAGAAAGGCGAAGGTGCAGGGACCCAATCCGGTGCCGATCAACAGACCCAGGAGCAGTGCAGCCAGCATCCCCTTCTCTGGTGTGGATTTCAGTCGGATTCCACTCCAGGGCAGGTGGATGATATCCAAGAGATAGAAACCGAGGATCACGAAGATGAGGGCTACCAGATAGTTGCCAACGGTACCGACATCGCCAAGAATACGACCCAACAGGCCGGTGACAGCCCCGATGAGGGCGATACTGACCAGAATACCCAGTGTAAAAACCAGGGATAGCTTGAAACTTTGCCTCACGCGGATCGTCCCCTGTGTATTCAGAAAGCCAATGATGAGGGGTATGCTGGAAAGGTGACAGGGGCTGAGCAGGATACTCACCAGACCCCAGGCAAATGCCGCCACCAGAGCGAGACCCGGGCTGAGTTCCAGAGCCCTGCTGAGGGTCGTCAGTAACTCGACGATCACATCGGGGCCTTAGTCAGTCGGGACCGGTGCCAGACCCTGCGATTCCAGGAACGCGACCATCTCTTCCATCGGGAAAAAACCCTCATGTCGCATGATCTCGGCCCCCTTCCCATCCAGGAAAACCTGTGTTGGGATGAGTCGGATCCCGTATTTCTGGGCATAATGCTTTTGTTCCGGTTTCCAGACATCATAGAAGATGATCTCGATCTGATGCCCATATCTCTGCTGGATTGCCCGCATGACCGGTTGCATGGCTTTGCAGGGAATGCAGTTCACCGAGCCCAATTCGATGAAGGTGATCTTTGCCTTGGAGACTGTTTCTCCGCCTGATTTCTCTGCTCTGTCGTCCTGTCCTTTCGTCGAACAGCCCAGGTTCAAGATAAGCGCAATGGTCAGGAGCAGGTGTTTACCACCCATGAATCCATCCCACCGAATCATCTGGATCGCTCCTGCTTTCCAGGTACAATTTTCAAGACTTGCATCTTCACGATTCCACTGGAGGTGGAACCTCCTCGAAATACCTTTTCCGGAACCGCAGGGCCACATTTACGAGACTGATCAGCACCGGTACCTCCACCAGCGGTCCGATGACCGCAGCAAAAGCTTCTCCCGAATCAATACCGAATACGGCGACGGCGACGGCAATAGCCAGTTCAAAATTGTTACTGGCGGCAGTAAAAGACAGCGTGGCTGTTTTGGAATAATCGGCACCCACCTTGCGCCCCATATAAAAGGATACCAGGAACATGATCACAAAATAGAAGACCAGTGGGATCGCGATCCGCACCACGTCCAGCGGGATCTTCACGATGAATTCGCCCTTCAAGGAGAACATGACGAAAATCGTAAACAGCAGAGCGATCAGTGTGATGGGGCTGATTCTAGGGATGAATTTCTGTTCGTACCACGACTTGCCTTTCAGGCGCAGCAGGGCAAAGCGGGTAATGATACCTGCAATAAAGGGAATACCCAGATAGATGAATACGCTTTTAGCAATCTGGCCGATGGTTATATCCACGGCGAAGGTTTGCAGGCCCAGCCAGCTGGGCAAAACGGTTAGAAAGACATAGGCATAAACCGAAAAGAACAATACCTGAAAAATCGAGTTGAGGGCAACTAACCCGGCAGCATATTCGGAATCGCCTTTGGCTAATTCATTCCAGACGATGACCATGGCGATGCAGCGGGCCAGACCGATCATGATCAGGCCGGCCATATAGTGAGGCAGATCGCTCAGGAAAAGAACGGCTAAAGCGAACATCAAAACCGGGCCAATGATCCAGTTCTGTATCAGCGACAGTCCCAGAACTTTCAGATTTCGAAATACATCACCCAGTTCCTCATACTTCACTTTGGCCAGGGGCGGGTACATCATCAGGATCAGTCCGATGGCGATGGGGATATTGGTGGTTCCCGATTTGAACTGATCCCAGAAGCTTGCAATACCTGGCAAGAGGTATCCAGCCAGTACCCCCAGCAGCATAATGCTGAAAATCCAGATCGTCAGATAGCGATCTAAAAAAGATAGTCTTTTCGATACACCGCGTTCCATCAATACCTCGCTGTAGTTGTTGTCGGAACTATGCTGTTACGATACCTGTGCTGAATCCAGGATCCACTGTTCCAAGGTAGCCCTGGCCGGCATGCGGCCGCTACTGATCACCTTTCCGTTGATCACCAGTCCCGGCGTCATCATCACACCCAGAGCGTGGATCTGATCAAGGTCCGTGACCTTGGCTACCGCTGCATCAATATTTTTGTCCTTGACGATCTCGTTGCACATGGCTTCCAGTTTCTGGCAGTTGTAGCAGCCCGGGCCCAGAACGAGTATGCTTACCATAGTCAATTCCCCTTCATATTGGATTTATCTATTTTCATTAGTCAGGTGCTACCACCCTGGTTAATTAATCTGCCCATAGATCAAGCCACTAAG
>JBHPIW010000025.1:0-31578 GCA_042568495.1 Fidelibacterota bacterium | reverse complement strand
CAGGTATTGTGTATACAGGGCAGCAGATCCTGGCTGGTATCTGGTCCAACCCTCTTCGATCTTCCGAAAGGTGTGGCAGGTTCGCAAGGCAGTATTCAGACGTGTTCTCAGGCTGTAGACTTCAGACGCGGTGCCCGTGTTGGCAACGGTGATCGTCACGACCATCGCTGGCTTATTGCGACAGAACTTGTAGGAGATTCCAACATCATTCCGGGTTCTTTTTTGGGTGAAACTGACGCTGAAAGGTGTGAGGTTAAATTGGGTGGTTTCTCTGCTGATGTTCTCCCATTCACCACCGCCAACCTTCAGTCGTACATCCATTACCAGGCTTGTGTCCCGCGTCCAGTATTCGTTGCTTTGGTCGATACTGTTGGCGATGGGGTAAAAGAAACTGATGCGCTGGGGGACCGGATAACTATTATGGAACTCGGCACCAACGAAAGGTCCCCCCACTTCGATCCTGGCGCTCTCTGAAAAGTCTACAGCCAGTTCCAGCTGTCGGTGACTTCGCTGGCAGCCGCAAAACAGGAGAACGATGACACATAAAGCAAGGGCGGGCATCATCGTACCCAGTCTAATTGATGCTCTGGAATGCCGATCGATCTTCCATAGCTAATTGCCTCTGCTGCGTCTGCTTTATCCCCTTTTATGTGCTTGAAGATTTTCTCGTGGAAGATGACATATTCTGTCGCAGCATCAGATATATTTGCATACCACCTCGGCAATAGGATCTGCGATAGCTTACCAGCAATCTCGTCTATCTCTTGTTCAGAACCCTCAATGAATATTGCGTTCCAGGTGGTGGGCTGAAACACGGCCGCCCGTTCACCGATATGCCATTCTTCAGTCTTTGCGATCTTTAAGCCCAATTCAGCAAGTATTGTATCAGAGGGTATGCTTTCCCTGATGATCAGACCGGTGAACAATTTATTATACTACTTTAACCGCGTGAATTTCTTAGTGGCTATTAAGCCGTCCGCCTGAAGTCGGCAGAAGTAAATCCCGGAACTGGCATCCCGGGCATCCCAGGTAACCGAATAATATCCCGTTTGTTGATATTGGCTGACCAGGGTAACCACCTTTCGCCCCCTCAGATCAAAGATCTCCAGTGTCACATTGCCCGGCGTTTTGATCTGATACTGAATCGTGGTCTGTGGATTGAATGGATTCGGGTAGATACGGGACAGGGCAAAATGAGCGGGGATCGATAGTTGGTCATCATCAATAACAACAATCTCGTCGTACAAGTGGAGAACGTCAGAGGCTGTTACGGCATAATCGTAAATCCGGATATCATCCAAAACGCCGTTAAAACTATACCCTGTCACACCTGGTCGCTCCTGTCCGATCATCAAATCAATCGCGGTACTTGATATTGATCCTGAAAAGGTGGCATGGGCACTCAGGGCGCCATCCAAATAAAGGTCAAAATTGGTACCATCATAAATACCCACGACATGATACCAGTTGCCGGTAGTGATGGTGGTCTGACTATCCAGATCCTTGATACCCGTGTTTGATTTTACGGTCCACCGGATCCTCTTATTACCGATGGATATTTTCCAGCGATTTTCCCAGCTGCCATGGGAGAGCGGGTAGGCCTCCCTAGTGGGTAGATCAGCCGGCTTCATCCAGAAGCTCACGGTAATTGCATTCGTGAAATTCAAGCTGGCACTTACTGGCACTCTGATATTGTCGGTGCTACCGTTGAAATAGTACGCGCTGGCACTATTCCCGAAGCGGTCCGCTGTCAGGGTGGCACCGTTTACCGTTCCATGATTGCTCAGCCCACTGTGATCCTCGGCGTTACCATTGAAGGGGTAGTAGGCCACTGGCGTTCCCACCTGTGATCCGCTGGAATCGGTGACAACCAGACCCAGGCTGTCGGCGGCTGTTCCGCCCCGGCCATCGCTGATCCCACAGAAAATGAAGTAATACCCAACCTCCTGTGGGGCGTACCATTTGGCAGTGCTGTCGGTACCGGCTATGGACCCACCATCGGTCCACCAGCTGTAACCGATCTCATCACCATCAGGATCAGAAGCACTACAGCGAATGACTGTCGAATCACCCACCAAAACCACCGTCCGTTCGGCCTCCAGGTCGAGGATGTGAGGCGCATGATTGATCGATTCCACCACCGTGAACAGGATGCTATCCTGGACGGATTCGGTAATTCCATCGCTTACATCACAGGTGATTGTTATAACTCCTTCCGTATCGGGTGCGGTCCAATTATAAATGGTCGTGTTATGGGCTACGGTATCCATCCCGATAAACCAGGTGTATTCCAGTGGGTCGAGATCCCGATCCTTGGCAGTACAATAGATATTGATGCGCTGGCCGAAGACGACGGTTGTGGAATCCGAAGCTACGGCCTTGATCCGGGGGGAATAGTTGCTGACGACCTGATCGCTGCTGTAGTCCACCACGATACCGTCGACCAGGTATTTTTCAACCTCGTAGATGGTTATTCCACTTGCGGGTACCAGTACGGCCAGCACGGCAGCGTCGCCATTAATAGGCAGTTCAATTACACCGGAAGTCCCGTTGATCAGTGTGGAATTGGATGCGGCATCGTAGATATCAACAGGTGTGGCGCCGGCATCGAAGGCTATTGTCCGTACACTATCGTAGGGATTATACAGCAAGTAGCTGGGGTAGGCAGGTTCCCGGTAGAAGTCGGTCTTCAGCAGATCCAATCTGAGGATGCCGGGGATATTGGTGGTATCGATGATGCCGCCCATGATCCCCACATGGGAAGAGCCGTAGAGGGCAAAGTTCGTCTCTCCCCAATCTCCCAGCATGGCATCGCCGGTGGCGAAAGGACTGACGCCCGTTCCAATGGCAAACTCTCGCATGGATTCGTGCGCGATATATGCGCCGGGATCGTAGACCTTGGACCAGGCTTCCCCATCCTGGAGAGTATCCGGCAGATAATTGGCGTAAAACAGACGGGAGGCATTGGCCATATTCAAGACCCACTTGCCGATGGCGCGGGCGAAGCGGTTATCATAGCGTACCATGGGAACCAGGGCGGCCGCCATCTCGAAACCATTCATCGTAAAGGCATATCCATCGTATAGGGCTTCACCGATCAATCCATCGCAGTCATAGTCGCCCCATGTGCCCAGCGTTGCGCCCCATTGCCGTTCATTTCCGACCGGATCGAAACACCAATTGAGCATTTTTGATACATCATAGGTGGTGCCCAGTTCGGCATTCATGCGGGCGGCGACGTAGACACCATAGGGCAGCTGCAATTCGTAGGCAGCGTTGGTGGGGAAATCGCTCAGAAACTCGACCGCCCATTCGGCTCCCATGCGGTATTTAGCCTGACCGGTATGCACGTAGGCATTATACAGCAGCCAGGCGATGGACCCGGCCGATTCGGGCTCGGTTACGCCCGTGGCATGGGGAGTCATGCTGGATAGGTACCAGCCGCGGTAATCCATGGATGCCTTATGCCAGGGAGTGGCCGTTCCCCCCATAGCTTCGACCGCTCGCAGCCACTGATCAGCGACAGAGGTAAATTGAAATTCGAAGTCACCCGTACCGGGATAGAGATCATTCAGTTGATAGAAAAATACATTCGGCATGACCGCATACCACCAGTCGTCCCCACTCTGAGCGGTGGGTCCGTTGAGATAGACGTTTTCTTCGGGACGCCGGTTGAAAAACTCTTCGCAGCCCAGAACCCAATTGTGACCATTCTGATCACTTTTATCGATGCCCACCAGGGTGGCTCCGACCACGGCCGGAATGATATTGATCGCTTCGGCGTTGGACGGATAGGGCGTGCCCACCACCGTGTGCAGGCCAAAGCTGGAATGTTCAGGATAGTTGACAGTGTTGGTATTGATCCAGACCAGCGGGAGATATTGTCCGGTCCGGTCCAGATCAAAGACGAGGCTGTCGTAGCCTATGGCAACCGCTTTCCAGTCGCGCATCAGGTAGGGCTGCGGTAGATTGGGCATGGATTCAACCCGATCGACCGTGATCTGCCCTCCGCTGGAACTTGACAGGAGCAAGATCAGTATGAGTAGGGGTATGTACTTCATTCGCTCAACCAAGAATACATTCACAAGTTCTCCCTGATTTCATATGCCATCAATGGACTTGGCATCAGGTACTAAAAACTGAGTCTTAAGGTATAGCGATTGATCTCCTGAAGTCGGCCAAAATCGGCGTAGGCATAATCAATTTTGACCATGGACTGTCCGAAAAGTCGATAGCGTAATCCGGCTCCCAGAGTCAATCCTTCTTCCGTGTCATCCTGCCCAATGGCTTTATAGCCGATTCTGGCTGACACGATGTTCATGAAGGAATATTCCACACCAGCGTTCAGGCTTTCGGTGTTGTTGATTGGGTGGAAGGCATCGAGGGCCATGGTTAACCGACCAAGATTGGACTGGAAAACATCATAGGCAATACCGAATTGCATGTTGAGCGGCAGTGGCCATTCGTCCGTCAGGAATTTCCCCATGATACGGTCATTGTTGCCATCAATGGTCGGGTCCACATCTTCGTAGATGATCAAATCGCCGCCATCCAATTGCATTGGAGGACCAAAGTTGGTGATGGCCGCTCCGAGGCGCAGTCCTCTGACGCCGGTATAATACAGGGTACCGATGTCAATTGCCAGGCTGCTGCTTCTCTCATGCCAAATCCGTTCTTGTACATACTTGGCGGTAAAGCCAATAGAAAAGCGATCGGTCAGGTTAAAGCCATAGCTGGTGCCAATCGCAATGCTGCCGGCATTGTATTCTTCACCAGTACCCTCGGGATACTCGATAGTCCTTACCGGTGAGTGGGGGACCGTCATCGAATTGATGGATAATCCCAGTGTTCCGCGTCCAGGTACTGGAACTACTATACCCAAATAATTGAAGCTGATATCTACCAGCCAGTCGATTCGTTCAAACATCGCCTCCGACTGCTCAATGCGGCCCAGACCACCGGGATTCCAATATAAGCTGGATACATCGGTTGCCAGCGCAACATACGCCCCTCCCATCCCGATAGCTTGCGATCCCACCCCCACTTCCAGAAAGGGTGCTGCCGTAGTCCCCACGTTGGTTAGGCGATCTTGACCAAGGCATATTGTTGCCGCTGCGATCAGGAAATATACCGGCACTATTCGAATCACACGGAAATTATCAATCTGTAGCATCGATAACTCCTCTCTGACTATTGGGTGCGAATTGCAGTAAAATCAACCTTTCGGGACAAACCTTCATCCGTGGTGCTCACAGCCATCAAATTGTCCAGGTCAATCTTGATGTCTGCTTTCACCCTTAGCTTGTTGATCAAGTCATCTGTCACAGTCAAATATTCAGTAGCTAGCTGTGCGGAGTCGGTACCGGCCGAGATCAGATTCAGATACAGGTTTCTCCGCAGGTGGTCGGCCAGTAATTTTTCGCGCTGGGAGCGGATTTCCTCCACGACTCCGGGGTCTTTATGCAGATCCTCTGCCAGTGCCCGCTCCGACAAGACCTGGTCTCTTACATACGTCGCAATAATATTCTTAAGATTTTCGCGTAGGATATCTTCACTGTCATAACTGAGCTTCTGAGGATTCAGTTTATACATAAACAGTATATCACTGACAGGTAGGCGCCCCGAACGGAATTCGGCAATAGACAGTCCGGGGACCTCTTGATTATGATCAGTGATATTATCTATCTGCTCGTTCGAGATGAATTGCACTTCCTGGTGCAGATTTTGAGGGCGATTCTGCCAGAGGTAATGGGTAAGCCGGTTCAGGGCATCGGCTTTGATGATCAATTGCTCCGGCCCCATGACCTCTTGAATGAACGCCGCGGATGCCAGTGCTTCCTTGCGCTTGCGGATGACTCCCCGCAGGGATTCACGGCGCTCCAGGAACTCATTTTCCCGCATCATTATTTCGGTCTCTGTTTCAACCAGCTGATAAATGTGGTAGCGGTTGCCAAAGAACTGAGGTTCCGAAAACTGACCGGGTGAAAGTGCGAAAAGCATGTCCTCAAGGGTCGCATCGATATCATTCCAGCTGATCCGATCCAACCGCCCATGTCCCGGTAGATCGAGAGTCTCGATCCAGGGATGAACGGGAACATGCTCTGCCCTTTGTCTGCCTTCGGCTAGATCCCGGGCTTCGTCAAGCGAGGATGTCGCGTAGTGCTTGACGAATAGTTTTATCTTTGACCGTCGATAAGCTTCCCGCTCCTCCGATTCGTCGATACTGACTGTCTGACGAATATGCCGTAGATACAGCTCGCGGTTTGCCGCCTGCCGCGTATGGAATTCGAGGACCTTCTCCAATTGCGGGTCATCCGCCAGGCCCAGCCGCTCCGCCTCATCCGCCAGGAGAATAATATCGGCCATACGCTGAAGCACGGCGCGTCGTGCCTGTTCCGGTTCCTGACTGGTTAAACTCCGCGGTGCCAATTCATACGTGAAGGCAAATTCATCTGCCGAAATCTCTCTACCACCAACCTTAGCCACTACCAGCTCCGACTTGTCACGGAGCCCGCAGGCCGCAACCGACAATGCCACGGCTAGACAGATAAGTCCTCTTACGAAAGCACCTATGAATAAGGGTCGACTCATTTTATCACAGCAAACCGTCCGATTTTTTCGCCAACACCCGGCGCCTCCACATGGTAGATATAAATTCCATAGGCGATCTCATTATCGTCCTTGGATAGAATATCCCAGGGCTCCATACCATTGCTGGATGTGCTGAGGTGCTCGATGGTATCAATCAGGTATCCCCGCAAGTTGTAGATCCGGATCGTGCATTCTTTCGGTAGGTTGAAGAAATGCAGCCGCCTTTCACCTCGACCGAACTTGAAGGTATTGGCCGGCTCCCAGGAAGCAGTCACGACATAGGGATCGGGTACGACATAGATATCATCCAGCTCAACTTTTGCCAGCGTTTGACTGGAATCGGCCCCCTGCAGGGTGAATCGAAAGACGTCACCGGCACGGAACGGTTTGAGAGTGGCCAGATAAGCAATGTCACCACCTGATGGAGGATCGACCGTCAACCAGTTTGTGTCAGCATAGGCAACCCCGCCAATGATGACCGTATCCAGTTCAAAGGCCGATTCAAAACGCAGCATCCAGGAAGTGTAATACTTGAATACAAAATCATCATCCGGAATCAGTATTACGATATCGTCGCCGTGACTATACTGGCCGTCTTTATCCAGGTCAGCTATGTAGTAGGGTGTCTCAATCGAATCAGTGACATTGTATATCCCAACGCTGGACGGCAGGGAGCGCTTGCCCAGCGCAGCGGTCGAGTAGGTGTAGATGGTATCATGGAACGAGATGATGTAATCGGACGGCTGCTCGAGATTCAAACGGTAATCCAGTACATCTTCGTTATCGGGATTCAAGCGAAGCCGTGTGATATAGTCAAAACTACCTGCCAGCATACGGCTGTTTTCGTCGTCAATCCAGATCATGGTATCGTTGTAAACCGTAACCGCAACACCGTTGAAAATGGGACTTTCAGCACCATATGTATTCACCAGGACCGAATCCACCAGCAGCGTATCCGCAGTTATATCGCGCACTGAGTAATAGGGGTATTTCTCGGTATGATGCTTGGTGTCTTCCATAAAGGTCAGCTCGAATTCGGTCAAGCCCGATAGAATCTTGTGTTTTTCCACCAAATCGATATTGATGGTCCCGGTTCCCGGCCCCACATGTTCGATCTCTCCATCGACTTTTGGCGGGATATACCCCGCAGCAGCCGGTCTTGGGATCGCCACACCGGTATTGATATCCAGGAAGGTGACCTGGCCGCTTGAATTCACACTGATGATCGCCGAACACTCCGACGGCTGGATACCTTCGACACCGTTTTGGTCGTAGGCATACAGGCCGTAGTCATAGGACACAACGGCGTAGTAATACGTTTGGCCGTTCTTCACATCCCGGTCGGTATAGGCGTGCCGGAGACCGGTATCCTCACCCAGGTTGAATTTGATGCCGTAGATATCAACGGGGTGGGGTCCTTTTTTTCTATCTATCAGATCAAACTGGGCGATTGGTTTCCGGTAAGTAGTATTGCCATAGGAATCGGTGATCACCTTGTTTTCAAGGAACTGTGGTTCCGTGCTGCGGTATATCATATAGCCTTCAAAATCGTATTCCTGCAGAAACGGATCATAAGAAAACTCAGCTACCTCGTCCCACACCAGCGTGACTTCACCATCACCGGGGTAGATTTTCACCGTCGGTTTAAGCGGGGGTTTTGAGAAGCGATAATCGGCATTGTATATCTGCTGTACCGTCTTTTTGTTTTTAGTCAGGTCATCGCGGTCTTCGCCAAACAACAGAGCCATGGAATACCTTTCGGTCTGTCCAACCACCAGAGGAAAAGGTCCGGATGAGAAGAACATCCCGAGGTTATTGGGTTGGACGATTTCGTCAATCGGCGGTAGTGAGCGCACAAACACACTCCAGTTCTCTTCATCATTCCAGAGCTCGTAGTAGTGGACGGGGAATATCTCGAAACCGGTCAAACCGATCTGGTCCGATTCATCAGGATCAGTGGCGTTATAATTCGGCTCCCCGTTAGTGGGTATACCATCACCCTCGCCTTCATCCGGTCCGGTATAATGCGCATCGAAGGGCGTGACACCATCAGCTCCCACGTCATCGTTCAGCGGTTCACTGGCATCCCACTGACCGTCACCAGTCACATCGGTATAGGGAGTCCAGTCGCAATTTTCATCGCTTGACCAGTGTGCGCTGGGATAGCGGTTGTAGAAATCATAGAAATCCTGACGGGCCTTTTCGTCGTGGAATCCATAGGGAGCTTCTCCCAGGTATACACCGGGGCCGTCACTCTCACGGGTCTCATCGACGATTCCGTCACCATCATTGTCCTTGAAGTCAGTGTGAATCCCGGGACTTTCCAGGAACGCGTAACCTGCATATCCAATGGGATGCCAGCCACCGACGCCAATGGCACCGGGCGGAGCGTAGGCAAAAGCAATGTCCAGGTCTACATCATACTCTCCAATATTCTGAATATCACCTCCAACTCCACCAATACCCCAATCGATATACTGGGTGAAGTAGGATTTGTCGTAATCATGGGTGGACTCGTTAATGATATTATACAGCCAGAAGATGCAGTCTTCGGCAAGGACCTGACTCCACTGAAAGCCGCGCGCACTGACAAATAAGCCCAGGCCGCCGCGGGTTGAATCACGATCATCGCAATAATAGTTCATCGGCGGAATGTTCACTTCCTTGTCAGCGTCATCATCGAAGACGAAAAAGGTCTCTAACTGTGCGTTGAAGATCCCTTTTCCGAAATAGCCGTTCCAAAAACCGCTCCACTCGGTGGGTCTGTCCAGCCAGTCTTCCGGCCAAGTGGTGGGATCATTGCTCATGGCCGGAGATTTGTTTTCCCCCTCGTCCATATTGAACCAGAAGGGTCGTGGCTCAAATCCCCAAGGCACATCCTCTGGTGACTTGTCCACGAACTCACGATACTGGGTTTCCATGGGATGGATCAATTGACCGTCGGCGTTTTCCACCTCCACTGACACCACCAGTGTGATATCATCCAGGTAATGGCGATCCGGGGTAGGCCAGCAGCCGGAAGGATCATCCGGGTAACTACCGACTTCACAATAATTCCAGAACAGGGTATGCACCAGATTGCCGTTCATGAGACCTCGACGCCGGTATTTCTGGTCCCCGCGCAGTTCGGCAGGTGTCTGAGCCTGGAGATATGACTCATTGCCCATGACCAGTAGAAGCAAGAACAGAATGGTAGATTTGGTAATGGTTAGCTTCATGTTTGCCTCACTAATTCCGCTGATCGAATAATAATGAACAACCCAATACTACTTTGCGCACCTCCTGATAATAGTTGGGCTGGATATACCACTCTTCTTGCGTTCCGTAACCCCGGTAAGTATCGTATCGCATATTGTAATCATAATCAGCGGAACCGCTGGAAGCGTATACTTCCTGATTGTTCTTGCGGTCAAGCAGATTGGTGACCTTCAGGAACACTGACATGGTATAGTTCCTGAATATCAAATCTTTGGTCACATTAAGATCGACTGTCATGGTCAGCGGCTTGCGTTCGCCATTCAGGATGCGGTTATTATATAGGGGTGATTCCCTGGTGTATGGTAAACCGCTGCCAAACTTGCCGATCAGACTCATACGATATCCTCGTTGAGTGGTCGTGGCGGTAAGATTCAGGGAATGGGTTTGGTCCCAGTTCAGCGGCCGGCGCTTTTTCTCCGACTGAATAGGAGGATCGGTTTCCTGATTCTTGGATTCATCCAGCGGATCGGAAGCATTGCCGGTAGCTGACTGGAAGGTATAATCCAGGGAAAAACCAATTCCTCCGGGCCGCTCCAGCATTTCCAATGCAACCGTGACGCCTCGAACATTGGCATAATCCCGGTTTAAGAATCGCCAGAATTTCCCGCCGTAAATATTTGTCAGGGTTATCTGGCCGATCAAATCACGGATATCCTTGTTATATCCGGTAATATCGATGGTCAAATTATGGGTAAGCGCTTGTTTCAAACCGATCTCATAGCTGACCGTCTTTTCCGGCTTGAGTTCGGCATTACCCATGATGTTGAAGCTGCCCCGGGGGGGATTATCGCCCGATAGCTGGATTAGAGAGACCTCAAAATCGGGGTTGATATACAGGTGTTCGTAATTGGGAACCTGGAAGAAATGCCCATAGGAAAAATGAATTACACCTTGATCGGAAATGGGATAAGCGATGCCAAATCGCGGGCTCAGCTGGCTCGAAATGGCTGCTTTCTTTTTAGGAGCATCAACCGTGTTATATAAGTTTTCAGGCACAATCCCATCCGGATCAAAATAGTCATACCGTAAACCTGCATTGATGATCATTTCACCCAATTCCAGCTTGTCCTGAATGTAGGCCGATATTTCCTCGGGATGATGTACATAAGAGTTATTATAACTGGAAGCTGATGTCGGCACCCGGATCGAATCATTTTCATCGAAGTATAGTTGAAACTCATGCAGCCAGAGACGGACCCGCTTGTAACTGGCTCCCAGTCCAATGGTCTGTACACGTGAGATCTGGCTGCGCAGATCGCCTTTCAGGATAGTGGTACGGTTACTGCGGTTATGATGCCACATTCGCATGCCACCGGTTGAGTAGCCATTGGAATTGTTGGCAGTCAGATATTCTATAGGAACGTAATTCTCATCGAGGGGATCTTCATATACATACTGGGAATACTCACTATTGGCCTCAGAAATATTTAGGTTGGCGAACGTATTCTTTCCGAACAGGCGGGTATATTGCAGGGCATTCTGATAGTTGGTACTGGCGTGGTGATAATTCCCGTCCGGATTATATTTGAACAACCTGTCAAAATCGCGGTGTTCCTCCCCTTCGAAAAATCCGGTGTAATTGAGCTTGTCACGGGTACTTATCTTAAAGGTTAATTTTCCCTGGACTGTTTTGCGGCGGTTGGGATTCATGGAAACATATTCGCCGTCACCGGTGGCCTGAAAGATCTGCGTGGCGGTGTCGTCAGTAAAATAGGAAAAATCACTGGGCCGGAAGATGCGCTGTCCATACATCCAGCCTTCTTCATCATATTGCCGCCCCAGAATCGAGAATGACAAATGATCACCCAACAGTGGCACCGGTCCACTCAGACTCGCCAGGTAACTTGTAATGTCCGTTGGATTGATATGATCAATGTTTAGGAAGATTTCATCATGACCGCTCAGATGATCACCGCCATATACCGAGAGTTTGCCTGAGTAATGATCCTGCCCCTCCTTGGTGACGATATTGACGATACCCGACATGGCCTGGCCATATTCCGCATTGAAGGTTCCGCTGATTACATCCACTTCCTGTATCATATCACTTTCAATGTCAAAAAGATTATCACCCGAATAGCTGTCATTCATCGGAATGCCATCAACGATGTACATGACCTCACCTTCTCGACCGCCCCTGAAATGGCCCTCTACCACTCCGGCCTGTAATTCAACGATATCACTCAAATTCTCAACCTGCAGCTGCTGGATCTGTTCGCTGCTGACTTTGAAAGAGGTGGAGGTGACATCCAGCTTGACGGCCGGTTCTGCGGCATATACGATCACTTCGTCGCCCTCCAGGAACGATACTTCAAGAGAGAAATCGATCGTAGTGGTCAGATCGATCAATACCTTCACATCTTTCTGTACCATAGCCTTATAACCGATCATGGAGGCCCTCAGGTTATAGCTCCCCGGAATAATATTCAGGATCCGATAGTATCCATCCATATCGGTGGCTGCACCCATTGAACTTTCTTCCACACTCACATTGACTCCAATGAGCGGTTCACCGGTGCTCACATCAATCACCCGTCCGGCGATCTTGCCCGTAATTCCGGCCTGCAACAGTATCGGGGAAATCACACTCAAGAGGAGTAAAGGCAACCTGTTTCGTTTCATCGTTGTTACTTCCTCATACATCCACGGATGGTTTTTTAAAATATTCAGAGCCAGGGCAGCTGATACCCCGACTCTGAATAGTTTAATCTAATTAGTGTTCAGAGTCGGGGCAATGCACGATCACCCCGACTCTGAAGCCTTCATCGTTAGCGAATCAGCAACATCTTTCTGGCGATTCTGGTATCATTGGTTATCAGGGAATAGATATACACGCCTGATGCAACCGGTATGCCGCGATCATCCACGCCTTCCCAGTTGACATTGTACGTGCCTCCCTGGTAAATACCGTCAACCAGAGTTGTTACTCTCTGACCGAGGAGGTTGTATACATCCATTCTTACCCATCCGAGATTGGGACAGGTAAACTGAATGGAGGTTTGAGGATTGAACGGATTGGGGAAGTTCTGGGATAGCCGGTACTCAGTCGGCACCCTGGCCGTTCTATTCCTCTCTTCAATCGCCACAGTCGGCGATACCATTTTCGTGACGCTGAAGTCGTCGTAGTAGGCGGTACCGGTGGTCTTGGGATTGAACCGGGCCCGGACCGAGATACCGGTGGCCGTCGCGGGGGCCTGTTCTGCCACCATGTATTGGGTCCATCCGGTGGACGCATCGACCTGGTTCACGTACACGAACTTGTCGCCACCTACCAGATTCCAACCGGCCTCGAGATCGGTGTCGCTATGGAAGAAATAGCATAGATTGACCCGCTCCTGAAGGTTCTCCTTCATGATGTAGGTCGGCTCGTAAGCGTTGGAATCGATCACGCCAACGGTTTTGACCCACACGCCGATCTTGTACCATTCACCCGCTTCTACTGCATACGGTATGCTGTAGTACACCAACTCGGTCGACGCCGTACTGGTGTCCGGAAGGAACATTTCCACCGCATAGGTGCCGGCGTGTGCATCGGTATCGGTGACCCGGGTAAAGCCGCCCAGACCGCCGTCAAACCAATCCATCCAGCCGGCCACATCCTCGGCGCCGCCATTGAAAACGCCCATGGTCCAGCTGTCAGCGGTGTTGCAGTCCACCCCGTCAAAATAGACCGTCCCGGTGGCAGCACTGCCCATCACCATCTCAACAAAAACCTGCTCCGGTGCTTCGCTCAGAATCACCACATCAGATAGTTGTGTAAAGCTGGTGCTGGCAGCCGTTTGATCGGCCCACAGGGTGGCCGTTGCCAGTTCCGTACCAGAAGCGTTATTGAAGGTGTAAACCACCCCAACCCGCTCATTGTCATTGGCCGGACTGGTGTTGACACCTTCCGTCTTGACCCAGGCGGAAACAGCGAAGGTGCCAGTACCGGCATTGTTCCAGTACAGGTTGGCATTATCCACGGATTGCCAGCCCACCTCGGCAGTCGTCGCCGCACTCTTGGTGATCTTGAACGAACTGAAGCCGTACATGGCCGTATCAGTCGTTGCAAAGACATCGGTCCCAAAAGTAGCGTTCAACGGCGACCAGAATGAAGGTGTCAAATCCTCCATATCGTTATTACCGATTAATTCGCTACCCTCAACCTGGATCTTTTCAACGCTGAAGTCATCGTAGTAGGCGGTACCGGTGGTTTTAGGATTGAACCGGGCCCGGACCGAGATACCGGTGGCCGTCGCGGGGGCCTGTTCTGCCACCATGTATTGGGTCCATCCGGTGGACGCATCGACCTGGTTCACGTACACGAACTTGTCGCCACCTACCAGATTCCAACCGGCCTCGAGATCGGTGTCGCTATGGAAGAAATAGCATAGATTGACCCGCTCCTGAAGGTTCTCCTTCATGATGTAGGTCGGCTCGTAAGCGTTGGAATCGATCACGCCAACGGTTTTGACCCACACGCCGATCTTGTACCATTCACCCGCTTCTACTGCATACGGTATGCTGTAGTACACCAACTCGGTCGACGCCGTACTGGTGTCCGGAAGGAACATTTCCACCGCATAGGTGCCGGCGTGTGCATCGGTATCGGTGACCCGGGTAAAGCCGCCCAGACCGCCGTCAAACCAATCCATCCAGCCGGCCACATCCTCGGCGCCGCCATTGAAAACGCCCATGGTCCAGCTGTCAGCGGTGTTGCAGTCCACCCCGTCAAAATAGACCGTCCCGGTGGCAGCACTGCCCATCACCATCTCAACAAAAACCTGCTCCGGTGCTTCGCTCAGAATCACCACATCAGATAGTTGTGTAAAGCTGGTGCTGGCAGCCGTTTGATCGGCCCACAGGGTGGCCGTTGCCAGTTCCGTACCAGAAGCGTTATTGAAGGTGTAAACCACCCCAACCCGCTCATTGTCATTGGCCGGACTGGTGTTGACACCTTCCGTCTTGACCCAGGCGGAAACAGCGAAGGTGCCAGTACCGGCATTGTTCCAGTACAGGTTGGCATTATCCACGGATTGCCAGCCCACCTCGGCAGTCGTCGCCGCACTCTTGGTGATCTTGAACGAACTGAAGCCGTACATGGCCGTATCAGTCGTTGCAAAGACATCGGTCCCAAAAGTAGCGTTCAACGGCGACCAGAATGAGGGTGTCAAATCCTCCATATCGCTGTTACCGATCAGGTTCTGCGCATATACCGGCCAGGCCATAAAGAGACCCAGCGCAATTATTGCAATAACCGTTCTTTTCATTATCGTCCTCCTTGTTAGACAGATGTTGACTCCTAACTTACTATCAGAGTCAAATCGTGATAGCGAGCGTTAATCGGTCTTCACGACCTCCTCGGCTCGCGTTGTATCATGCGTCCCCCTTTTGGGGACACCGATCTTTCCGTTTGGGCTGGCCGCTCGTATGTGGCCTATAAGTACAGCCTTGCGGTTCAGCTCAAATTCAATGTTTCCTGCCTCCGATTTTGTTGTCGGTACATTGGCTGACAGAACTCCCCCGAATCCCTGAGCCAGCTGCACAGATCCTCCGCGCGTATCCCAGCTATGGTTGACAATTACGAGTTTCATTTCATTGGTAACCGTATTCCGCCAAGTCCCCCACTCGAGATCCTGGCCGATAACTGAAACATCAGGTGACTCTGCTACCCGGTTCCAGATAGCCCTGAGAATCTGTCCCCAGTACGCACTGGCCGGGTGGTCGCCCGCCTTTAGAAGCATCATTTCCAGGGGAAAGAGAGAGTAGTAAAAGCCACCTTTTCCGAAGGGCTGGTATAACAGTACAGGATTCTGCTCCTGATCTTCGATGAGAACTTCACCGGTTTGATCTACTACTGGGCAGTAGGCCGTTTCTACCGATTTGTCCATAATCGGAATTGCAAATCTATCCCCTACCTTTTCTCGCAGCCAGTCAGATACGATGTTGAGTGATATTTCCTCTGCTGCCGCAGTAGTTGGCAAACCAAATCGAACGTCGCTGGTTATACCGAAAGTCTCCTCCCAATCAACGATCCAGTGATCGTGAGAAAAGCTGGTATACAGATGTCCGCCGCTGCGGACGAATTGCAGGATTTGACGCCAGAAGGGTGCCGTAATCCGCTTAAGCCTGGGAAGAACCAGCAGGGGAATCGTGTCCGGATTTAAATCGAGGAGGTACTGTTCACCTTCAGGTGTTTCTATATCCCCTGCTGGTTCGAATATGCTTTGCACCTGCAAATTTGCACGCTTCAGATCACTGAATACATTCAGGTAGAGTGGATACCACTCTGAAAAATCACTGTCCCAATCATGGGGCTGCTTCTGGTAGTAGGCTCTGGGAATAACCAATCCCACCCTGGGTTCTCGGTTGGATTCCCATTCTCCGGAAAACACTTCAGCGCAATGGGTGCTGAATGCCTGCATTTCCAAGGCCGCAGGTTTCAGGTCACCATTTGATCGCACCAATCCGAAGCGCATCTCGAAGGGATGGTGGGAGTATGGACGGGTGTCCCACAGCTCGAAGTCGGAGAAGCACCAATTAAAGGCACCTTGTGCTCCATTAATGAGTCCGCTGTACAGCGTGGTGCGGTAATAGTGCGCCTGGTTCTCTTCCGATCCCATGGTCGTGGAGTGGCCGAATTCCTCAATGATCACCGGTTTTCCCCAAGCGGCAGCCATTTGTAATCTGAATGCGGCCGTAAAAGATTGGTGCCAGGGATTAGCCATCCTTGGATAGAAATGCAGTCCCAGAAAGTCTTGCATCGGAGCCAGGTGGCGTAGGGGAAAGTTGAGGGCGCGCCGGCTCACTTCCGGTGCCCAACACCCATCTCCGATTCCCACGGGATGAGAGCCATCCTGCTTGCGGACGGCTTGAATCATCCGCTCTGCCCAGGCAATAACCTCCTTCTCGGTGCCTCGGGGCTCGAACACGGGAATCTCGTTGGAGAGCACCCAACCCAGGATAGCGGGTGAGTTTTTGGCGGCCTTCACCACATCCGTGATGTAGCGCTCCTCAACCTTTAAAAGCTCGGGATCGGTATAGAAGTTTCTTCCCTCACTCCAGGGTACATCCCAATCTTCACCAGACATGTGTCCAACAAAGAAGCTGGGGAACGTACCGATACCGGCTTCTTCGCAAAGGACGAGATAGTGCTGAAAGCGTTCCAGCATAATAGGATCAGTCTCATGGGGAGTCGGCAGGAAATCCGGCATGAATAAAAACGACCGATGAGCATTCATTCCCAGTTCAGTCATCCTTGTCAAATCCTGACGAATCTGCTCCGGGTCCCATCTGGACCACATCTGGACTCCCGTCTTACCCGGCCAGTAGTTCACGCCCAGAAAGAACTTCCTCAGGTGCTGATCTTCAGGCAATCGGCTGGGTCTCATGCGCGAACTCGGGCTGTTTTACCCGCATTGTGGATTCTCTCACAACAAGTTCTGTGAGGATACTCCGTGTTTGTTGACCAGTTTCAGGGTGATCAAGGAGATCAAAAATGAGGCGTGTGGCCTGCTGGCCCATCTCCAGCTTGCGAACATGAACCGTGGTCAGGGTCGGCTGGGTTTCGATAGCGCAGCGAATGTCATCGAAGCCAACCAACCCGACATCACCGGGAACATTCAATGCCCTTTGTTGAAGAGCCCGGAGGCAACCAATGGCGGTGGTATCATTGCCGCACACCACCGCATCGAATGTTACCGATTGGTCAATTATGGCACAGATCCCGCTGTATCCGATCTGGTCTGAAGTTTCTTCGTCAACCAGAACATGGAGCGCCTGATCATTACTGATCTCATCCAAACCAGTCTCTGATAGTGCTGCCTGGTAGCCTTTGAATCGTTCCTTAATGGATGAATGATAAAAGGATCCGCCGACAAAGGCGATGCGTCGATATCCGAGATTGATTAAGTGCATTACAGCATTATACGCTCCGCCATAGTTTTCTATCAGAATAAGATTGGAGGGAATGGAGGGGTGCCGGTAATCAACCAAAACGTAGGGGACCTTTAGCTCATGCACATATTCAATCAGTTCGTGGGGCACACCACCGGCGATGATGATGCCATCCACGTCCCGGCTCTTGATAAAGCGCGGTATTATATTGGCTGGAGAGAAGGATTGGCCAATAGTATTCAGTAGGATATAATAATCCCTTTTCCTTGCTTCCAGCTCAGCACCGAGCAGGACGCGACTGTAAAAATGTTCGTTCCCGAATAGATGGACGTCTGAGATGATGAATCCGATGTTGCCTGTCATTTTGGAACGCAGTCGGCGTGCACTCTGACGGGGATGGTAGTTGTGTTTAGCAATGACCCGCTCGATCTTCTTTCGAGTTGCATCGCTTACGTATCCTCCCCCCGAAAGGACCAAGGAGACGGTAGAGACCGAAACGCCCGCAATGCGGGCGATATCTTTAATCGTGATTTTTGCCACCAGCCCAGTATCTAAATTGAGAAGTGTCTACAATATCGAACCGTTTCGATAATAACTCTTAGAATCATGATTGTCAACACTATTTCGTATGCCTACCATCAGCATCGTACGAAATAGTGTATAAAATCAGATTTATGACTGATTATAGATGCGGAGCCAGTATCGTCAAAGGGATTTGATCAGTAGGACAGTGTAATAGATGCCTGCAAGGCCAGCAAGGCCTCAATAGTGGATTCCGCCCCGCTATTTCGGTTGATCTCATGCTCGGCTTGAATCCCATCGAAGCAGCGTCCTGTGGCCGCATCGTACATCGCTTGGCTGGCCCGGTTCTTCCCGTGGAACCACTGGAAAATCGTTTCCGCTGAGGTTGAATAATCCGGATCTCCGGTTATTTTCGCCAAAGCCCTTATACCGCGGTATGTGGAACTTATCCCATAGGCGATCTGAGGGTATTCTTTCACAGCTATCGAATCCTCTGCTCCCACGGATATTTCCCAGAAATAGCCTTGCGCGATAGCCCAGATGAGATAATGATTGGCCCAGCGTTCTACTACTTCCAGGTAGGTGCTATCCCCCAGCACCTCGTATGCCTTAAGCACTGCCAGTGCCTGGAGGTTACCCCAATTGTGCCACACATTCCTCCAGCAGAAAAACATGCCGTCCACAGATGACTCCGCCTGGCGGTATTGGTAGCTCAGAATCCCTTCGGTGAGTTTGTCTATCTCCTCGGCATAATTCAGTGGTGACATCCGATGCATCTTTGCCAAGGCTAGGAGATATTCCGCTATGCGGTCGGGGGCATCATTTGGTATCCAGCCTGCCCGCAGGCCCAGTGGGGTCATGTTCATGGTCGGATATTTTCTCAGGATGGGTGTGAAATGGCGCGCACTGAGCTGAAAGCGCGATTGCAGGGTGTCAGCAAATTCTTTCTCTTCTCCCCTGAAGATATTATAGGCTGCAGCCAAACCCCGCATTCCCCTGGCCGCCCACCAACTGAATTCTGCCTTGCTGTTCTTATGGGTCTTGTTGATGCTCCCATCGGCGTAAATGAAATTGTACCAGAGTCCGTCGGCCCGCTGCAGATAGAGCAGAAACCGGGTAATTCCCCTCGCTAAAGGAATCAGGTCCCGGCGGCCATACTCTATAATTTCTGTCTCCAGCACTTCCATGAATCTTCCCGCGTCATCTACGCAGGCGATCCCTTCCCCCGGGGCTCCGATAGGCTGATAGGATGGATAATCAGCATAAATGTTGATGTACATCAATGTCTGCCCCCCAACCTGAACGGAGTCCACCAGTGATAGGGCGTGCTGGAGGTTGGCTGGAGATTGCTCAGTACCAATTGTCTCCCCTGTTCGCCGGCAACTGTTCCCTGTTATGCACACCAGGGATACCAGTGCAGTCATCACCAGCCATCTGAGATGCTGAATGCATCTATATCTTTGGCCCTCGATGCTCAGGGATATACGATTCTTTTCATAATTATTCATCTGTATCCATCCTTGCTCCAAACCTCGTTGAATCTTCGTCCAAAAAGTATACCGGTTCGTGCTCATCGTGGAAAAGGTCTAATAGTTCCTGAAATGTACGTATTAATCTCGCCTGAATGAGATAACTAGTCCTTCAACCTGTCTGAATACTCCTCGATCAGATCTATAATCAGCGCAGCTGTCCACGAGAAATTGTCTGAGCCATGTCCCGCTCCGGTCATTGGGTGGAAATATTCAAAAAATCCGTTCTCCTGTACGAGCTCGATTGTCCTCTCCATCAGGCTTAGAGCCTGCTTTATGTATCCGTGACGTAGTAGTCCCCGGATGACCAGCCAATTGATATTGATCCAGACGGGTCCTCGCCAGTATCTGACCGGGTCAAAATCTCCGGAGTCCAATGCGACTGTCGGTATCGGAAAGCCCGCCGCCGGCCAGAATGTCTCCGGGGAAGCGAGATAGCTCGCTAGTCTGTCGATAGTCTGGGCTGACGGTATGTCGGTGAATATCGGGATAAATCCGGAGAAAGTGTCTTTTTGGATGGACGTCTCTGTTCTACAGTCATAATCCTGGTATAGTCCGGTGGCAGGATCCAGAAATCTATCATCGAAATTAGAGTTCATTTGCTCATACCAGCTCCTGATCTGGTCATCGTTGCGTCCTAGAAATCCCCCGATTTTGATCATCGCCTCCAAATCCCGGTTCAAAAGTGCATTGAACATGACCGGTTGAATGAGAAAGGGACCTTCCTCCAGGATACGGACTTGTGAGTATTTATAGCGCTTGAAAAGTCTGACCAGTGATGTATAGCGAGAATAATCCAATTCGGTCGGCCGCTCCTGATCAGGTATCAAGTCGACATCCGTTCTTGATACACTGGTATCAGGCTCAGCAGCAATACGTTCCAGAACCGAATCCCAGATCGGTGCATTATCCAGTCCGCTTTCCCACGGATGGATAATACATACCAGACCGGTATCGTCCGTCACGCGATTCAATCTGAAGAATCTATAGGATTCCATCAGCTGGGTATAGATTGAACTGAGGAACTGTTGGGCTTCGGTTTTATCCGGTGAATAGACATAGATCTGATATGCTGCCCAGGCCAACACAGGAGGCTGGGTGATACCCGAGGTCAATATGGTCTGCGGCGCGTCTGTACTAGACCTGACGTCCCACCATTCCGGTCCAGGGAAGTATGAATCGGCTTCCGGGTTGAAGATGATATGGGGGATCATGCCATTTCTCCACTGGCCGGCCAGGAGGGATCTAATCTCCACCTGTGCCCGTGGAGGATCAAAGTGCGCCAAGCCCATGGCAATGAAGGCTGAATCCCAGTTCCATTGGTGCGGATATAATTCCGGTGCCGGTCGGGTTGCGGATCCGAGATCATTGGTATGCAAAACCGATATCGCCCGAGTCTTTACCAGATCTAGTTGCTTGGCAGAGAGAGACATTTCAGATCAGTGAAGGCTTTTCATGATGCGATTTATTCCCGTTACTTTTGATCCCTGGAATGCCAGATGGATTTCAACGGGTGGACAGCTAGTGAGACAATACGGGCATTCCCTCCACGAACAAATAGCTCCGGATTGCCAGGTGATGAATTCTGCGGCAAATAACAGGAAGACATGGAAATCCTCCCGTCATTGCCAAACACCTCAACGGAGGTGCGGTCGATCAGAGCTCGTAATTTTATCCTGTTGAATTCGGGGGGTAACATAGCAGTTGCATCACCACATGAGATGGTTTGATTGTTCACGTCATATTGGATCAGGAGATTGGCGATTCGCAAGCCAAACATGGTGGTCTCCTGCAGCTCGATCTCCAATTGGATATCGAACAAATCCCCTGATATACCATCAAGTGAATTATTTCCCGGTTTCAGAATCATGTCTGGAATGGTGATCGTCTTGCAGTAGAGCTTTTTGATTTCCCTGATGGGATTCTTGCACATCCGGATACCATCAGGAAACGAACGAAGTGTTAGCTCACAAGGAAAACTCATCTGCTGGTTGAATGGCATCCCCGGGTATTTTCCACCATCCATCCAGGCGATCTGGATTCGACGACCATCAGCCTCCGGGATGTTATTGAATGTTTGCGGAGCGTAGAAGTTGGCGCCATAATCACTGCGTTGTTTCGCACTCTCCTCCGTGAAAGTCTGGCCATCAAAAGACCCGATCAGATATTCACCAGAAGCATCCATTAGTATCCAGCGCATGTTTCCCGGATTTCCATCCAGAGGCAGTTCAAAGAGATCTGGGCATTCATAAAAGCCATTGATCTCTCCTGTGAAGTTCCACCTTTTCAGATCGGATGAAGTAAAGAATCCCAGTTTTTCCTTGTCAAGATAGAGCACCATCACCCATGCTTTGGTGCTTTCGCACCACAGAAGTTTCGGATCCCGGTCGTCTCCACCGCTCTGATTGGGTAGCACCGGATTGTGGGCATACTTCGCCCAAGTGCGCCCCCGATCAGAGCTATAGGCTATCCCCTGGGTGAACGGCTCCCCGAGCTTTCCGTACCGGCCGGCATATGTATAGGCCATTATTATCGGGCTTTCATCACCGGTTTGGAAACCTGCTGCATCACGGGAATCGACGATCCCGGAACCGGACCAGATGGTGCCGTGTTCGTCAGGCCATAATGCGATGGGCAGTTGTTCCCAGTGAAGTAGGTCCGGGCTGACCGCGTGACCCCAAGAGTTATTCCCCCATTCACACCCGATAGGATTGTGTTGGAAGAACAGATGATATTCTCCATCGTAATACACCAGTCCATTGGGATCGTTACACCAGTTGAAGGCGGGAGTGAAATGAAACTGGGGACGGTACAGCTCGGAATAGCACTGCGGATTTCTCAGCATCTCTGTTATACGCTGCTGGTATTCAGTTACCTGCCTGGGAGAGAATTCCATGCCCATTTGTATAATTTATTTCATCAAACGTGAGAGAGCTACTGCTGCTTTTGTTATCTGTTATGCTTCGCACTTAGTCCGACCGCCGAATTTATAACAGATTTTCCTGAATGGATATTCGGTTAAGATAAGCTCGGTGCTGCACGGATACGGGGATGTCGTATCAGCTCAGACGATAGCTAATTCTTGGAATCACAAACGGGGTCGCTTAGTTTTATGTACAGGGCGTAACCATGATCAGTTGAAGGAAAGCCGCTTGAGGTCAACAATAACCTGATAGGGAAGTTATAGGAACATGAAAAGCCCGGAATCGCGGGCTGATTCGGAAGGAGAGAGCAAGCATGGAAACTACATTTCTGGGTCGCACAGGATTGAGGGTCAGTAGACTCTGCCTGGGTACAATGAATTTTGGGAGCCATACACCTGAAAAGGAAAGCTTCGATATCATGTCGGCGGCTCTGGATCAAGGAATCAATTTCTTTGATACCGCCGATGTATATGGTGGGAATGAGACCGAAAGGATCATTGGGCGCTGGTTTGCGCAGGACAGTAATCACCGGGAAAAGGTGGTATTAGCCACCAAGGTTTACGGGGGGGGCGATTCCTGGCCGAACAAGACCCGACTTTCCGCCCGCCATATCATAGAGGGCTGCAACGCCAGCCTGGAACGGCTTCAGACCGACTATATAGACCTTTATCAGATGCACCACGTCGACCGCAATACTCCCTGGGAGGAGATCTGGCAAGCCATGGAATTGCTGGTTTCGCAAGGGAAGGTCTTGTATGTCGGCAGCAGCAATTTCGCTGGCTGGCATATCGCTCAAGCCAACAGTATTGCCGCGTCCAGAAACTTCATGGGACTGGTATCCGAGCAGAGCCTATATAACCTGAATGCCAGAACGGTTGAGCTGGAAGTCATTCCGGCCTGCCGTGAATTCGGTTTGGGATTGATCCCATGGAGCCCACTGGCGGGAGGCTTGCTGGGTGGACAGCAAGGTAAGGACGAACATGACCGCAGGGCCTCCAAGGAGATGCAGGCGAAGGTGTCCAAACACTCCCAACAGCTTAGCAAATATGCAGCTCTTTGTCATAAGCTGGGGCAGGAGGAAGCAACAGTGGCCTTGGCCTGGTTGCTGCACAACCCGGTTGTCACGGCTCCAATCATCGGTCCCAGGACGATGAACCAGTTCGTCAGCAGTCTCCCGGCCCTAGAGGCCGATTTGGATGATGAGCTGCTGAAGAAGCTCGACGAGATCTGGCCCGGTCCTGGGGGGGAAGCACCCGAGGCTTATGCCTGGTAGTAATGCGAGCCATGAAATTCCAAGCGGATTAAAAAATAGCATAGTCTGCCGCAATACGTGATCAACTACGGGGCATTTGGCTTCATTTGGCAGCATTAGACCACACTCGCCAAAACGTAAAAAGCCCTCTTTTCACGTCGGAAAAGAGGGCTTATCGAGCGTAGCGGGAGTAGGATTCGAACCTACGACCTTCGGATTATCCCGAAGGGATCCCTGCGGGATGAGCCCGACGATGGGTCAATAAAAACAACAGCTTATGAGGCCAACGTGACTATTTCGTGACCATACTGCCTTAAAATAGAGGGAAGCCCCTTGGATCTGGTGATCTGTGGGATTTTCTATATTCAAGGAATTGCGCAAACCGGATTTTGAGTTATACGCTCCCCCGTCGGCAAATACAAGTGCATATCCGGCTAGTATCTGACTTACACGCCTGAAGTTGTCTCTTGACCCGATTTGTCTGAGAGATATTTATTCATCCAGCTGAACTCCTTTGTCGCCCCATTGCGCTGCATCAACTGGGTGAGGAAAGAGTTGTTCATGATCAACCTAATGGAGCGTGTGAGGTATTCCCTGACAAATGGATCTTTGGCGTTGAAATAATCGATCACCTTGCCCATGTAGTAGCGCTTATAGCAATCGACGATCGCCTGGTGCACAGCTTCTCGAGACATAGCGTTAGGACGAATAATGGGCTCCACAAGGTTGTATTTTGCATAATCGTATACCTCAATCCGCTGTTTTACCTCATCGTACATATCAGCATACGGCCAGGGCGTTATGGCCAGGAAGTGAGCGAAATCAGGATTGTAATGCTTTGCCAGCTTAAGGGTATGCTCTATAGATTGTTCAGTCTCCCACGGGAATCCGAGGACAAAGGATGTTTCTGATATCATTCCATGTTTACGGATCAGCTCAATAGCTCGTCGTGATTGCTCCGCACTCGCATCCTTCTTGATGGCGTCAAGAGTTTCCTGGTCGGTGGCTTCGATACCGATATAGACGTGGATGATTCCCGCTGCACGATATTTATCCAAAATCTGCTCATCGCGTATGATATCCTCTACCCGCGTCTCCATAAGCAGGTATATATCGAGGTTCCTGTCGATGATCAAGTCGAGCAGCAGCTCCCAGCGTTCTTTATCACAGGTCGGATATTCATCTGTAATGAGAAAAACGTTCGCCCCATGGATTTCCTTCAGCATTTGCATTTCCGACACCACGCTATCAGGAGACCGGGCTCTCCAGGTCTGCTCCCAGAACTTCTGCTGCGAACAGAACGTGCATTCGTGGGAGCACCCTCTGGATGTGCTTATGGCAGCTAATCTTGAATCCGGAATAACAAAATATTGATAATCCTCCCACTCCAGCAGGTCCCATGCCACCCGCAGACTGTCCAGGTCTGAGATGAACGGTTGGCCCGGAGTGCGGATTACCGCGTTATCCCTGGCAAAACTAATCCCACGGACCTCCGGGGGATCATGGCCTTCGATAAGTTTGCCTAGGAGCGCTGGAAGCGTCAACTCGCCCTCACCACGAATAATGAAATCAATCACGTCACCATGCTCTTCGAGCAGCTCCTCATCACAGAAGGTGGGATGAACACCACCCATGATCGTGGTTACGTGCGGCTTAAGCCTTTTGGCCAGTTGAAGCACCTCAAGGCTGGCCGGCAAACTGGCCGTGATCGTACTGATCCCCAGATAGTCAGGATCGGCAGTCGCAAGCTTGGATTCCATATCTTTGAGGGAATGCTGTTTGGTCATTGCATCGTAAATCTCAACCTCAACACCGGCGTCTCTCGCTGCTCCGGCCAGATAGACCAGTGAGAGTGGCATCCAGCATCCGGCGGATTCCACCACCCCGGCATGATAAGGTGGGGTGACTAATAATAGTTTCATATCACTTATCCGATATCCAGGAGCCAACGCGCCTTCGTAGCCGAAGCTGGAGAATCATACCCCAGATAACCAGTGCGACCAGTAATATATGCTTCACCGCCAAAGCCGTGATTTGTCCGTGTCCTGCAGCTTCAACCCACTCATATTCGCTATAGGCCAATGTCCGAATAATTCCTCCCACCACAATAACTGCCCAGCAGCCTAACGTAATTCTGGTGAACATCCGGTAGATTCCCAGAAAGAATGGGTGCTGATCGGGACCTGGTTGTTCGTGGGTTTTCCGATATAGATAACTCAGGGCAAGCAAGCCGGCAAAAAGCAGGGCTACTGCAAAATCGTGGAGAAAATTGTTCAACATGATAAATAGAGCCATTGAATCCCCAGTCTCAGTACTTATAAATCATCAGGGCTTTTAAAGCAATATCTGCGATGAGAACTGCGTGCGTTGTTTGGTCTATGGCGATATCTGAGGGCTTCTCCAACTCATCGCCGTATGAAAAGATATAATCTCCAGTCGCATTGAACACCTTTACGTCGCCGGCCTCCGAATCCACCACATGGTATCTCCCTTGCAGATGAATCCCGGAGGGCATAAATGCTGAGTCAGCCATTGCCAACAAGTATGGCGACCGCACATTATCCAGGGCGATGCCTGCGGGCTCCAATAAGGGTTCCTCGGCAACCGTCTTGAACTGATACGCATATTGCCCGTTGCACGTCAACACATGCACCTGTCCGAGAGATTGATCAGTAACTAACGTACGACCATCGGGTGTAATCATTACCGTGTTGGGCGTAGAAAACAGTGGATGTTTCACAGGATTTGGTGGGATTGAATAAATGATCTCCCCTTCTTGAACGAAGACATCGGTTTCGCCGACATTAACTGCTAGGAGCTGGCTGTGGTATCGATCAGTTACATACAGAATGCCTTCATTGAGAGCCAGTGAATGTGGTCGATAGGGACTACCATCGGGCAGTCTGTCAAATAACCGTAACAGGTCCCCCCGAAAACTGTACCAGCGGATTTCCCCCCGTTGCGAATCAGCAATATAAATGACACTGTCATCAGCCGCAATTCCGGTTATCGAGCCATGCGACCCACGGGTTACATCGAGAATTTCAGTGTTCTTGAACTGCTTATCGAGAATGTCAATCCGGTTTGAATGTAGATAACAGATCAGGAAATGATCGCCCGTACTGCAAAGGGCATATGGTTGTAGAGAATGATCATCACCGCTTGGGATCAAGGAGCCGATATAGATCGGTGCTTCATGGAATTCGGTTCCCATGCTTGTGCGGGCAAGTTTCTTACTGACTTCACTCCCCCTCCCGGATCTGGTCCAAGCAACCACCAAAGCTAAAATCACACCAATGATGATTGGCGTCCCTATTCGCAGGATTCGCGTTGAACGCTCCGAAAGCATGGGCCTAGCCATAGGTATGAAGGGTTTTATACGCGTACCCAACACCCCAGAGCGAGAAGGCTGCAACCAGTACTGCGAATGCTGCGTACCAGGCTGTGAAAGCCCCACGGAGTTTCTTAAACGTAAAATGGAGATGAATATAGAGTGCGTATACCAGCCAGCAAATCAGGCTCCAGGTTTCGATGGGATCCCAGCCCCAATATCGACCCCAGGCGTTATTTGCCCAGATTGCTCCCGAAAGCAGCATCACCGTCCAGAACAGGAAGCCAACCAGGATATACCGGAAGGCGGTTTCATCGAAAATCTCATTGGAAGGAAGTGCAAATTTTTCTGATATAATCCCGTTGCGTTTTTCACGCCATAGCCATAAAACACTTATTCCGGCAGCCACCAGGAATAGTCCCAATCCTGCTGTAGCAAAGGTGGCATGAATAAATAGCCAGACGCTTCTGAGGCCGGCCGGCAATACCTCGCCGGCATATGATGGAGTGCTAGCCCAGCCCAGCAGGATAAATGAAGCACCGCTCACGGCCAGCCCAACCAGTGAGAATTCTCGTCTGAATTGACGGAGGATCATATACGCCAACATTCCGAACCAGGCGGAGGCTGAAACCGACTCGAAAAAGGTAACATAAGGAGGGTGACCCGTATCAATCCAACGCACCACCAAGGACATGGTATGGAGTGTGAAAGCCGTTGAACAAATCAGCACCGCCGGTTGAGCAAAGCGGGTCTTTTTTAAGACGAGGGTCAGACTGAAAAGGCCAAAACTTGCCGCATACAGCACTACTGCGCTCCAGAATGATAGTTGCTCAGCAAGTTGCATGCGATGGCTCCCTTAGAGGGCTAAAGCTGCCTGAGTCAGACCCTGTGATAGAATGAGTATCCGCCTGCAGGCTGATTTCCAGATCGCGAACAAGAGCCAAGAACCTCTCCTTAAAACTGGCCGGATATTTCTCTGACCATCCCGAAATCGTTATCAAAGTATTCAAATTTCCTTTCTGGATAGATACCGCGATTCTTTGTTGAGCAAAGGTGATTCTGATCAGCAGTCCAACTACTGCCAGTATAAAGCCACCGAGCAGTACTGGCAGGCTGGGATCTCGGACTATCTCAAACTGCGCCCAATACCTGAAACGAGGAAACGCAACCAGATAGCCATTTACTGAGGCAGTTTCTCCAGGTCTCAGCCGTCCACTGAAGAGTTCTTCAGAACCGTCTTGCAGCCTAAGGACCAGTGTTGGGCTTTCCTGGCCTGGTTTTGTTGGTGAATCTGTACCTGATCCATGATTCTCTGTCAGCTCCAGGAACATCCGAGTATCATCATCCAGATCGAGTTGATCCCGATGTAAAGACTCTCCACGCCTACTTAATGATGCTATGCGAACAAAGCCATTGAAGACCATTCTACCCAGGGGATCCTCGATAATCAGACCTGGTGAATAACCCCACTTATGCTGATGGAGCACACCCTTTTCCAGTCTCAAGCCATGGTTGAAATAAACAACTTCCTGATACCGGCTGTCTGAAGTGAGAATGCTCAATTGACTGGCTTGGGTGGTGACATCACCGATCCGGAATTGGGGCTTGAAATCCTTCAGTGTGATCTCCATAGGATCGCTGGCCGCGTTGCTGGCTAACAGCCCACTTTTCGCAGTCCGGAATGAAGCTCTACTTTCAGCGAAGGTCTCCCCTTCCGTCAGAGCAAACATCCCTCGGAATCCGAATACTACGCTGATGATCACCCCGAGAACGATGACCGCGAGTCCCGTATGAAAGATCAGTGATCCCCACACTCCTGGTTTTCCTTTTTCAAGGGTGAATTGCATCTCGCTCAGGTTTCGGGGGACTTTCCAGCCATGCTCTTGAATTGTTTGGCGTATTCGCAGGTAGAGCTCCCGGGTTCCCAGGGGATAATCAAGTTGTTGCTGGTTTCGATAATGACGGAACGAGTCTGGATCCCCTTTTATCCTTCTAAGCTCGCGTTTGAGGCGGCGATACAGGGACATAATCAGGCTGAGAAACAAGATGATGCCGACGATGACAAGCAGGTTCGTCCCTGTGGGATACTCACGATTCCACAAACGACTGATAGCGATTCCCAAGACTGACACGAGCAGCAAGCTTAGGAGAATGAAGGCAAAGCGGTAAGATGTGATTCTTTTCAACATGTCGTTCTTAGCTACGGCCCGACACTACTATATCCTTGTCCAACGTGACCCTTACCGCAATTTGTCACACTGACTTCACTCCAACATTGGGTACTAACGAAGTCCATATCGGCCATGTACCCATTGACAAATGCATCCAGTAATTGACCTGTTCCGGCGGTAAAACCGGATAGTTCCCGTACATTGTATCTCTTTTCCTGACCGTGGACGAAAATCCGTTCGCTGCCGCCACCGGTATCAATGGGATAGTAGCTATAGTCGTACATGTGGCAGGAAAAGCAGCCCATGGCCAATTTGTGTTTGGTCCTCACGCTTGGATGCTCACTACAACGAGAAGAGGCCAAGGTCCCATCCCAGTAATTTGATCTCGAATGACAGACATGACATAGCGGGGTACCATTCACCGCATCACTTGCGATGGTCGCGACCAGCATGGCTGTACTGTTTGAATAGGGATCAGGACTTGTATACGTGATACTGGAACCATGTGCACCTTTAGCATCGGTCCGTGTTTGCAGCGTTGCGCCAGCCAGATCGTTGGCATGACAGTCCGAACACAGGACATCGCGCGTGTATGAACTCGGATCTTCGTTGAAGGGGGGATTCATGTTATTCACGTTGACAAATGGATTACGTGGTTCCGTTCCATCGGAACCGTCCTTTACTGTGCGCAGGTACAGACCATGGGTAGAAATGTAGTAGGGATTGATTTCTTCAGCGATATTGCGCCGCCCTGCAGGCGGTGTCGTATAGTCTGAATGGCATTTAAGGCAAACCTGATATTCATCCGTGACAGGATTCGCAACTGTATAACTGCTGGGAATAGCGAATCCATTTTCATTGTCCACAGTATTGTTCGGTATGTCACCAATAATATAGGTAGGTTCGACACCCCATACACCTTTGAGTGCCGTAGCAATCCCGCTCGTGCTACCCCCCGCCTGGTGAGGATCGTGACAGTCAAAGCACTCAGCATGTCGCTTGCTGTAGGTCGCCGAGAGAGAATCTGGCTCACCCAACTCCCCAGAAGTGTGAATCCCGCTGTAGGTATGGGTGGGATGTGCGCTGGTATAATTGAGCTGCGTTTGTATATCCAGCGAACGGCCAGACGATCCCGTTACCGGGCTGGTTATTCCATGACAACCGGCAGTATAGCAGGTTGCCTCTTCAATATCGCTCAGCAACGCATTGCCGCCACCGTGCGGTTTGTGGCAACCGGCACACCCAACAGAAATATAATGTTTCGACTCCGACCACCCTGTCTTCGAGTGACATTCAATACACAGATCGGCCTCGGGCAGGTGCAGGAAGGGTTGATTGGAATTATCATGAACATTATGGCACGTGTAGCACTCCACAGTACCGCTGGCATTATTGGGATCCAGCATTACCGGACCAGGCCAAGGCCAGGCACGGGTTATCAGGTCTGGATCACTGGTTGGATCGTACTCGTATCCTACCGGATGATCGTCAGTCAGGTCTGTGCCGATAAATCCCGGTGCATCGGTAGGCATTGTCGTGACATCGCTTGCCATGGTAATTGTGCCCGCTAATCCTGATCCTGGTATATTGTAAACGGAACCAAGAGCGATAGTGCCATCATGACAACTCATACACAATTGGGATTTTTCACCAGGTTGGGACGGAGTCGGATACCCAGCCGCAGTTAGTCGCGAACTGGTGTACAGCGTGTAGCTGGTCGCCCCCGCAGGTTCACGATTCCAGAGTTGATTGTATATAGCGGCGCTGTGCGGTGTATGACAGAAAACACATACTTCATCCTCTGTCTCGGCCTTGATCGTGGCACCGGTAGAAGCAGCCGAGAGATCATGTTTCGAATTGAATATGCTGGACTGAGCGTGCAAGCCCACTCCTGGAATGGTGAAAACGAGAATCAGGCCTATCCATTTGGAACGCCTCATGACTCTCCCAGGTATTGGAAAATCTGCACCCGTCGATTCATGGTATCCACAACATAGATTTTATCTTCATCATCGATGAAAAGCCCCGCCGGCAGATTGAATTGACCAGGCAAGTAACCGGAACTGCCCACAACGAGCAGGAGATTCCCCTGCTCATCAAAAATCTGGAAGGCGTTAAAAAGTCC
>JBHPIW010000024.1:0-35287 GCA_042568495.1 Fidelibacterota bacterium | reverse complement strand
AAACCTTGGAACAGATCATCGAACAAATCACCCGGCAGGTGTTGCTGCTGGTGCAGGAGGGTGAAGAACCTGACGGAAACGGCGCTGGAAAGCAGGGCGTGGCCCCGCTCTCAGCTCAGAATTATGTAAGCCAGGTACAGCCGGTGGTGATTGCCGGAGCCGATCGTATCGCCAGCACCTTAGGCGTCGCGCCAACCGATGGCAGTTTGAGCCATATGATCGATCATACGCTCCTCAAACCGGAAGGTTCGCAGGAGGAGATCGCTCAGCTGTGCTACGAAGCCCGGAAATACGGCTTCATATCGGTTTGCGTCAATCCCTCGTACGTCAAGCTATGCTCCCAGCTTCTGGAAGGAAGTGGCGTCCTGATCTGCACGGTGATCGGATTCCCGCTCGGCGCCACCTCGACCGAGTCCAAGGTATTTGAAGCCCAGCAAGCGCTGCGGGAAGGCGCCACTGAAATTGATATGGTGATCAATGTCGGTGCGGTGAAGTCAAGAGATTACGAATTGGTGGAGCGGGATATCGCCTCTGTAGCACGTGTGTGTCATGCCGCCAACGCAATTCTCAAGGTGATCATCGAGGCCGCGCTGTTGACCGATGAGGAAAAGGTCATCGCTTGTCAGCTCGTGAAGGTAGCTGCAGCGGATTTTGTAAAGACCTCGACGGGATTTGGCCCTGGAGGTGCGACGCCCGAAGACGTGGCGTTAATGCGTAGAGTCGTCGGCCCACGGATGGGAGTCAAGGCCGCCGGCGGAATCCGCACGTTTGCCGATGCGCAGAAGATGATTGAGGCCGGTGCCAGCCGCATAGGTGCCAGTGCCAGTGTGAAGATCCTTCAAGGCGCGGCAGAATAGGTTTTCAAAAGGAGGAAGACATCCATGTCAGTGAATCTTCGATCGTACATCTTTCTGGATAGTTTACAGCCCCAGTATGCTGCCTATCTGGGCACGGTGGCGCGTGGCTTCTTACCGCTTCCGTACGACACCTCATTATGGGTAGAGATCTCCCCTGGTATCGAGATCAACCGCATCACGGACGTCGCGTTGAAAGCAACCAAAGTTCGCCCTGGGATGCAGATTGTTGAACGATTATACGGCCTGCTGGAGGTCCATCATGAGGTGCAGGCCGAGGTACGCGCGGCTGGAGCGGCGATTCTGGAAGCCTTGGAGGTGAAGGAATCGGACCGCATCAAGCCACGGGTCGTCTCGAGTCAGATTATCCGGCATGTGGACGCACACCAGGTCCAACTCATCAACCGGTTGAGGTATGGGCACATGCTGTTGGCCGGCCAGACACTGTATGTCTTGGAGGTTGAACCGGCCGGGTACGCCTCCTTGGCGGCCAATGAGGCCGAGAAGGAAGCGGACATCAATATTCTGGAGGTTCGATCCTTCGGCAGTTTTGGGCGCGTGTATTTAGGCGGCGAAGAACGTGACATCATGGCCGGGTATGACGCAGCGGTTTCTTCGATTGAAAGCGTCACCGGGCAAGTGGTCGACACCAAGCGCCGTGATTGAACGGTGAATTTCAAAGCAGTAAGGATTTCTATCAGGAGGTAATGATGGCTGAAGAATATGGCGCGACAGAAGCGTTAGGCATGATCGAGACCAAGAGTTATCCCGCCATGGTGGAAGCGGCGGATGCCATGGTCAAGGCGGCCAAGGTCGAACTGGTGAATTATGAAAAGACCGGTGGCGGCCTGGTGACGGCGGTCGTGCGCGGCGACGTCGCGGCGGTGAAAGCTGCCGTGGAAGCTGGCGCACGCGGGGCGGAGAAGGTTGGCGAACTGGTTGCCATCCATGTCATTCCGCGGCCCCATGCAAATGTTGATCTTACCCTGCCGCTGGGTCGCGGTCCGGCCGAGGGCAAGTAAGCTGTGCAGGTGCAATGAACTCACATAAGCGGACGAATCTCTCCGCAGACGGTAGTTGGATATGCTTCTAGGCAGAGTGGTGGGTACGCTGGTTGCCAGTCGCAAGGAACCTTCCCTGGATGGGTTGAAGTTCCTGGTGCTCAAGCAGCTCGACATCGAGGGGCAGGAAACCGGCGGGTACCGCGTTGCGGCCGATGCGGTTGATGCGGGTCTGGGAGAGGTGGTGCTGTATGCCACCGGTAGTTCCGCCCGGCAGACGAAGATGACCGACAAACGCCCTTGCGATGGGGTGATCATGGCTATTGTAGATGTACTCGAGGTGGATGGCGAAGTCAAATACGATAAGTCGAAGGAAGCATGATGATCAACGACGCACAGATCGAGTGCATCAAAGTCCCCGAGCCAAAACAGGGCTCTGTGACTGAATGGTGAATTTCATTACAGTAAGGATTTCTATCAGGAGGTAATGATGGCTGTAGAATATGGCGCGACAGAAGCGTTAGGCATGATCGAGACCAAGAGTTACCCCGCCATGGTGGAAGCGGCGGATGCCATGGTCAAGGCGGCCAAGGTCGAGCTGGTGAATTATGAAAAGACCGGTGGCGGCCTTGTGACGGCGGTCGTGCGTGGCGACGTCGCGGCGGTGAAAGCTGCCGTGGAAGCTGGCGCACGCGGGGCGGAGAAGGTTGGCGAACTGGTTGCCATCCATGTCATTCCGCGGCCCCATGCAAATGTTGATCTTACCCTGCCGCTGGGCCGCGGTCCGGCCGAGGGCAAGTAAGCTGTGCAGGTGCAATGAACTCACATAAGCGGACGAATCTCTCCGCAGACGGGAGTTGGATATGCTTCTAGGCAGAGTGGTGGGTACGCTGGTTGCCAGCCGCAAGGAACCTTCTCTGGATGGATTGAAGTTCCTGGTGCTCAAGCACCTCGACATCGAGGGGCAGGAAACCGGCGGGTATCGTGTCGCAGCCGACGCAGTTGGCGCCGGTCTGGGAGAAATGGTGCTCTATGCCACCGGTAGCTCCGCCCGTCAGACCAAAATGACCGATAAACGGCCCTGTGATGGGGTGGTCATGGCCATTGTGGATGTGCTCGAGGTGGATGGCGAAGTCAAATACGATAAGGCGAGGGAAGCGTGATGATGGACGACGCACAGATCGAGACCATTATCCAGCAGGTGATGTCCGAGTTGAATCAAGGGGAGCGGGTACGTCATGGCCCCAAACCCGAACCTCCAGCCGTGACGACTCCACCTGGTCCGGCACCGGTGATCCGCCATGGAGATAATCTGTTTACGAGCGTGGATCAGGCCATCTCGGCATCCCGTCACGCCTTCCAGCAACTCCACGCTTTGCCACTCGCTGTACGTGAGCAGATGGTTTCCCACATCCGCCGAGCAATGCGGGAAAATGCTCAGCTGCTGGCCCAGGAAGCTTGGTGGGAGACGGGTATGGGACGCTACGAAGACAAGATCGAGAAGATCTTGCTCAATGCCAATAAAGCACCCGGTACTGAGATCCTGGACTCCAACGCGTGGAGTGGAGACGGGGGATTGACGCTGGTGGAATACGCCCCTTATGGGATCATCGGATCCATCATTCCCAGTACCAATCCTATCTCCACTGTTGTGTGTAATTCGATCAGTATGGTCGCCGCCGGGAACGCGGTGGTCTTCAATGCGCACCCCGGTGCCAGGGCGAGTTCAAACCATACCGTACAACTGGTGAATGAAGCGATTATTGAGGCGGGCGGACCGGCCAATCTTGTCAGCGCAATAGACGAGCCTACTATCGAAACCGCTCAACAGCTCATGCAGCACCGTGAAGTCAACCTGCTTACGGTAACCGGCGGGATCGGAGTCGTTCGGGAAGCCATGCAGAGCGGCAAGCGGGCCATTTGCGCTGGTCCCGGGAATCCTCCGGTGGTGGTTGATGAAACCGCGGATCTGGCCCAGGCCGGCCGGGACATCGTGCGGGGAGCTTCCTTCGATAACAACATCATCTGTACCGATGAGAAGGAGATCTTCGTCGTGGCTGCGGTCGCCGATGAATTGAAGCGAGCTATGCTTCAGCATGGAGCCTATGCAATTGATGAGAGCCAGCTGGAGAGGTTGATGAAATCTATCTTCGTGGAAGTGCCTGAGCGCGGTAAACACGGCATCATGAACAAGGATTTCATCGGAAAGAACGCCAACGTGCTGTTGCGGGAAATCGGAGTAGAAGTGGGGGATGAGGTGCGGTTGGTACTGGTAGAAGTCGAGCAGGACCACCCCTTGGTCTTCTCTGAGCAAATGATGCCCATCATGCCGATGGTCCGTGTAAGGAGCGCCGACGAGGCCATTGATTTGTCCAGGGTCGCGGAACATGGCTTCCGGCATACAGCAACCATGCATTCCAAGCATCTGGACAACCTGAGCCGCATGGCACGTGAGATGGATTGCAGCATATTCGTGAAAAACGGCGCTTCCATGGATGGGTTGGGATACGGCGGCGAGGGTTTCTGTTCCTTTACTATCGCCAGTCCCACGGGAGAAGGCATCACCAACCCCATCAGCTTTAGCCGAATCCGGCGCTGCGTACTCAAGGATTCGTTCCGGATCGTATAACGCCGATGTTCTGGCATCGTAGAAATGAGAGTGACGGTGATTGAACCAGCTCTGGCCTTAGTAGATTTCAGCAGCATTGCGATTGGCATCCAAGCCGCGGACGCTATGGTCAAGCGCGCTCAGATTGATGTGATTCGAACCGGTACCGTGCAGCCCGGCCGGTATATCGTGATGATCGGTGGGCCCGTCGGTGAGGTCGAGGAATCTCTGGCCGTGGGACGAGAGTTGGGGGGTTCGACCGTAGTGGACCATGTGTTATTGCCCCAGGTCCACCCGGAGGTGGTAGAAGCCATTGGTGGAGGGAGAGTCCCAAAGGTCACCGATGCCTTGGGTGTCATTGAGACGACCACCGTCTCCTCGGCTATTCACGCCGCGGATGCGGGGATCAAGGGCGCTGAAGTTCGATTGGTTGAGGTGCGTCTGGCAGATGGATTGGGTGGCAAAGGTATTGTGCTCTACTCCGGCCTGGTCGCCAATGTCGAGACAGCGGTTACCATCGGTGTCGGGGTTCTGGAGCGTCCCGAGCTGTTGGTACGACAAGTCGTTATTCCCCAGCTGCATCCGGCCATGTGGGAGAATGTTGGGGAGGCCACCCGGTTTGGCGCAAGGGTATTGGAGCAGCTATGAAATTCGGCCGTGTGATAGGCACCGTAGTGGCCAGTCGCAAATACGAGGGTCTGGAAGGCATCAAGTTTCTGGTCGTACAGCCCTTGGATGAGGAACGGAAACAGCCCATAGGCACGCCCGTGATCGCCGCAGATGCCACACTGCAGGCCGGTCCGGGAATGTTGGTCTTCATGGTTGCCAGCCGCGAGGGCGCCCAGGCTCTACCGGAGGTCTTCGTACCCGTAGACCTGGCGATCACTGGGATTGTGGATCAAGTCGATATCGAGCACGGCTCACGGAGAGACGAACCGACTGCTGCCTGGCACACTCTGCCCAAAAGGGATGAATGACGATGTATATCGGGAAAGTCATCGGCAGTGTGGTTTCAACTATAAAAATATCTCACCTGGAGGATCACAAGCTGCTCTTGGTGGATCAGTTGGATCTGGAGGGCCAGGAGACCGGTTCCTACGACATCGCAGTAGATACAGTCCAATCTGGACCTGGCGACACAGTCCTGGTCCTTGACGAGGGAAATGGTGCCCGCCAGATACTGAACCTCGATCCGGGTGCCATCCGGGCGGTCATCGTTGGTGTGGTGGATGAGGTAGCTTTACAGCACAGCTAATATTTGAATCATTCCCGGAAGGGGGATGTAGTGCAATTTCGCGGGTCCGGTGGTTCAACGCCGGGCTCATTCTTTATTAGGAATAGTTCTCCGATTCTGAACCACGTCAGCCTTCCACAAATGTAAATTCACGTCCAATTAACACGGATAATAGCGCGCCATGAGCAAAGAATTCGTCTCCCATACCCCCAGTCCTGATCCCGAACTCGAGATCCGTTCCGACTGTCTGGTCCGGTATCGCCCGCAGAAATCCGGCGGACTGGACATTACCGTGGATTCCCGGGTTGCCGTCATGTACGGCAAATCCATCCGGGAGCTGGCTGAGAAAACCCTGACCGACCTGGGCATCGAGCACGCCGGATTGGTAATCGAAGATTTCGGGGCTCTGCCCTTTGTGATCCAGGGCCGCATCGAAGCGGCGGTGAAAATGGGCCACCCGGACCTGCATAAGGAATCCTTGCCGCCCCTGCAGGACCACTGTCACCAACCTCTCCGGCGGGAGCGGTTCCGCCGCAGCCGGCTCTACCTGCCCGGTACCATGCCTAAGTTCATGCTCAACTCCGGCATTCATCAACCTGACGCCATTATCCTGGACTTGGAAGACTCGGTGGCACCGCCGGAGAAACTCTCTGCCCGGTACATCGTCCGCAATGCCCTGCGGACACTGAATTTTTATGGCGTCGAGCCCATGGTCCGGATCAACCAGGGGGAGATGGGTTTGCAGGACCTGGAAGCGCTCGTGCCCCAGCCGGTGCATCTGCTCCTGATTCCCAAGGTGGAAACCCCTGATCAGGTACAGGCCGTGGACGAACGGGCACAGGAGATCAGTCAGAGATGCGGCCGTCAGGAACCGGTACTCCTGATGCCGATCCTCGAAAGCGCCAAGGGCATCGTCAACGCCCCGGCCATTGCCCAGGCCAGTCCCAACAATGTCGCCTTGGCCATCGGACTGGAGGACTATACCGCCGATCTGGGTGCCCAGAGAACGCTTATGGGAGCCGAATCCTTCTTCGCCCGCAGTATGGTGGTAAACGCTGCCCGCTCCGCTGGTCTTCAGGCCATCGGTACCGTCTTCAGCGACCTGGATGACATGGAAGGGCTGCGAGCCGCCGCACTGGAAGCAAAATCTCTCGGCTTTGATGGTATGGGTGCTATCCATCCCCGGCAGATTCGAGTAATTCATGAAGCCTTCGCACCCACGGAAGAAGAGATTCAGAGAGCCGGTGAAATTGTGATCGCCTTTGAAGAGGCTGAAGCCAAAGGGATTGGGGTGGTTTCGTTAGGTACCAAGATGATCGATCCCCCGGTAGTCAAGCGAGCGCAGCATACAGTGGATATGGCTTTGGCTGCGGATATCCTGCCGGAGAACTGGAGAGAATTGATTCCTGAAGCAACCGAAGATGTTTGATTCTATTTAGGTGGAGGACAAGATTTGAAAGCCCAAGCAGTTGGCAAGCAGGTTGAAATGGTAACGAACGCCGCCGGGCGGCCGACGCCAAAAGTGGTGAATGGTGTTCCCCAGGTTCCGTTCGAAGGCGCGGGCAAACACGTGCCCACCGGTCCGAAAGCAGCCCCTTCCATCCGGGCATGTTCCGACTACCCTATGGATGGTGACAAGCGAGTCGGCAGCATCAAGGAAGCATTGAAGAAAGCGGGACTGCGGGATGGCATGACCATCTCATCCCATCATCATTTCCGGGACGGTGACCTACTCATGGCGCAAGTATTCGATGCTGTGGCGGAGCTGGGCGTAAAGAACATCCGCTGGTTTCCCTCTGCTTCGTTCCCTTGTCATGAGCCGCTCATCAAGTACTTGGAGAACGGTGTTATCAGCTGGATCGAGGGTTCCATGAACGGTCCTTTGGGGGAATACGCTTCCTCAGGGAAGATGAACGGACTGGCCGTTCTCCGCAGCCATGGCGGCCGTTGGCAGGCGGTTCAGGATGGCGAGGTGCATATCGATATCGCTGTTCTTGCGGCCCCCACGGCAGACGCCTTCGGCAATGCTACCGGGGACCGCGGTCCCTCCGCCTGCGGATTGTTGGGCTTCGGCCTGGTGGATTCCATGTACGCCGACAAGTCCATCGTCGTCACCGATAACCTGGTCCCCTTTCCCTGCGTACCCTGGCAGATCATGGGCCAGAATATCGACTATGTGGTGGAAGTGGATGAGATCGGGAACCCGGAGGATATCATTTCCGGCACTACTGAGGTTACCCGCTCGCCCGATCGCCAGTACATCGCCGAGCTGACCGCCCGCTTCGTACGCGCAGCTGGTATCCTGCAGGATGGCTTCAGCTTCCAGGCTGGGGCCGGGGGAACTTCCCTGGCCTTTGCCCTCTATCTGAAGGAAATGATGAAGGAAGACAGCATCAAGGCCCGGTTCATCCGCGGAGGCTCTACACAGTACCTGGTGGAGATGCTGGAAGAAGGCCTCACCGATTTCATCCTTGACGGTCAGACCTTCGACCTGGATGGCGTGCGTTCCATGCGCGAGAATCCTCGCCATATCGACACCTCTCCTTTCACTTCGTACAACTGGCATGGCAAGGGGAATTTCGCCTCTATGGTGGATGCAGTGGTCCTGGGCGCCACCGAAGTGGATGTCAATTTCAACGCCAATGTGGTCACCCATTCCGATGGTATTCTGCTGCACGGCATCGGCGGCTGGCAGAATTGCCTCTTCTCCAAGTGCACCATCCTGCCCATTCCCGCCTTCCGGGACCGGATCCCCGTCATCGTGGATCGCGTCACAACCCTCTGTGGTCCCGGTGAGCTCATCGATGTCATCGTTACCGAGCGCGGGATTGCCATCAATCCCCTGCGCAAGGATTTGATCAAGGCTACCAAAAACAGCGGTCTGCCGATCCGGCCCATCGAAGAGATTAAAGCGGAAGTGGAAGATCTGTGCGGCGGTGCGCCCGGGAAGCCGGAGCTCACTGATCAGCTCATCGGGGTGGTGAAATGGGTAGATGGAACGGTGATCGATTCCATATTCAAGGTTAATGACTTCGAGGGCTGACCATTCGGTCATGCCCGGCGGAACCTGGAGGAACGGTACTATGCAGGAAATAATTTTGAAGATTTGGCCGGAAATCGGGTGGATCAAGAACAAGATTCTTCGGGATAAAGTGACCAATGCCTGGGCCTATGCCATTGAGAACAGTGTACTTACCGCAGAGGACCTGGAGACAATCCCCTTCTCGCTGCTGATCAAGGACTGCCAGGTGTCATTCATGAACCACAAGCGGACCTGCGTCCAGCTGGCGGTGGACATCGCCAAAAGGATGCGGGAGAACTTCGGTGACGAGATCAAGATCGATATGGATATCCTCATAGCCGGCGCGATCCTTATCGATGTGGGCAAGCTGCTGGAATACAAGATCGTCCATGGCAAGCTGGTCACCAGCTCGGCCGGTAAGCTTGTCCGCCACCCCTTCAGTGGCTTGGCAATTGCTGATCGCTTCGACCTCCCGGCAGAGGTCCAGCATATCATCGGCACCCATTCCAAGGAGGGTGACCTGGGCTATCGCACTGTGGAGTCCATCATTGTCCACCATGCTGATTTCGTCAGTTTTGAACCCTTCAAGGCCTGATTCACCATGGCACAAAATCTGATTGAAAAAATTGCACAGAACTTCGCCCTGGACCTTGATGAAAGCCATCAGGTTCGCGGCGGGGACTTCATCTCTATTCGTCCTGCCTATGTCATGACCCACGATAATACCGGCGCCGTCATGGGAAAGTTCAAGGCCATCGGTGCCACCAGTATGGCCATTCCCCGACAGCCTGTATTCACTCTTGATCACAACGTCCAGGATTCCAGCGAGGCTAACCGGCAGAAATATGCTGGCATTGAGACATTCGCCGGTGAAATGGGTGTGGACTTTTACCCCGCCGGTCGCGGGATCGGGCACCAGATCATGTGCGAGGAGGGCTACGCCTGGCCCGGCAGCTTCGTGGTCGCCTCCGATAGCCACAGCAACATGTACGGTGGGATGGGCTGCCTCGGCACGCCCGTGGTGCGAACTGATGCCGCCGCCATCTGGGCCACCGGCCGGACCTGGTGGCAGGTTCCGCCCGTCGCACGGGTGGAACTGCGTGGAGCCCTGCCCCCCGGAGTGACCGGAAAGGATGTCATCATTACCCTCTGCGGCCTGTTCAACCGGGATGAGGTGCTCAATCATGCCATCGAGTTCACCGGGGATGGTGTGGCCCACCTGAATATCGATGAGCGTCTGACCATCGCCAACATGACCACCGAGTGGGGTGCCTTGGCCGGGGTGTTCCCCGCCGATGGCGTCACGGTGCAGTGGCTGACGGATCGGGCTGACTTTGTCCAGCGGCGCGGCTTGGCGGGAGTACCCTCCGATGCCGACGGCAGTGACGCACACCCCCGTTTGAATATGGAGCGGATCACTCGTGTGGAACAGGATCCTCTCCGGCCCGATGACAATGCCCACTACGCCAGGGATATATCACTGGACCTACCCACGGTTTCGCCCCATGTCTCAGGGCCCGACCATGTAAAGACCATGACCAGCGCCGCCGCGATGGCCTCACAAAAGATCAAGGTGAACAAGGCCTACCTGGTCTCCTGCGTCAACAGCAGGGTGGGGGACCTGGCGGAAGCCGCCCGGGTTGTCCGCGGCAAGCGGATGGCAGAGGGAGTGGAGTTTTATATCGCTGCTGCATCCATTGAGGTCCAGGCCGAAAGCGAGCAGCGTGGCGATTGGCAGGTCTTGCTGGATGCTGGCGCCATTGCCCTTCCACCGGGCTGCGGTCCCTGCATCGGATTGGGCCGGGGCTTGCTCCAGGATGGGGAAGTGGGGATATCCGCTACCAATCGCAATTTCAAGGGACGCATGGGCTCCCGCGATGCGAAGGCATATCTGGCCTCCCCGGCGGTTGTGGCAGCCTCCGCTGTTGCTGGCTATATCACCGCTCCTGATGGTGTGACCGCAACGACGCCATCCGGTAGCCATCGGATGAATCCCAGAGCTGAAAAGGGAGCCGCCAGCGTATCTCTGCTGCCGGGCTTTCCCGGGACTCTCGAGGGCGAGTTGATTTTCTGTCATCAGGACAACCTGAACACCGATGGCATTTTCCCTGGCAAGTACACCTACATCGATGACTTCACCCCCCAGCAGCAGGCGGAAGTGGTCATGGAGAACTACGATCCTGATTTCCGCAAACTGGTTCATGACGGTGATCTGCTTGTAGGTGGCTTCAACTTCGGTACCGGCAGCTCCCGCGAGCAGGCCGCTACGGCCCTCAAGTATCGCGGTCTGCAACTGGTCCTGGCCGGTTCCCTCAGCGAAACCTACAAGCGGAATGCCATCAACAACGGCTTCCTGGTCCTTGAAGCGCCCGAACTGGTGACGGACCTGAAACAGCGTTTCGGGAACGTCAAGCTCACCGTGCGCACCGGGCTGTCCGCTTCCGTGGATTTCACCAAGGCACAGATTGTGGTGGATAGCCGCGAGTATCCCCTCAGCCCCGTGGGCGCTGCGGCCCAGGAGCTGATCCTCACCGGCGGTCTCAAGGCTTGGGTGAAGGGGCAACTGACTTGAAATGATTACAGAGTGTTCATAAGGAGAAAGATTTAATGGCTAAGTATCGCATAGCATGGTTGCCGGGTGATGGCGTAGGCAACGACGTCATGGATTGTGCCCGCAAGGTTCTGGATAAGCTGGCCCTGGATGCCGAATACCCCCCCGGTGACATTGGCTGGGAATTCTGGTGCTCCGAAGGGGATGCCCTGCCGCCTCGCACCATTGATCTGATGAAGCAGACCGATTGCGCCCTCTTCGGTGCAATCACCTCCAAACCCAAAGAGGAGGCTGCGAGCGATCTGTCCCCATCACTGCAAGATAAGGGACTGGTCTATTTTTCACCCATTGTCAGGCTGCGTCAGGAGTTCAACCTCCACACCAACCTTCGTCCCTGCAAGGCGTATGCCGGCAATCCCCTGAATTACCGCGACGACATTGACATCGTGATCTTCCGGGAAAACACCGAGGGCATGTACGGCGGCGTGGAATTCCATCCCCTGCCCCAGGCCGTTTTCGACGCCCTGGACGCCAACCATCCCAAGATGGCTAAATTCGGGAAATTCGGCCTGGAGAATATCGCCATGTCCACGCGCATCATGACCCGCCAGGGTTGTGCCAGCATCGTGACCCAGGCCTTTGAGTACGCGAAAAAGTTCGGCCGCAATTCGGTAACCGTGGTGGACAAGCCCAACGTTCTGCGGGAAACCGGGGGGCTCATGATCCGCACCGCCCGGGAAGTGGCCGGCAAGTATCCCGACATCGAGCTGTGGGAAACCAACATCGATGCCCAGTGCATGTGGCTGGTGAAAAATCCCCAGGATTATCAGATCCTCGTGGCGGAGAACATGTTCGGCGACATCCTCTCCGATCTGGCAGCTCAATTGGTGGGCGGACTGGGCTTCGCCTGTGCCGCCAACATGGGCGATGACTACGCCGTGTTCGAACCTACCCATGGTAGCGCCCCCAAGTATGCCGGCCAGTACAAGGTGAATCCCACCGCCATGCTGCTGACCGTTCGGATGATGCTGGATTGGCTGGGCGAAACCGACATGGCCGTCCGGGTGGAAACCGCTATCGCGGAAGTAATCGCCGAAGCTCGTGTACGGACCTACGATATGGGCGGTTCCAACACCAGCCTCGAACTGACCGATGCCGTAGTCGCCAAACTGTAACCAGGCATCAAGTGAATTGTGCCTTGACAATTAATTCGATTCTGTGTGTCTCAGTGGTCTATACATAAAAAGGAATGAGCATGGCTGACAGCATTTCCCGGCAGATAGCCCGGTTCGCACTTGAACTTCAATACGAAGACCTGCCCAACGATGTAGTTCGCGAGGTTAAACGTTACCTGTATGACTCTATTGGCTGTGCATTCGGCGGCTTCTATACCAAGGATGTGCAGATCATGCGCAAACTCTACCGCCAAATGGAGGGCACCCACGAAGCGACCCTTTTGGTGAATGGGGAACAGATGCCCGCCCTCAACGCTACCCTGGTGAACTCCCTGGCCGTGCGTGCCCTGGACTTCAACGACATCTACTGGAAAGAGGACCCGTCCCACCCTTCGGACCTGATCCCCGCTGCCCTGAACGTGGGTGAGCTGGTGGGCGTCTCCATGAAGCAGGTGATCGTCGCCATCGTCCTGGCCTATGAGTTCGAGCAGCGCATGTGCGAGTTCGCCGTTCCCGGCCTGCGGGAACGCAAATGGCACCATGCCACCATCACCCAGTTCGTGTCGCCCATCGTGGCGGGACGCTTGCTGGGCCTCTCCGAGGATCAGTTGGTCCATGCTATCGGGATCTCCGGCAGCCATAGCCACACTATCGGCTGCCCCACTGCTGGCAAGCTCACCATGATGAAGAACACCGTTGATCCCATGGCAGTGCAGGCCGGTGTGTTCGCCGCCCTCATGGCCAAGGAAGGCTACACCGGTACCGAAGAGGTTTTCGAGGGCAAGGAAGGACTCATGGACGTGTACGGTCCCGATTGGAACCTTGACAAGCTGGTGGGCGGCCTGGGCGATGCCTTCAAGATCATGGACTGCTCCATGAAAGCTTTTCCCACCGAAGCTCTGACCCACACCCACATCACCGCCACCTTGAAAGCGGTTATCGATAATGATATTCAACCCGAGCAGATCGAGGAAGTGCGGGTGACCACTATCGCCCGCGCCTGCGATATCCTGTTCGATCCCCACAAGTACGAGCCCGAGAGCCGGGAGACCGCTGATCACAGCCTCCCATATTGCGTCGCCCGTGCTATCCTGGACCGGAAGATCACCACCGAGACTTTTAACGATGACAAGATCCACGATCCGCGCCTGAAGGAGGTCATCCACAAGATCAAGGGCGAAGCCAGCCAGGAGTTCGAGCAGCTGTTCCCCGCCAAGCAGCCCTCACGAGTGACCATCCGCACCACCAACGGTCAGGAGCATTCGGTCTATCTGGAATATCCCAAGGGCGACCCCCGCGAGCCAATGACCGAGCAGGACCTGGATGACAAGTTCGCCGCCCTGACGGTCCAGCACCTCTCGGACCAGGGTCGCGCGCAGATCAAGGAGACCATCTTCCTGTGCGAGACCCTACCCGGTGTCCATCACTTCATGGCCCAGATGGTGCAGGATAAATAGGCGGTCTCAAGGGCTCGCAGTGAATAGCATACAGGGAGGTGCATGATGGCCGAGCCGACGACCAAAGCTGACCAGATCAACCAACTTTTTCCATGGCTGTGGCACTGGACCATTGCTGACGAACGTATCGGCGGTTTCCGCAGCGACGCTTTCGCGGTGAAAACCCCTGACGGGATGGTGGTGATCGATGCGTTGCCGTTGACCAAAGAGGCCATGGCCGAGCTGCAGGACGTGTGCGCCATCGTTATGACCCATGGTAACCACCAGCGTTCGGTATGGCGGTTTCGCAGGGAGCTGGGTGTGCCGGTGTACGCGCCGTCGGATGTACACGACTTGGACGAGAAACCGGACATTCTCATTGACGAGGGGAGTCCTCTCCCCGGTGGCCTGCGGGCCATCCGGGCTACTGGATTCAGCGATGCCTGCTACCTGGCGTACACCCACGAGGATGGCACGGGGGTGCTGCTCTGCGGAGACCTGATCTGTCATTACCCGGGTGAAGCCTACCGTTTTCCGGTGGAGCCGAGCTACTTCGATCCGGTGGCGGGACAAGCGGACGCCCGGCGACTGCTGGAACTGCCCCTGACAGTTATGTGCGCCGCCCACGCCGAGCCCACCCTGGACGGCTGCCGGTCGGCGCTGGAGGGAGCGATCAAAGGGGTGTCATCACAAGGCTGAGCCGCGCCTTCTCACCGAAAAAGGCGCTCTATAAAAGATGCTGGGCTTTGCAGGCAATCGTTGATCACGTTATCCTGGCCCGGATCAATCTATAGACTTGTGTATCCCCGTCAGAGTCGCTTATATTTGAAAGCATGTGTACTCATCCACCAACGCGTTGCTCTCATTCTGAAGCAGAACATAATTCCTTCTTCAGGTTTACCGCGTTTATCTTTTTTAGCTATATACCCGGAGTAACCGGCGGGTAAAGGCAGTACGCAACGAAATTTGAGATCGTGCCCTTCACCCGCTGGCGAAGGGCTTTTTATTTCAAGGGAAACAGGAAATATTATCGCCAAGGAGAAAAGATGAATAAGGCCGACAGGGATTTGCCCGAGCTCAGGGATGAGATCGACCATCTCGATGAAAAATTGTTGGAGCTCCTCGCGGAGCGTAACCAGGTCGTAAAGCAGATCACCGATGTCAAAGCTGACCGGAAGCTTCCGCTGCTCGATCCCGAGCGTGAAACGGAGATGTTCAAGCGGTTCACCAAACGCGGGAAAGCCATGGGCCTGTCCACCCGCAGCGTGCAGGATTTCTTCCGTACTCTGCTTGCCCACAGCCATGCCCAGCAGGAAGGCCTGCAGCGCTTTCCTCAAACGGCCAGCGCCACCCTGACCTACCAGGGTGGTCGTGGCTCCTACTCCTGGCTCGCGGCACAGAAACATTTCGGTGACCATGCCGCCGACATGCAGTTCATGGGCTTCGCCACGTTTCGCGATGTCTACGACTCGGTGGTGAACGGCAGTGCTGAATTCGGCATACTGCCTCTGGAGAATACCATTGTTGGGTCGGTTCAGGAGGTATACGATCTCCTTGCGAGAGGGCGGCTGGCAATGGTGGGTGAAGAAATTCTCACCATCGATCACTGTCTGATTGGGCTTCCCGGCAGCAAGATCGAGGGCCTTCGTACTATCATGAGCCATCCCATGGCCCTGAACCAGTGCTCCCGCTTTCTGGAGTCCATGCCCTCCGTCCGGGTGGTGCATCATGTGGATACCGCCGAAGCCGTGGAACTGGTGAAGACCGAGGGTGATCCGGCCGTCGCCGCCATCGCCTCCCGCGAAGCCGCCGAGCTCCACGGACTCGACGTGCTGAAGGATAATGTCGCCAATAGCGAAAAGAACTACACCCGCTTTGCCCTCATGTGTAGAACACAGCAGCCCCTTGAAGAGCACTGGCCCCAGAAGACATCCCTCCTTCTTCACCTGGCTCACAAAGCCGGAGCCCTCGCTCATGTTCTGGAGGTTTTCTCCCGCCACGGGATCAACCTGACCAAGCTGGAATCACGCCCGATCCTCAGCATGCCCTGGGAGTACGGTTTCTTCCTGGATTTCGAAGGGAACGTGAACGATTCCAACGTCGAAAGCGCTTTGGAGGAAATACGGCCTTACGCACACGTTCTCCGCGTGCTCGGAACCTACATCAACCGCAAGGTCATGGAGAGTCCTGCCCTCACGGATGAGGAAGGCATCTCTGAGCCCGAGTCCATCGCAGCGGAGGCAGCTCCCGAGCTGGCTGGGATCGCAGCCCCGGCTTCCCCTCCTCCCGTCAAATTGCGCTGGTTGGAAAAAGCCGCTCAGCCGGAACGGCAGCATGCGGTGGTTACTGTTGGGGATGTCAAGATCGGCAGCGGGAAATTCCGCATTATCGCCGGTCCCTGTGCGGTGGAAAGCGCCGACCAGCTCATGGCCTGCGCGGAAGCGGTGAAGTCCTCCGGCGCCCACATCCTGCGGGGAGGATTATTCAAACCCAGAACCAGTCCTCACTCGTTCCAGGGACTGGGTTGGGACGGTCTGGAGCTGATGGTCGAGGCCCGCAAGCGCTTCGGCTTGCCCATCGTCACCGAAGTCATGACCCCCACCCAGGTGGAGCGCATCGCCCAGACGGCTGACTTGCTCCAGATCGGCGCCCGCAATATGCAGAACTTCGACCTGCTGCGTGCCGCGGGACAAGCCGACATACCGGTCCTGCTGAAGCGCGGATTAATGGCCAGTCTTGATGAGCTGCTCTATGCCGCCGAGTATGTCATCACCGAAGGGAATCAGCAGGTCATTCTTTGTGAGCGGGGCATCCGAACCTTCGAGACCGCCACCCGCTTCACCCTCGATCTGTCCGCGGTACCGGTCCTGAAGGAACGGACCCATCTACCGGTTTGTGTTGACCCCAGTCATGCTGCGGGGGAACGTTCCCTGGTCATGCCCCTTGCCCGGGCCGCCCGGGCCGTCGGGGCCGATGCCATCATGGTGGAGATTCATCCTGATCCGGAACAGGCCCTGTGTGATGGACCCCAGGCACTGCTCTTCGAGGACTTGAAGACACTGGTGGATGAGCTGGTATAGATTACCTTCAAGAGCTGCCGGCTGAAGGCTCTGCCGCTGTCAAGCCGCTGAAGGCGGTTGCTTCCACCAATCCGTCGCATCCCAAGCGAGGCGAATTGGCGACCAAGGCCGTCAAGGGAAGGCCAAAGTCGGGCCTGCGCCGGACAGGCCGTGACTTCCCCACCCTTTTAAGGGAGAAAAAGAAACCTCAACAACTGAAGGGCTGATGACGCTGCCCCTCGCTTGAGGGGCATGCGACAGGGCAGTTTTGTGACCGGGACTGGCCCGGATCGATCATCCGTACGTCGGGGGTCTACTCCTGCTATGCGGCGGATTCCGCTCCGGCCTCGGCTTCTCCACTGGGTCTGGATTGCTCGCTATGGATTCTATGGTGGAGGTGCTCTTTCCAGCTCTCCGGGGGGCGGTGATGGTGATGCCGCCCGTGACCCGATCCGAGCAGGATTTTCGCCAGGATCAGGAGCCCCAGGGCTTGCCAGAAAGTCACCGCGGGACCGCTGAATATGGCCGGCACCAGCCAGTTCCACAAGAGCATGGTGACGGCACCGAAAGCCGCCACGGCGGGCAGGATGAACAGGGCCAGAAAGATCGGTTTCCGGGAAGTGCAATTAAGCATGATGTGTTCCTTTCTAGGGATTCAATGTTTTCAGTGCTTGCAGCTGTTTCCTTAATTCGAGGACCGCATAGCGCTTGCGGGACAGCAGGGTGTTTACGGGTTCGCCCGTGATTTCGGCAATCTCGTTGAAACTCAGCCCCTCCACCTCGTGCCAGATGAACACCTCCCGCTGCGCTTCGGGCAAATCCGTCAGCGCTTTGATGATGGCGTTGCTTACGGTTTCGGTATCGAACCGCCGCTCGGGACTCTGGGATAAATCCGGCAGGATTTCATCCAGCAGGCGGGCGGTTCCGTAGTACTCTCCGGCAGCTCCCCCCAAATCTTGCTCCACCCGCCGCCCCTGCTGGCGGTAAAAATCGCTGATCCGGTTGCGGACCGCCGCAAACAGCCACGCCCCGGCCCGCTCCAGCGAAGCGATCTGGTCGAAGCCGGCGGTGAACCGGTACAGCACATCCTGCAGGATATCTTCCGCATCCTCCCGGGTGGACACCCACGAGCGGATAAAACCGAACAGCCGGTCGCTGTTGCTCCGGGCAATGCCGTCGATCAATCCCCGGCGCCTGATCTCAGCCGCCGTCATGACCGACCGTTATCTATCGCCTGGCTTGTGCGCATGCGTTCCATCTACTGGAGTAGACGTTTGAAAAGCGGAAATATTGTAAACAAACATGCCGGCTCCCTCTACCGGCGTCAGTATCCCAGCTCCCTCAGCAGTCCCGCCAGCCTGCCCAACCGTTCCGCGATAATCTCATCATCCTGGTGCAGGCAGTCATCGAATAGTTTCATATCTTGCTCAATAAATTCATTATTCGTGCAGATGGCCACATTCATGGCCCCGCCCTGCAGGGGTACCCGATCAATTTTCGGGAATTCGGGGTAGTTGTCATCTGCCGTATGATAGCGGTTGGTGAAATATAGCCTTGATCGACATATCAGAATGGCCAGGTCCAGTACTCGATGCAGCGGCATCTCCTCTGATTGCCGGGACCATTTTTCACCGGTATGACGCCATACCTTGGCCGATATTTCTACATTGCCCCGGTCATTCCACTGCGCCAGTCCCAACGACAGCCCCTTGGTATCTGACCCGTTGGCATATCTTCCATCTACCCGATCATAATCCTCAGAGATCATAACGGGTTTGTGCTTTAAGTCCGTCGGTATTTTCATCGTTGCCTCGTCCTTGTTCGTAGTAGTTTACTAAGTTAGTAGTTTACTAACATGCATTACGGACTTTCAACAACTTTCCTGTCCTGAGCGCAGTCGAAGGAGGGGTGCCTTTAGACCCGTTGGAAGCGGGGAATGATCTTCCCTCCCTTAAAAGCCTGCAGCCCCGCCGTTTCCTTGGAGGCTGTTCAACGACGGATGAAGCAGGAATGTATGGTCTTTTCCTTTACATTTGACAATCATCTAACTATATGTTATTTAAAAAGCCCCTCTTCTCGTCGAGACAAGGGGCTTTTCTGTATATTATTATTGCTGAGTGGGTAAGCCTAAAAGTGGTCAGGATAAGGCACTATAAGTGGTTTTTTTACCCGTTTACTGGAGCAGTTTCTTCATGTTCGTCAACCTGAGCCTAAGTTTGGCTCTGGATCATATGGCCGTCCATTTACTAGAAAGAAATCTCACTCAGAGCGGCACCGTCCTTTAACTGCTCCAGAGCATCCAGTACCGCCTGTCTGATATCCAGCACTGGTTCGGGTAATTCATTGCCAAATTCAGAACCAACATCGATGTAGGCTTGTTTGATCATCTCAGTGGCTTGATCCACGAACTGATCCTCATCTATACCTTCCTTGTAGCCCATCAAAGCAATGGAGATTATACGGCCAGCGGTCTTTTCCTTACTCCAGTATTCAGTACTCACTTCTGTGATATAGGCCTGATCCGTAGGCAACTGGAGAGGACCTAGAACATTGGATATGAGGAGGGTCATGTGATCCTTGACTACTTTTTTAGTCGCCAGGTAGGCATCCAGAAGTGTGCCTGGTTTGTCTGTTGACAGGCCCACTTCGCCGTGGAGGTTATACATCGTTGTGCTGGCAGATAGGCGCATATCACTCAGGGTGGTTTTTTTGTCAGGGCTGCTGCTTTGGGCAGATTTTGGTCTCTTGGCGGACTCAATCTGATTAAGTGTGGCAGCAACAACTTCGGGATTAAACTCAATCGCCATGGATCCCCCTCACTTTATGAAATAGAACAGTCGGCGTCCTAATCTTCTTATCGGCTTTTTAAGTGCAGCAATTAGCGCCTTTTAGACCTTTGAACCTACAAGGTAGGAGATAAACACCGCAGTTCCTAATTTTTGTTCACCCACCATCTGGCCTTATCCTGATTAAGGCCAAAACTAGTCACCACTGGTCACCATTGGGCAAATTCTTGCCCGCGCAACCTGGTTTAAAGACACCTTTTTAAGACCTGGAAAAGTGAGTGTCAGAAAGGACGGTTTTTGGGACAGATCCCTACTTCAGCACTATCTTGATCGACTTGTTATACTCCGGTGTCACCAGCCGGGCGATGGTGATGCCGGAGGAAGTCTGGCTGTTCTTGGCACCATGGTTCGCCTATCGGACACGACTATTATCCTATTCCAAGATGATCAGTTCGGATAATTGGCGCAGAAGGTTGACATACACCGTATGTCAAGTGCCGATGAGATTTATTAACGATTCGGTCAGGACAGCCTTGTAACCGTGGAAAGTGTGAAACTGTTGAAATTCAACTACGCTCAAATTAATTAGCCTACTTCGAACAAGATGCGTTAGATTTCAAGCTGAAGTTGCCCACAAGCTGAAAGATGCAGGTAGCTTGGGCGGGGGCCTAATTCCAATTCCTGCGCATAGAATCCAGGGAGGCAAAGTAAATGAATATCATCCGCACCACAGGTGCAACTCTCCGGCTCTGGCTGGTACTAGTCCTTATCGCAGCCGGACTTGTTGGATGTGTTTCCACACACAAGTATAACGAAAAAGTAGCGACGGCGGAAAAACTGCGTGCCAAAGCTGCTGAAATGAATGGACGCAATCAGCAGTTGGAAACCCGCGTACAGTTCCTGGAGAACGAGATTCTCCGTATCTCCGGGGAAAAGGGCTATGCCGAGGCACGTATGGACTCCGGATTAAAAGCCGCCGCCGCCATCCAGGACAGACTCCAGCAACTGTACGATGAGTTGTCCGAGAAACTCGCAGCCGAGATCAGCCGCGGGGAGATTACCATCACCGAACTCAGGAATAAACTCTCTATCAATATCCTGTCTCAGATTCTGTTTCTGTCAGGGGAAGCGGAAGTCCGGCAGCAAGGGCGGGAGGTATTGAATCGTGTCAGTGACGTCCTGCAAACCGTCCAACGCCAGCGTATCCAGATCATAGGACATACTGATAACGTCCCCGTTGGTGAGAAACTTCAACCCCGTTATCCAACCAACTGGGAACTTTCAACAGCTCGCGCCACCACCGTAGCCCGTTTGCTGATCGAAGAGTACGGGGTGAATCCCAAACTGATCTCGGTTTCAGGTTATGCCGAATACAAACCTGTCGCAGCGAACGATACCAAAGAGGGACGGGCCCAAAACCGGCGCATCGAGATTGCATTGACGCCCATGTAATCTACATTTCAATCGAAAGATCGGGTCACTTCTCGATCAGGGTAACATTTGCATTCAGGTGACCAGCTTACCTGGATTTAGTAAACCAGCGTACCGACGCGATCCATACGGTACTCACCAGCATGGTCAGAACGATAGTAGCAATCGTGGCCTGATAGCCGAAGTCACTGACCATCTTCGCCTGATAGCCAACCGTAGCAAGCACAAAGCTGAATTCCCCTATCTGGGACAGTAGCGCTCCCCCATACCACGAGTTACGCCAGGATCGCCGATGAGCCCGGAGCATCGCTGAGTTGATGCTGGTGTTGATCACCAGGGTCAGGGCTACCAGTATGACTACGACACCGATCGACTTCCGCAGAAATGATAAATCCAGTAGCATGCCCACCGATATGAAAAAGAATGCTACCAACAACACTCGGAAGGGTTCCAAGCTGGTTCGGACCCACTCCGTTTCCTTGGCAGAGGATATCAGGAAACCCGCCATGAGCGCCCCGACTGCTGTCGATAGGCCGAACGTGGCCGATAAAAATGCCATTCCGAAGCAGAGCGCGAAGGCGGCAAAAACCTGTAGCTCATGATCCTCTCGCAGCGTCTTGCGGAACGGTAGACGGATCACCCGCTTCCGCGCCACATAGATCATTAGACCCGTGAATAGCACCAGGCCCAGTACCTGCAGGATCCCAGCTCCGGCGTGTCCCGAGTAATCCGTCATGTAGCCGATCACCAGTAGCATGGGAATCACCGCCAGGTCCTGCATCAGCAGTACACCTATCACGTCCCTTCCAACGGGAGTATCGATCTCACCCCTGGATTGCAGCAGGGGAATCACTACCGCCGTACTGCTCAGGCTGATCACGAAACCCAGCAGTATGCTTCGGGCTGCTGGCCACTGCAGCCAGCTACCGATCAGTATTACTATTCCTACGCTTATTCCGATCTGAATCGAGGTACCAATGATGGCCACCCGCCAGTTGGCAATCAGGCGGGGTAGCGACATCTCCATACCCAGAAAAAACAGAAGCAGTATCACGCCTCCTTCTCCCAGGCTTTCGATCAATTCCACATCCTTCATCAATCCGATCCCGAATGGTCCCAGAAATATGCCAGCGATCAGGTAGGTGACGATCTGAGGTTGACGGAATCGCTGGAGAACTGCTCCCAATAGCAGTACTGCAAACGCCGTACCGGCCAGAACGATCATCAGGGGGTTCATGTTCATTCCTGTCATACCTCCTTGGTTGTGGATTGGTTCTGCGCACTGCCACTACGTGTACACAGATTCGAGTCCCCTCACCTCGCACCCAAGAATCTGTATTCATTAAGGATAACCTTTTCCGAATCCTGCGTCTAATAGGATGGTTGTCGTTAAAACACTGCTTGCAGCACCGCGATAGTCAGGCGGCGTGGTACTTGGTTTGACAGAGGGTGATCGGCGATATGCTCATGGGAGCTTATTCCGGCTTCCACTAGTACACTTCTTCGGTTGAATTCAATTCCCAAGTTGAGTCGTTCGATAGTGATCAGGTGCTGCAACTACTCTTGAACGGGAATGAGTATGATTTCAATCCTTCGGTTTTGGGCTCGACCTTCCTTCGTGGTATTGGTGGCCACGGGACTGTATTCCGAATATCCTGCCGCAGATATATTACGGGGATCGACTCCGTATTGTTCGATCAGGGTCCGAGTTACTGTCGTGGCACGAGTGGTCGCAAGTTCCCAGTTAGTGGGAAAGCGTTCCTGAAGTTTCTCACCGATGGGGACATTATCCGTATGGCCCTCGATGACGATCATATACCCGGCCAGATCTTTCAGCTGTCCTCCAATCCTGGCGAGAACTTCCTGGCCACGCTTGCGAATCACGGTCTCCCCCGAAAGAAAAAGTACCTGGTCAACAACCTGCACCGAAACATGGTTCTGCAGCTGGGTGATCGTGATCTCACCCTTTTCAATCTCCTGTTGCAGTGTGATCAACAACCGATCGTACGTCGATTTCATGGATTCAATTTCTTGTCTCTGAGCGAGTCTGATTGCACCCATCTCCCCTTCGATCTCGGCATATTGTTTCTCAAGTAAACCCAGATCGTATGCACTTTGAGCCAACCGGCTCTCCAGGTTCCCTTTCTGAGATGATAATTCCGAGATCATCCGGTCCTTCTCGGCGGTGGAGACATCCATGGCAGCCGTCAGGGATTGATTTTGTTCCGATAGGCTCTGAATCTCCGCCTGAAGCCGTTCGATTTCCAGCTCCCGCTGGCTACTCAGCGTTCTCAGGCTATCGCGCTCTGAGACCAGGGCAGCAATCTGATCGTTCTGTTCCGCCACCCTTTGTAGCAATTGAGCTGCTTCTTTCTGGTAACGGCTTGCTTCGGCGGATTTCTCCTGGAGCTGCTTGGTGGTGGCACACCCCGTAATCAGGAGCCCGGATAACAGGAGTACGCACCCGATTATGAGCTGACGCATTGGCTGCCCTCCTCGATTTAGATGTAATACAATAAGTAACATAATCTATCGCTATTTCCCTCCCTCCACAATTCCTTTCACCTAACCATTGTGAACGCCGCCATTCATACCGTAGGTACTGCTTGGAAGATGGAAGTGCAGTCCTTAGTTTACCTCTGCGCGTGTTTGTCACCTCCAACTCTATATCCTGCTTGGCTCTTAACTGTGATGATGTCGCGAACTTAGAATTGTTGATACTATGAGACATCAGGAACAAGCCCGACTTTGTCCAAAAAGAAACTGAAGCAGCTTTTCTTTCGCGGATTGCTTGGAATCCTTGCAGTTATCATTCTGACTTTCGGGGGCGTGGTAGTCTTCTTCTCCCTGCCACCGGGTGAGAACATCCTTCGCTTGCAGCTCGAATCCATCCTCAGCAGGGCGCTGGTTCAGGAGGTGGAGATCCAGGGATTGGAAACCAACCTGGTAACCCGTCTGCAGCTCTTCCACGTCCGGGTTGTACCGGTGGACGCCATGGTGGCACCATCAACTCTTAGCCTCGATTACGGCCGGATCGACTTCCGCCTTTGGCACCTGATATCGAAGCCCCTCCATATCCGTTCACTCGAAGTAGACGGTTTCAACCTTGCGGTCCATCGGGATACCACCGGCGTCTACGATCTCCCCTTATTCACCCGGGATTCTACGGCAGAGTCCGGAATGCGGGTAGCAGGCGGAGTACGGATCGATCAGCTGACCGTGAGAAATACCTCCCTCGCCTACTCCGACCTTTCGCTGGCAGTGGAAGGCGGTCTCAGGGATATGCAAATTGATCTGGCTATGCGTGCGGATACCATCTCCTTCGCTTTGTCCGCCAATGCCGCTACTTTAAATATCGGAGCGTACCCGTTCTCGTTTTCCGGGCTGACTCTGGAAGGCAGGTTCCAGCAACAGCTCCTGGAAGTCAGCCAACTCGCTGGACACGTACTGGACTACACTTTGCAGGGCGGCTTACAGCTTGACTTCAGTACACCGGGGACCGCTCTCGCAGGTCATATCGACTTGTCGGGTGAATTCCAATCCGTTGTCGATTTCTTTGATTGGGGTGTACCCGAACCATTCGTTCCCATCAACGGATTGATAGAACTGCAATGCAAACTGATGGGAACACTGACGGAATACTCCATACTCCTGGATGCCCGGTTCCCGCGTCTCAGCTCGGCTGGGGTAACCCTGAGTGAAGGTACTGCTCATGGAATCTACGACGGGGATACTTTAAAAGTGCACGACCTGGTGGTCGATATCAATCAGGGTAATGCTCGTGCGAAGGGATGGGTAATTCCCGAAGGCAATTTCCCATATTTTATTGACCTCCATACCCGCAACCTTGATCCCAATGGGCTCTGGCAGCCTATCTTCCAATACTTCCAGTGGCCCATGCCCGACCAGCTCCAACCTGTCAGGGGAATTATAAGATTCGACAGTCAGTGGTCGGGCAGCTATGATGAGATGAGGATTCGGTTTACGGCTGAATTGCCATCGCTCCAGGCCGCAGAGCTCCTGCTCGTGGACAATTTCCTGGAAGGTAGTTTCCACTCGGATACGCTTAGCCTTGATCGGGTGTCGCTTGGTTTCGGCGAGGGCAGCATGCGGGGTTCAGGGTGGCTGCAGGCTGGGGCTCCCTATGCACATCATCTGCGGCTGGATGCAGAAAACCTGCAACCGGACTACATCCTGCCAACGGTTACCGGCCTCTTCCAATGGCAGCCGCCTGGACACCTGTCACCCATCACGGGAACAATGGATCTGGAGTGCGAACTGGCCGGCAGCATACAGGATCCCGGGATCACCCTGGCTGCCAGGATACCCTCTCTCCGCCTCCCGGGCTTCACGATCCACGAAAGCTCCCTGTCGGGTGCCTATCGCTCACATACTCTGGAGATCTTTGAGCTCGACCTGAATGCGGGAGCGGGATCCGCCCGGGGTGCAGGTTGGCTTACGCTCACCGATCCATTTCCTCACGAAGTTTCCCTGCTCCTTACGGATCTTGACCTGAAGCAGCTGTGGGAATTGGCCTATGGACCTTCATCACCCTTCAGCGGCCGCATGGAAGCTGTTATTGAATCACAAGGTTCCATAAGAGATTTGGGGCAGCTGCAGATGCAAAGTCACCTGGAACTATCCCGGGTTACCTTTCAGGACCGGCCCGTACCTGAGTTTAATCTTCGCGGTACTGTCGAACAGGGAGCTGCCCGGATTTCCCTTCTGCAGGGAGAGACGAAAATCGATTTCACAGGCCGGGCGCTGGGGGAGGAGCAGATACAGGGAGAGTTGAACGCCAGCATACCCTCCGTAGAAGTCCTGCTGCAGCTGTTCCATGTTTCCGGGATCGAAGGTGCGGTCACACTGAATGGCAATGTCAGCGGTACTCTGGTCAATCCTCGGATCACCGCCGATTTCTCCACAGAGGATTTTCAGGTCTACCGGCTGCCCCTGGATACCTGCCGCGGCTCGCTTAGCTATGCTGATAGCCAGCTGACATTCAGCCGCGGGCTGGTAAGCAGCAGCTTCGCACGACTGGAGGATCTTGCTCCCCCGCTGCAGATTGCCGGTCTCACTGGCCAGCTCGCGTTCCGGGGCCAGTTCGATGGATCTCTAACTGAACCTCGTGCAATGCTCATGGTCAACCTGCACCATCCAGGCTACCATGCAATACGGCTTGATCACAGCCTGGCGGTCCTGCAACTCGATCAAGGTCTGCTGACCATCGATACCCTGGCGCTCTGGAAAGACTCCTTGCTGTGCGTATCGCAGGGCAGCCTCTCCCTTATCGATACCACTGGAAGTCTGCGCACTGCATGGTATCGGATCAGGCCGAGTGAACTATCGCAGACCATCGGGCAGCTTATCCCTCGGGATTCATTCCCACTGGGCGATGTCTTGGTTACCCTGCAGCGGGATCAGACATCGCAGTGGCGGCTTGGTGCCCGCAGCTCCGGGTTTGACCTGCAAGGTATTGCTGGAGCTCTTGGTCACTCAATTCCTGTTGTGGGCGAACTTGATTTCAACCTTACCGCTGACGATATCCTGGACACCCCGTCAGCATTGCTTGAATGGAATATCCGGGGACCGGTCTATACAACCTTTTCGGCTGACTCGCTTAGAGGGCGGATACGAGTGAATTCGTCACTGATCACCTGTGAATCACTGGAGATTTTCCAAGGGGCTGATCAGCCGCGCATTGCGCTCAGTGGCCGTTTGCCCTTCGAATCGCCCGGGCGATTCACGGTCGGGAGAGATCAGCCTATCAACGGCCGGATGAACCTGCATGAACTGGACCTCAAATGGCTGAAAACACTTCTCGCCGACGATCAGGACCTTTCAGGAAATGTCACCGGCCGATTAAATCTCGCCGGTACTCTCAAACATCCTGAACTACAGGGTGCGTTGGAGTTACAGCATGGTGCACTCAGGCTGGGCGCAAACGTGCAACCGGTCCGCTCACTGACCGCCTTGATCGCGATCGATAATTCCCTGCTCACGATCCAATCGCTAGCCGGCATTATTCAGGAGGTACCTTTTCACCTGACCGGATCCACGCAGCTGGCACAATTCCCGGCTATCGGACTTGATCTGGAACTATCGGTGGCACAGATCGCCACTGCCATGGTCAATGGCTCTGTCTCCGAAGAAAGTGTAGACCTCAACCTGTTCGCTCAAAATCTGGATCTGGCCCTGGTTCATTCTTTTCTTCCGGAACTGCACAGCTTACAAGGAATTCTCTCCAGCCGCGTTTCAGTCAAGGGAGCGACCTGGAAGCCCCACCTGAATGGTTTCGTGCAGCTCGTGGATGCCAGGTTTCAATTATCACCGGAAGCCATCCCGATGGAGCAGCTGGCCTTCCAGCTAACACTGGCGGATTCGCTTCTTACAATCGGGGATCTGACCGCGAACGTTCAGGGAATTCCCCTGCTACTGTCTGGCGAGATCTTCACCCGCCGCTGGACATCTTTCCGCACCGACTTGAGGCTGCTGGCGAATAGCCAGGAAGTAATGTCCGCCCGGGGTTCTTTCGCTCCCGATACCATGGCCATGATCCTGGTACTGGAGAACATGAACTTAGCGTTGGCGCAGCCATTTATCAGGACCGTGTCTGGTCTTAATGGCAGCGCTGCGGCCAGCCTCGATTTGTCGGGCAGGCCGGATGATCCGTCCTTCCAGGGTAGCCTGGCTATACGGGACGGAAGCTTCCGTACCCTACCCGGCAATCTTGATGTATCACGCGGACATCTGGTGCTCAATTTCGAAAACAAGCGCGTGCGGATCGATTCGCTGGAAGCGGCCATCTCGGAAAATGGCAGGGTGAATGCCAACGGAACCCTGGATGTTATCCACGGGCAACCCGTTAATATGAACATCACGCTGAAGGCCTCCAACATCCAGTACGCCCAGCCCCGGGTATACTCCCTGAACCTCCGGTCAGCCCTGATCACTCTCACGGAAAGGGACCAGACCTATTTCGTCGATGGGGATCTGGCGTTCGGAGATTCACGGTATCGGAAATCCTTCCAGATCAAGGACATCGTGGCCTTCTTTAACAGCATCGATCGGCCGCGGCCCGAATTGCCCGGCCCTCTGCGGCGCACCCGCCTCAACCTCCGTGTCAGGAACAGCCAGCAACTCTGGGTGGACAACAACCTGGCGCGCATTCGCGTCCGGACCGACCTGACGCTCCTGGGTTCCCTCAGTGATCCGGTGCTGGCCGGAAGGATCACCGCGCTGGAAGGCTATGCCTATTACCTCGATCGAAGATTCACCATCAAGGAAGGTGTACTCAACTTCGCCGATCCGGTACGGATCCGTCCCGAGGTGAGACTGGTAGCCGAATCCCTGGTCAAATCTTACCAGACCCCGGTGCCGACCACCTACACTATCACCCTCATGATCAGTGGCCCTGTCGATCGCGCAACTGTCGACCTGACTTCCACCCCACCCCTGGACCAGGTCGATATCATTGCCATGCTCACTGTGGGGGCTACCCGGGATCAATTGCTAAGCCAGCAGATGACCGGCACCCTCCAGGACCGCCTGACCGGTCTCTCCAGTGACAGGATCGCGCGGTATACCTCACAGAAACTTGGCGACCTCCTGGACCTGGATAACGTTTCCATTGAGGGCAACCTGTTCCGCTTCAACCGGTCTTGGGGACCTCAGCTGATCGCATCCCGCAAAGTATCCGACCGCATGGACATCACCTACCAGACCACCATCGGCCAGTTCAACGAGCAGGGCGTTCGCCTTGACTATACCATATCTAAAAACTTCCTGTTGGAAGGAAGTACCAACAACCGCGGCCAGACGGGCCTGGATTTGAAATTCAGGATACGGTTCAAATAAGATGGGCTGTCGGCTCCATACACTGCTGCTGCTGTTTTCGTTGGGTACTGTACTGACCGCCGCACCCGGCCGGGACAGATTCACCATCACCTCCGTCGAGTTCGTCGGAAACCAGGTATTCTCCGACAAGCGGCTCTCCCGGATCATGATCTCCAAACCTTCATCCCCGTTCAAAAAGAATGCCTATCGGCAGGAGTTCCTGGATGACGATATCGGCACCCTTGAGCTCTTCTATCGGCAGAATGGGTACCTCGAAGCCGCTGTCACCAATGCCCAAGTGATCGTGGACAGCCTCAAGCGCCGAATCTCCATCAGGATCACCATTGAGGAAGGTTCCTTGACCCGGATCGAGGACGTGGTAATTCTGGGAAATATCACCTATTCCGATGAAGTGCTCCGTCCCAGGATTCCCCTCAAGTCCGGTGATCCGTTCCGGATTAAGCAGGTTGAGGCCGGCACACTCGCCTTGCTGCGTTACTATGCCGAACACGGCTACCTGGAAGCCGTCATCCAACCGGATATCACCAGGCAGATGGATGAACATCTGACGGTGGTGCACTATGATATTCGGGAAAACCAGCAATTCAGGATCCACGAGATCCATATGGAAGGTCTCCAGACCAGTAGGCAGCGCATTGTTAACCGGGAACTTCAATTCAAAACCGGGGACATCATCAGTTACCTTCAGCTGCTCCAGAGCCAGAAGCGACTGTACCTCACCGGATTGTTTAAAAGTGTCTTTATTACACCAAAATCCTCAGCCAGCGGTGATCTCACCACCAAGGACATACTGATCGAAGTCGAGGAAAATATGCCGAAGGAATTCAACGCCTCCATTGGCTACCGGACTGTTGAAAGACTTTTGGGAAAAGTTGAATTGAGCAATGCCAATATTGGCGGTTGGGGATTGAAGTCCTCTGTCCGCGCGCACATCAGCATCGTTGATCGCAACCTGGAATGGTCTTTCACCAATCCCCGGGTCTTTTATAGCTACTGGGGACTGGATTTCAACACCTATACACGCTATTTCAAACACCCGGGCTATACGCTCACCAGTAGCGGTTTCCGTTTCAGTCAGGGACGCAAGCTGGACACCACGTTGCTCATGAACCTGATCTATCACCTGGACAACGGGCATGTGAGCAGTGCCCAGGATTCGGAGCCGACCGCTCCGGAGGATACCCGTATTCGAAGCCTGTCCCTGGCGGTGTCCCATGATACCAGGGATAATCCGTTCGACCCCCGCTCGGGCCATCAAATGGAATGGTCCAACGAATTTTCGGGGGCAGTGCTTAGCAGTTCTAGTTCCTTCATACGCTCCAACTTCAAGTGTGGTTTCTATCGCTCCCTTGCTTCAGATCGGGTGTTAGCTTCCGGACTCGATCTGGGATGGATGAGTACCCCCAAGGGCCTGGCTGGTGTTCCGTTAAACGAGCGTTACTTCGCCGGGGGTCCCAACTCCATGAGAGGCTTTGAGTATCGACTGCTGGGACCTCTCACCCAAAGCCGTATTCCTACCGGAGGGCTGATACGGCTTATCTGGCATGCGGCTGAAATACGCTACCCCATCTATAAAAATCTGGTCGGTGCTGCCTTTATCGAGTTTGGAAACGTTTGGGAGGAGGCCAAAGATATCACCTTCAGCAGCATTCGTTTCTCCATCGGAGGCGGTTGCCGCTTCAATAGTCCAATCGGTCTCATCCGCATTGACTGCGGATTCAATCCTAATCCTCTATCCGACGAGCCTGGCATAAAGATTTATCTGAGCACAGGACAAGCTTTCTAGAACTATGCCTGAAATTGGTACTAGTATACCACTAGTGCCACCCGACAGTATCATCAGGTGAGGTTGGTAGACTGCTCTGATCCTCCGGGTGATGATGCATAGGAAGAAACTGGTCACCACTGGTCACCGTTGGTCAAACCACTGCCCAATTTTCCTGCCCCATTTTTGCCATAGCGGCGGTAGGTACATGAACTGAAAATCCATGTGTCTACGGAACCTGCCTCAGGTGAGTAAATCCCGGGGCTCTGCTCATTCTTCCAGGCATTTCTCCTCTTGGCCCCTGCCCGATTCCTGTGCAACTTCCCGCGTCGTGCGGTTTCGTGGGTTGATCTGGCCGGAGGATATCAAGGAGCCTATATGCATCCTCAGCGACTCATGGTAACATATCTGCTGCTATTTTTCCCCTTGGGTCCGGTTTTCTCCGCCCCTGCCGCCGTCGCTCGCGGTCCCTGGTTGGGTCAGGAGCCTCCCGGCAAGACTCCCGAATTGTTTGGGGAAGGCATCATATCAACCTCCCTGGACCTCCACAGCTGTCCCGTTTTCTCCCCTGACGGACGCCTGGTCCTGTGGCGGGTGATGAACTCCGGTGATGCGAACGGTGTCTATTTCATGGAAATGGTGGATAGCGCCTGGACGCCGCCTCGCAAAGCTCCGTTTATTGAAACCGGCCCCGGCGTGACCAACGATGTCCCTTGGTTCTCTTTAGATGGTGAGACGCTGTACTTCATGTCCGACAGACCGGTTGGGTCGTCCGGCCGGAAAAAGAGAATTTGGACTGTTGACAGAGAAGCTGGAGCTTGGCTGGAACCCGTGGCATTGGATGCATTGAATCCCGGGGACATTACCCTGCACTGGCAATTCTCAATCTCAGCCGACGGTGTTTTTTATTTAACCGGCATGAGCGAGAATGGATATGGGGCGTACGATATTTTCAAGGCCGAACCGGATAAAAGGGAGTATGCGATTGAGCTCATGGAATTCCCCATCAACTCCACGGACTCCGATATCTGCCCCTTTATCGCTCCCGATGAATCGTACCTGATCTTCGCTTCGTCCAACCGCGACGACGGATATGGCCAGACTGATCTATATATCAGCTTTCGCGAACCGGATGGTTCGTGGGGCGCCCCCATGAATATGGGGCCCGGTATCAACTCCCCTTCGCAGGATTGGTGCCCGGTGGTTTCCCACGATGGCCGCTACCTGTTCTTTACCAGCTTTCGCAATGGCAGCTGCCATGCCTGGTGGGTGGATGCGGGGATCATCGCAGAATTACGTGTGGCCCATCAGCGGAACAATAGCTCCAATTAGGCCGGCTCACCGCTCATCGTTGTCCTCGCCGGGCAAAAACTCTCGCTTTGCTGGATTTCATTTGTAACTTGCCCTTGTCTGAGCCCATCTGACAGCTATGAGATCACATTTCAGATATATTCTGACTTTGCTGTGCCTGCTTGCAGCCTCCTCAACCGCCCAGCAGACCACCCTGGCCGTCATCGACCTGGAGGGGATCGGGGTCTCCCAGTCCGAGGCCCTGGCCCTGTCCAACCGCCTGCGGAACGAGCTGTTCCGCATCGGCTCCTTCACGGTGGTGGAGCGCGGCTTGATGGAGGAGATTCTCGGGGAGCAGGATTTCCAGCAGACCGGGTGTACCTCCAACGAGTGCCTGGTCGAACTGGGCCGGATACTCGGGGTGGAGCAGATGGTGGGCGGCACCATCAGCCGGGTGGGTACCATTTTTTCCGTATCGGCCCGGCTCATCGCCGTGGAAACCGGCGAAGTGCTCAATGTATCTGATTATGACCTGGGGGGTGGACTGGAAGAAATGCTCACCAATGGAATGCGCGAAGTAGCCCTCGTGCTCTCTTCTGAAGTGACCGGTCAGACTGCTGTCCCGGATACCCCGCCAGAGGCCGTGCCTCCCTCGGAACATGAGCCCGCCCCGGACCAGTCGAAGAAACCGGTTACCTCCTGGTTCGCCTGGTCAACCAGGCCGGAGATCAATTCCTGGCAGAGCCGCGCGAATATGGCCTGGAGAGCGTCATCGGATCACGGCTATGTTAATCTTTCCCTGTCCCGCGGCCTGGATCGCTCACTGCGCATCCGCGGCTTGCGGATTCGTCCGGTGCTTATGGGTGGATACACCGGTCGTTGGCGGCGTGACTCTGATGGCGAAGAAACCTACGAATACGTGTGGCATACTTCGTTGGCGGCCCGCGTCAGGTGGGCCTTCAAAGATGAGAAACTGCGCCTGTCCCTGTATGCGGGTCCCGGTGTGGGCTGGCGGAAATACGACCGGTATGACTATACCCCGCAGCGGGGCGGTATCCTGCTGTTCGTCTCCGGTGTCCAGCTGGACTGGCAGTTCCGGAAGTTCCCCACTCTCGTGGTCGATGGCTCCCTCTTCTCCACACCGGATTACGGCCGGACAGCCATGCTTTCGTTCGGACTGCAGGGACCTTTTCTCTCGGGCGGTTTACCCGGTGTGGTGTCCCTGGTCCTCACCGCCTTCCTCTTCGATTTCTCCTCAGCGGACTGATGCGACGATGCCAGCCCCTCCTCTCAAAAGCGCTTCCGGCCACACCTGAATCACGCTGTAACCATGCTACCCTGAATCCCGGCCTTGTGCCAGGGGCGTAGGGTTTCTCCTTTCTCCCTCTTCCCCCTCTCCTAGAGGAGAGGGGGCTAGGGGGTGAGGTCCCCCCCGCCGTTTCCAAATAGGCTGTTCAACGACGGATAAGGCGATACTTACGCAATTAGCCTATTGTTTTAAAATTGCGTATTTCTTTACTCTATCAAACATGTACTTTCAATTATTCACTTTAGAATTCCGTCTTGGACCAGATTTCTTATTCATTATATCCAACACACAAAGCAACGCTTGCTGCTATATTAGCAAGCTGCTTTTCAGTTACCTCTCCAATTTTGTTTTCAAACCTCTCTGTCGAAACGGACTTAACCTGGAATCCGTCAGCGCCAGATTCATGTCTAAGCCCGTTTCTTTTTGTTGGTGGCAAGTGAGTAAACCAAGGAAATCGAGCATAGTTTGTCTTCCACTTTGTAATAGGAACCACAATCTTTAGTGGCAATGCTCCAAGAGAATTATCTGATACCACAACCGCAGGTCTTATTTTATTCGTTTCAGAGCCAATTGGAGGATCGAAATCTACCATCCAAACCTCTCCTCGCGATGGATCAGGCATACAAATCCTGCTCTCCAAATGCATCAAATTCCATTAATCCACTTGATGCATCATATTGGCTGCTAGCCTGTATTGCAGCTTCTTGTAGTATTTGACTCCTTAATTCAGCAGGTTGCTTTAAAAGTTCTTGTGCAGAATACGAAAGCTCCTGAGGCAACAACTCGTCCTGGTCGTTTTCAACGCTAATACCCGGGATCAAATTACTAGCTCTATCTTGTGCAATGACGTTCTCGGTCACTGCATAGGATACCATCTTCTTGAATTTCACAGGCTCTTCTCTCCCAGAATATTGCACTGGTTCATTCTTTCTCCATCCCCTTCGATTAAACTCGGCACACAAACCCGTATAGTAGTTATTACTTATTATTCCCAAATCTTTTGCACGCCTTATCCAACCTTGCATGCTAAGTCCATATTGTAGCTTCAGCATGCTTAATTCGTCTAGACTCAGACGATGTCGCTTATTGCCAAGCTGCTTTCTAACAACACTTGCAGTAACTAAAAATGCAGCTGCGAATCTATGGATTACTCTCTCTACTTCTCTAGCCGATAAATCCTCACAGTTTAGGATTAGATGACCTAACTCATGAGCCAACGTGTATCTCTTGCGATCATCTGGCACAGCCATATTGTAGATCACAACAGGGTATTGCTCATTAATCAAACCTGACAAACCATCAAACTTGTCTTCTGACTCTGGATATCCAATGACGATAAAACTATCGTCTTCAAGTGTGTTCACTATACTATCAATTGGTGCTTCACCAAGCCCTAGCCTACTTCTTATTTCTACTGCGATTGATTCAGCATCCTCCATTGTCTTTACGTTCCTCTTTACATTAAGCACATTCGGAGTATCCATACCAATTAGACTCATTAACCAATACTGCTTTTCTGCGATACCTTCAGAATAAGCCATTATTTGATCTTGTGTCTTTTTTGCCAATTGTGAGTGTCTTCTAAAGCCTAACCATTCAACCTCCGCAACTGGATCCTCTAAGAAGTAGGCTGCTCTTACATTTAACACGCTTGCCAGTCTTATTAGTGTGGCTGGTTTAGGTGTACTTCTCTCATTCTCATACTTCGAAAGCGCAGCTTTAGTTAAACTAAATCCGCCTTTTCCTAATTGACTGACAACTTGATCAAGAGTCAATCCAGTAGCTAGCCTAGCCCTTCGAATCCTACCACCTAGCATAATATCCCCTATTTATTTTTATTCCCGACCTAGCGTTAACATATTAGCATAATTACCCCAATTTGTCAACGCAATTCGCTAAATCAAGTTCC
>JBHPIW010000023.1:0-35387 GCA_042568495.1 Fidelibacterota bacterium | reverse complement strand
TGGTACGCTCTACTACAGCCATACGGGATTCAAGCCGGGGGATGAAGAGATTTATCGGGAAAAATTCAGGGAGCTTACAGCCGAATAAGTTTCCTGGTGAGATACGATCCCTGCTGACGCGTCAAACCCTTCCATCGTTGAGAGATTTGAAATGAGCCCAGGGGTGTTCTCACCATCCGGGAAGATGCTTGCGCAGGAATTGAATTCTACATGAAACTGAGATTGGTATCAGGGTTTTAAATAGCCTTAGAAGGAGATGATTGATGTCATCAAGTATTATCCAATCCCACGGCGGTGACCTGGTGGACTTACTGGTCGCAGAAGACCGTGCAGATGAATTGAGGATCGAGGGGGTGCACCTCACGTCGATCACGCTCAATGACCGGCAGATCTGTGACCTCGAGCTGCTGCTTAACGGTGGTTTTTCACCCCTGGCGGGATATCTTGGTCGCGCGGACTATGAGTCGGTGTTATCCGGGATGCGCCTGGCCGACGGCACCCTCTGGCCATTGCCCATCAGTCTGGATGTGAGTGAAGAGCTTACCGGGAGCCTCAACGAGGGCAGCCGTGTAATCCTGCGTGACAAGGAAGGCTTTCCCCTGGCGACACTGACGGTGACAGACATCTGGAAGCCTGATCTTGAAGCAGAGGCAAAGCAGGTGTTCGGGACGACTGATCTGCTCCATCCCGGAGCGTTCTATCTGCTGGACACATCTGCTCCAGTTTATTTTGGTGGAACCCTGGAGGGAATTTCCCTGCCCAAACACTATGATTATCAGTTGGTGCGTCATACACCGGCTCAATTGCGGGAGCAGTTCAATAAGCACGGATGGGACCGAGTGGTCGCCTTTCAGACGCGGAATCCCATGCACCGGGCCCACGTGGAGCTGACCATGCGAGCAGCGGCCGAGGCCGAAGCCAACATACTCATCCACCCCGTAGTTGGATTAACCAAACCTGGTGATGTCAATCACTATACCCGTGTGCGGTGCTACGAGCATATCCTGCCGAAATATCCTACGGGTACGGCAATGCTGAGTCTGCTGCCATTGGCAATGCGTATGGGCGGTCCCCGCGAGGCATTATGGCATGCCATCATCCGGAAGAACTACGGCTGTGAATTCTTCATCGTTGGGCGCGATCACGCGGGCCCCGGCAAGGACAGCAATGGTCATCCGTTCTACGGACCCTATGATGCGCAGGACACGGTTCGGGAGCATGAAAGCGAGTTGGGTATCACCATGATACCCTTCAAGAACATGGTGTATGTGGAAGACCGTGCCGAGTACATGCCGGAAGACGAGGTTCCGGAAGGGGCTCGGGTACTGCAAATATCAGGTACGGAGCTCCGCCGCCGCGTGGATAAGGGGCTGGAACTTCCCGCCTGGTTCTCGTATCCCGAGGTGGTGGTCGAGCTCCATAAAGCGCAGCCACCCCTGAATAAGCGGGGATTCACCGTATTCTTTACCGGACTATCCGGTGCCGGGAAGTCAACCCTGGCGCGGGGACTGATGGTGAAACTTCTGGAGGATGGACGGCGGCCGGTCACGCTTCTGGATGGGGATATCGTTCGCACACACCTCTCCAAAGAGCTGGGCTTCAGCAAGGAGCATCGCTCCATCAATGTACGGCGGATCGGCTATGTTGCCAGCGAGATTACCAAGAATCGGGGGATCGCTATCTGTGCACCCATCGCGCCTTACGAGTCCGACCGGCAGTACAACCGTGATCTGATTTCCGAATACGGCGGGTATATCGAAGTATTTATCAACACTCCCCTGAGCGTCTGTGAAGAGCGCGATCCGAAAGGACTATATGCGAAAGCCCGGCAGGGGCTGATCAAGCAGGTTACGGGTATCGATGATCCCTACGAAGAGCCCAAGAATGCGGAGATCGTTGTCGATTCCAGCACTGAAGATCCTGAGAGTCTGTCCCAGAATATCCTGCTGCGCCTGGAACAGTTGGGCTATTTATAAGATCGGACTCAGTCAAGATCCGTGAAGTCGGATCTTATTCCAGAAGGTGTTCGTTTCGGGAGTATTAAGCCCGGTTATTTCCTGGCCTGATCAACCAAATCCTTGATCCAGGGGTAGGTATTTGCCAGTCCCTCCTTAAGAGTCATGGAGGGCGCCCAACCCAGTTTTTCCTCAATCAAGTGGTTGTCCGAATTCCGGCCTCTCACCCCCAGAGGTCCCGGGATGTGTTTAATGGAAAGCTGCTTTCCGGCGATTTCCATGATAATCTCCGCCAGGTGGTTGATGGTTACCATTTCCTCAGAGCCGATGTTGACCGGTCCCACGAAGTCTGACTCCATCAGCCGGCGAACCGCCTCCAGACATTCGTCGATGTACATGAAGGAGCGGGTCTGTTTTCCGTCGCCCCACATTTCGATCTCGCCACCGTCAGGCGTTTCGGCCACCTTGCGGCACATGGCGGCGGGTGCTTTTTCCCGGCCGTCGTTCCATGATCCCTGCGGACCGAAAATATTATGGAAACGGGCGATACGTACATCCATGTTATGATTACGTTTGAAGGCCAGGTACAGCCGTTCACTGAACAGCTTCTCCCAACCATACTCACTATCGGGTGCAGCCGGATAGGCAGAATCCTCGGAGCACTTAGGATTCTCCGGATCCATCTGATTGTACTCCGGGTACATACAGGATTCCAAACCTTGAACATGGCCTCATAGAACAGGGCCAGGATCATGGTAAGCTGAAGGGCCACCTGGAAGAATCCCGCTTCTTCCAGACTGACGAACCGCGCCAGAAAAAGTCTGGCGATGCCGTTCAGTGCCCACAGACCGAACACGTGGGGCAGGATGGGGGCTGAAAACCCGAGAAATGCTTTCAGGCTAGCCGAGTCATAGGTGGGGGAGATGGATCGAGATCTGATCAGGTAAATCAGTGCCAGGGCTCCGACTGTCACATTGCCAGCAAAACCGGCCAGGAAGCGCCCCTGCCATTTCATGCCCATCACCAGGACCAGGACCACCACCATTGCGCCGATGATCAGGGCATTGGAGATCTCGTACGTCACGTAGCGTTTGAGCCGGGTCTCGATCTGGTTCAGGGTCTGGGCCATGTTCAGCATGCTCATTGAAAAGGCTATCACGACGATTGAGAGAATAGTCCAGAGCGGCAGGGTGGTGTCCAGAACACCCAGGTAGTACAATCCGATTGCGACTGCCGCCAATAAAAGACCCATAACTACCGCCAGGTTGGCAATCACCGCCAGTCTGTGATTTATCTCCTCCTGTGGGAATTTGAAGTAGTGGGCATAGATATATCCAGGTGCATTGAAAGTGATCAGTGGAGTAGTCATGTTGACGAATACGGCAGCCAAACCCAGGATACCGAAATCTGTAGGTGATAGAATTCGCGTCAACAGCGGTAAGAGTAAAAAAGGGATCGAGCGGGAGAATCCGCTGCTGAAGAAATAGATCAGAACATTCCGGATATTCTTGTTCCAGGGGATTCTATTCAGTGGGAATGGTAGGGACATCACGTTATTGAATTATTTCGGCTGTATACGGCCTGTGCCTCCATCTGGGATCCCTGTTAATTACTGGAAGGTAAGATACCAGACAGGCTTATCTCAGGATACCTCTGAGTTTTGCCATGAACCGGTAACGCCGGCAGACCTTGTTCAATTTCTTGAACTCGCGTTGATCGAGGGCGGCAATCAGATTGCCACACGCCTGTTCACCTCCCTGGAGTTCGGTGGGATATTCTGCGAAGGTGCGCCATTTGTGATCTCCGCCATATTCCACGACCGGGAACCATTCCGAAACCAGCACTCGATAGCCATGATCGGTCAAGTATTTCGCCATATCATGAATGCTATAGCCCAGGGGGACCGTTTTCCGATCCTCAAATTCGCAGATAATGAATCTCGGCTTGAGTCTGTCCCAAGGGACGCCTTTAAGGACGAGCAGATCATATCCTTCCGTATCCACTTTGAGAAAGTCGATGGCGTCAATATGTTCATCAAGGCAGTACTGGTACAGGGTGACCGTGGAGACTTTTTCGGCTTCCTGGTGACTGGGATGAAAGGATGAGAGGCCACTTATTCCTGATGATACTTCGCTCCTGTAGAAGGGTTGGTCGGTCTTGATCTCGTTCGAAACCGCCCGTGTATCAATCGTTACGTTGTGGAATTCGCGAGCGAAGTCCTCCAGCCTGGCCCGGTTCTGGGGATCCGGTTCGAAAGCGTAAACCTGCCAACCATCTTCGGCGAAGCGCTTAAGGGTTGTTCCGAAATGAGCGCCAACGTCTACCATTGCCCGCGATGCAGGATTTTGTCTCAATACCCAGTAAACTAGGTTCACTTCATTCGGTCTGGGCTTCAGCATGGCTTTTAAATCACCCAACCAATAGATGATCTCCCTGTGTTTCCTTGGAAACAATAGTCGGAGCAGCGTCTTTATGAGATATTTGACTTTATCGGTCACTGCTACTCGGAGTAAGTCCTTTCCCATTTTGGTTATCAATCAAATGCATGTGAATATATTGTGGCATTCTGTCCGTATCCCACCCTTTCCCGGTTGGCATGGGGCTCTTCCTCAGCGATGGCTGTCTGTTCCCTGGTACACCCGCCACATGCTCTCGAGAATGTCCTCGATACGGGAATGTTCCGCCCTCCATCCCAGAAGCTTAAGGGCGCGCTCTGAAGACGCGCGCAGTTCAGCCGGGTCACCCTCCCTGCGGTCGGTGTGAACCGCCGGAATGGGATGCCCGGTGATGGCCCGGGCGTGATCAAGCACCTCCAGCACACTGTAGCCCTGTCCCGTACCCAGGTTCAGGACCAGATTGTCTTTCCCGTCCAGCAGGTGATTCATGGCTGACAAATGGGCTTTGCTCAGGTCGGTGACGTGGATGTAGTCCCGGATGCACGAGCCGTCCGGTGTGTCGTAGTCGGTCCCGTACACGTCAATCTGCGGCCGCCTGCCAGTGGCGACCTCCATGACCAGGGGCAGCAAGTTGGCGGTGTTTCTCTCGGTTGTGCAAACCCTGCCCTGCATGTCATACCCGGCGGCATTGAAGTAGCGCAGAGAGGCGTGGCGCAGGTTTTTCAAACGGCTGTACCAGGCCATATTCTGCTCAATGGCCAGCTTGGTGTAGCCGTAATAATTGATGGGATCCGTTGGATGATCTTCATCGATAGGCAAGGTCTGCGGGTAGCCGTAGACGGCCGCGGAAGACGAAAAGACCAGATTACCCACTGCATGACGCGACATGGCCTCCAGCAGGTTCAAGGAACCCGAGAGATTCACCCGGGCGTACTCCCCGGGATTCAGCATGCTTTCCCCGGCGGCCTTGAGCGCAGCGAAATGGAATACCGCGTCACAGCCAGGTTCGAAGGCGCGATCCAGGTCACTTGGATTCAGAACATCGCCTTCGATGAACCGCACGCCCTCTGGAACCGCCTCCCGGCTGCCGTTGGAGAGGTTATCCAGCACGGTGACATCATAGCCTGTGTCAAGCAGGTCCAGCACCACGTGGCAGCCGATATATCCCGCCCCGCCTGCAACCATGATCCGCTTTGTTGAAGAACTCATGTAACCGGTAGTGGTAATCTGGATTCTTGGTTTCTCATGTACAGCATTACGAATGGGTGAAATTATGGCGGCGATACGGGAGAATCACACCATTTCCCGGTAGCTGATGCTATGCAGTAGGCCGAGGTGTCAGCCCTTAATGACTGTCAGCGGTACCAGGCGGGCTAGTTTGCGACTGATGTCCAGATCGTGGATTACCTGCACTACCTCGTCGATATCCTTGTAGGCCTGGGGCGCTTCCTCGGCGATGGACTTCCAGCCTCCGGCACGAATCTGGATATGCCTTTCCTCTAACTGGGCCTTGATCGTCTCACCTCGCACGGTGCGCAGGGCGGCCTTGCGGCTCATGACCCGTCCCGCGCCGTGGGCGCAGCTGCCGAAGGTGAGCTCCTCGGAGGTTTTGGTCCCCACCAGCAGGTAGGAGGCGGTGCCCATGCTGCCGGGGATGATGACCGGCTGGCCGATATCCCGGTATTTCTCGGGAATCTCCGCGCGGCCGGGACCGAAGCTGCGGGTGGCTCCCTTACGGTGGACGCAGACCTTCCGCTTCTGTCCGTCAATGATGTGCTCCTCGAACTTGGCGATGTTGTGGCACACGTCGTAGATGGTGTCCACCTCCACGTTGGGGTACAGGTATTGCATCTCCTCCCGGGTCCAGTGGGTGATGAGCTGGCGGTTGGCGAAGGCGAAGTTCATGGCGGCAGCCATGGCGGCGGCATAATCCCGGCCCAGCGGACTTTTGATAGGGGCGTAGATGAGCTCCCGGTCGGGCAGGTGGTCGATGCCGTACTCCCGCTCCATACTCTTGATGTAATCCGAGGCCACCTGGTGCCCCAACCCACGGGAGCCGCAGTGGATCATGATGACCACCTGGTCCGGTACCAGCCCGAACCGGTTGGCCAGGTCCTCGTCGTAGATTTCCTGGACGTACTGAACCTCAAGGAAGTGGTTGCCCGCCCCCAAGGTACCCAGCTGTTTGAGGCCCCGCTCCCTGGCCCGCTGGGATACCTTCCCGGTATCGGCGCCGGCCATGGCGCCCTCTTCCTCGATGTGCAGGTAGTCCTCCGTGACACCGTAACCCTGCTTGACGATGTATTCTGCGCCTCCCTCCAGAACGCGGTCCAATTCCGGTTTGGTGAGGTGGAACTGGCTGCCCTTGCCCACCCCCGAAGGGATCTTGCGGTACAGGGCGTCCACCACCTCGTTCTGCCGTTTCAGGATCTCCGGCCGGTTCAGGCTGGTCTTCAGCAGGCGCACACCGCAGTTGATATCGTAGCCCACTCCTCCGGGGGAGATGACTCCCGTCTCCGGATCGAAGGCAGCCACACCGCCGATGGGGAAGCCGTAGCCCTGGTGGGCGTCGCTCAAAGCGATGGAAGCCTTCAGGATACCGGGCAACTGCGCCACACCCACTACCTGCGAGAGGGTCTTGTCACCGCGGATGGATTCCAGCAGGAGCTCCGAAGCGTACACGATACCAGGCACCAGCATCTTGTTTTCCTTGGGGATGCGGTAGGTGTTGGGTGCGACGGATTGGATTTTCAAGGCTAAATATCCAACACTACCTGGGTGATCCAGCGGCCCAGTTCCTCCTTGACGAACATATCGTGGTAGGTGACGGCCTTGATGCCCAGTTCCAATTCGTAATTACCGGCGTCATCGCCAGCGACATCGGCTTCCAGGCAGGTCGTGTCAGCATCGATCTCGAGGTTCTTGATCCGCGAGAGCAGGAAATCCTTGCTGTCCAGTAGAAAGATGAAATCCTCCAGGAAACTGTAGAGCACGCTTTCCAGGTCGCGGCCTTCGGCATGAATATGAAACTCGTGCTTTTCCTTGACCTGCCCTTGATACATGAGATGAACCAAGGCATACGCCGAGTTGGTGAAGACCATCTCCAGGGTGGCCCCATAGGCCTGGAATTTGATATCCGCGGTATGTTCAAGGTAGCGATAGGATTCCATTTCCGATCCGGAGTGTGGTCTTTCTGCTGCCAATCAGGAGATTACGGCTGAAACTACGTGGTAAAACCTGTTTCCACAAGAGAGACGACGATGATCGCGTGAGAAACCGTATCAGACGAGAACTATAATAGTACGACTACAAAACGCTCATAACGCTCATATATATCTTGTATCATTCAATTTGGTATCGTAATTTCAGGCCACGATGGAGAAGATTAGACAAGAAGTAACAGTTAGACTTTCGTTCGCGGCGAGGGCGCAGCAATGAGTATGGCAAAGACGGGTCCAAAATTTCTAAACAGTGATGCTGCAGCCCGGATACTGGGAGTGAATGTCTCCACCATCAAACGGTGGACGGACAGCGGAAAGCTGGCATGTATCCGTTCAGCCGGTGGGCATCGCAAGTTCCTGATGAGTCACCTAGCCGATTTTGTGGCGAGCAACGAGAAGGGTGGTGGACATATAAATATCCTACCCTTGGACACCCCGGAAAACCGGGAAACCGCTTACCATATTCAGCAGGGGGACTGCGAGTACCTTGTGCCCCAGGTAGAGCAACTGGCGCTCCAGGGTGATTATGCGAAGATTCATGATATATTATCAGAATTGTACATCTCGCGTCACCCGTTGCCGGCCATTTATGATAATCTCGTCACGCCGGTACTCCACTGCATTGGAGAACTATGGGCCGAGGGAGCGATCAATATCACGGAAGAGCACGTTGCCTCGCAGGGTATCCGGGACAGCCTGATCCGGTTGCAGGATATCGTTCACGTATCCAACGAGAGGGATGAGAAAGTATTGTGCATGAATCTATCCGATGAGCTCCATGATATCGCCATCAAGATGGTGCAGCATATACTGGAGGAACGCGGCTTTGAGGTACTGTTTACCGGTCAGCGGACGCCGGCTGAGAGGATGGAAGAGGTATTGTGTATATATCAACCGCGCCGGATCTACATCTCCAGTACGTACCTCGAGAATCCGGAGGCCATGCAAGAGGAACTGGATCACATACTTCATATATGCTGGAATTTGCGTACGCGTGTATTTGTGGGTGGAGCCGGCTTTGATCAGCTGGACATACGCGAACCATTTGTAGAGAAGCGTCTCAAGACATTCCGGGAAGTTGCGGAATCATAAGCAGGAGGAAAGGCTATGCTTCAAGAGATATACCTCACGGCGGGATTGGTCATCTTAGGTTATATAACGCTCATCTGGGTGCTGAGCCTGGTGATCCAGGACGCCGGTATTATGGACATTTTCTGGGGATTAGGATTTATCGTAGTAGCCGGTGTTTATATTTTCAGTTCCCCGGAAACCAGCCTGCCCGGTTATCTGCTGCTGGCGGCAGTGACGATCTGGGGGCTGCGCCTGACGATATACATCGCGTTCCGAAACTTGGGGAAGTCGGAGGATGCCCGTTATCAAGCCTTCCGGGAAAAGGGAGGCGCGAACTGGTGGTGGCAGAGCTACTTCAAGGTGTTCCTGCTGCAGGGATTAATCATGTGGATCGTTTCCCTGCCACTCCTTACAGGTATGGCAGCCAGTATCGACAGGTCTCTGGGGTGGATCGCAATCTTTGGCGTTGTGGTTTGGGGTATTGGATTTTTCTTCGAGGCTGGAGGGGACTGGCAGCTGGCCAGGTTTAAAAGGAATCCTGAGAACAAAGGTAAAGTATTAGATAAGGGATTGTGGGCATTAACGCGGCATCCCAACTATTTCGGGGAGATGCTGATGTGGTGGGGATTCTACCTGATCTCGCTGCAGTCCGGATACGGCTGGACAGTACTCAGTCCGTTGATCATGACAATGCTGCTGCTGAGGGTTTCGGGAGTGACGATGCTGGAGCAGTTGCTTACCACAACCAAGCCGGAGTACGCGGAATACATCCGCACGACGAGCACCTTCTTCCCTTGGATTAAAAAGAGTAACGGATAACCACTAATGATAAGGATGTAACAAGTTGCGAGAGATGAATATGAACACAAGACATGCAATAAAACCGATAGAATCCTTTTTCAGGCCAGCCACTGCCGGATCCAGGGATAGTAGAACGAGCGGCTGGAAGTATGGAGTGCTCATTCTGTCAAGCTTCATGGCGCTTCTGGGTCAGATATCCGCCCAGCAGGGTGGTGGTACACCTGGTACTATCGCCGGCAGGGTAACGGACGCGGAATCGGGAGCCGGGCTGCCCGGAGCGAATGTCTTCCTGAAGTCCACGAACCTGGGTGCCGCGGCTGACCTGGAGGGCGATTTCATCATTCGCAATGTGGTGCCCGGCCGATACGAGATGAGCGTGACCTACCTGGGCTACGAAACGGTGAACCTTGAGGTAGTACTGGGACCAGGTGAGGATCAGCGGCGAGATATTGAGCTGCAGGTTCAATCGGTGGCTCTGGAGGCGGTCAAGGTTACTGGCGAGCGCTATGAGCGCCAGCAGAATAATCAGATCAGCCGGATATCTTTGGATATGCGGCAGCTGAAGAGTGTACCCCAGATCGGAGAGGCCGATCTTCTGCGTACTCTGCAAGCACTGCCAGGTGTGCTTACCCAAGCTGAGTTCAGTACCGGGCTGGTCGTGCGGGGTGGCAACACAGACCAGAACCTGATACTGCTGGATGGGATCACGGTGTACAATCCCTCTCATCTTGGGGGATTGTTCTCCAACTTTATACTGGACGCCGTAGAGGAAGCAGATCTGATCAAGGGGGGATTTAATGCGGAATACGGGGACCGTTTATCTGCAGTACTGGATATCCGCAGCCGTGAGGGAAACCGGGACCGGTTTGATGCCAAAGTCTCCATATCCCTGCTTTCAGCCCAATCAACCCTGGAAGGTCCTCTCGGGCGGGGCGCCTGGCTGGTCTCAGGCCGTCGCACCTATTTCGATCAGGTATTTAAGGCGACGGATCTCTATTTCCCGTACTATTTCTATGATGTCCAGGGATACGTATTCCAAGACCTCACTTCAACGGACCGGCTTTCCCTGAGTTGGTATCAAGGCCGCGATAAGCTGCAATGGGGTGATTTTGGATTGCTGGCCAGCTGGGGCAACCAGACAATGAGTGCGAACTACCGGAAGCTGCTGGGAACGAAGGTCGTGACCAAACTGATGCTAGCGACCAGCCGATTCGATACCCGCTTTCGTCTGGGGGGCGATCCCGGACTTTTGACGGTCAATCGGGTTGAGGATCTAACTGTACGTTCAGACTGGACTATCTTACCGTCAGATGATACACAGATCCGATTCGGAGGGGAAGTAAAGGACCTTTCATTCAAGTATACCAGCACCTTCTTTGATACTTTGTCCAATCTGGCGCAGGCTCCACTGGAAACAGCCCTGTATGCCAAGGTTAAGCGGTGGATCACACCGCGGCTCATGTTTGAGCCTGGTCTGAGAACCGTGAGATATTCCCTGCATCCCGAGCAGTGGTTCTTGGAGCCGCGCCTAGGGATGAAAATGATTTTAACGTCGGATCGTTATATCAACGCGGCAGTGGGATACTATCACCAATTCCTTGAAACCGTGCAGGACGACTTCAATCCTGCCATAATTGATCAGTGGTTTGCCGTTGACGAAACGGTTGCTCCCGCAACGGCTGTACAGGCGGTGCTGGGTTACGAGGAGTACTTTGGGGAGTACCGCTTCCAGTTTGAAGGCTATGCCAAGCTCCTGGACAACTTGCTCACCTTTGTGGACCGCCGGGCTACAACAGACCAGAGTGTTGAGTCAGAAACCCTGGAAGACCTTTTCGATGTGTCATCCGGATATGCTTACGGAGTAGAAGTCTTTCTCCAGAAGAGCACCGGGCGCCTGAATGGATGGGTGGCTTATACGTACTCGCATGTACGCAAGCGACTTGGGGATAAGGAGTATTTCGCAAACTGGGATCGTCGGCATGCGGTTAATGTGATTGGAAATTACCGGATCAACCAAAAGTGGGACTTCAATCTGAACTGGACCTATCAGTCAGGGCAACCCTATACGCCGATTCTGGGCTACTATGTGGAGAGTTTCCCCAATGAGCCGGTACCGTTTTACCGATCCCTCCCCGGTGGACGGAATGCTGCTCGCTACCCGGCGTACCACCGCCTGGATTTGGGTGCAGTGCGGCATTTCAAAGTAGGGAGGATAACGGTCGACCTGTTCCTGCAGGTTGTGAATGCCTATTGGCGCAAGAATGTGTTTCGTTATATCTATCAATTTGGCAGTACAAATAATGGAGTAGATGATGACAACGATGGATCAACAGATGAATTGGATGAAGGCATTCCGCAGAAGGAGCCCATATCCATTTTCCCAATACTCCCGAGTCTGGGATTCACCATTGAGTTCTAATTTCAAATCCATTTTGATCGCTTTAATCGTGCCCGGATTGTTCCTCTTTTCAGGGTGTGAATTACCGACCGAGCAGGGTGAGTACCAGGAAAATCTGGTTGTTTTCGGACATCTGACCGCCAACTCGCCGGTCGTAGACACTGTCTATGTTTCCCGCAGCTCCTCGATCGATGAATCGCACGAAACAGCGAAGCGATGGATTTCTGATGCGAAGGTAGTTCTCAGTGATGGGGCGACTGTATTCCAACTAGAACCGGTTCCGGGGCGTCCCGGGCGGTATCTGGATCTTTCTCAATCTCCGAACATTATTGAGCCAAATCGGACCTATACCCTGACAGTGGAGTGGGGCTATGACCTGATACAAGCGAGTACAACCGTTCCCGATGAGTTCTCACTGCGCAGTATCAACATCCCGAATTGGGATTGTCAGGGAGAATCCATCATAGTGCCCGAGATTGAGCTGCATCTTGAAAGCAATACCTCTCAGACACTTGCCAGAGCCCTCTACACAGGTGATTTCGCGGGACTTGTCGTTGATACGGTTCTTTACCGGGAAGGACCATGTTTCTCGACCAGTTTTGCATCAGTACCCCTATTTGCGGTACAGTGGGAAGCCGGATCCGCTCCAGGCGTCATCCGGACGGTCACGGTAGCGCTGGAGGACGGCATGGAGAACGCTATCGTCGATACCAGTTTTGCCGCCAACATCTTCAAGGAATCCATGTTGGTGGACGAATTCGGCAACTATTACCGCAGCCCGGTGTTCACGTGGAATTCAGCCAGCGAAATCATTCCCTTCAGTTGGTTGTATTTTAACTACTCCGGTCTCCATCTGATCACGGTTGAGACTACTGACAATAGCATACAGGAATACTTTGAGGGCGATCCGCTGCGACAAAATCCATATGTATTGCCAAATTCCAATATCGAAGGCGGTTACGGCCTGTTTTATTCGTCGTTTGCACGGTCATTTTTAGTGGAAGTGCAACCCGATCCAAGCCAAGGTTGAGATCGTAACGTGCGACTTTGGACTCTACATCCTCGATACCTGGACAGCCCGGGTTTGGTGGCCCTGTGGCGGGAAGGACTCCTGGCTCAGGCTGTACTGGCAGGGTTGACAAGAGGTTATCGACATCACCCTCAGCTACTCCGATTCCGGGAGGAGTCGGATTCGCTAATGGCCATTGGCAGTTACCTTATGGCCGTACATGAAGAATCTGAGGTGCGAGGATTCCAGTTTGAGAGAAGTAAAATCCTCTGTCCTGGAGCCGCGACAGAAATAGTGGAGGCGGAGGGCCAGTTGTTGTATGAATGGGAGCATCTTAAACGGAAGCTGGTGAGGCGGAATCCGGAACGATTTGATCTGTTCAAAGCACTAACTGCTCCAGAGCCGCATCCCCTTTTTCGAATAGCACCCGGCCCGGTACAGACCTGGGAACGAGTCAGCTAAATCTATCCCAACCTGCTCGATTTCATTGTAATATAGTTTGTTTGCCTGCTTGCACAGTCAGTCAGCAGTATGATGTGACCGTAAAAAAAAGGGACTAGCTATGTGGATACCGCGCTTTTTTCTACTTACAATCCTGGGAGCTACCACTATCCTCAATTACATAAAGGCCGATATGAATACAGATGATATTAAAACTGTCCCGCAGCTGGATTTGGAGCGCTATGCCGGTACATGGTACGAGATCGCCAGATTTCCCCACCGATTTGAGCGTGGTCTGGTAAATGTCACCGCAACATATACCCAGCTGCCGAATGGCAAGATTGAAGTTGTGAACAGGGGGAGGAAAGGATCAACGGATGGGGAGGAGTCTATCGCCAGCGGGAAAGCATGGCTACCAGATCCCAATGAACCGGGTAGATTGAAGGTCAGCTTTTTCTGGATTTTCGCCAGCGATTACAAAGTATTCGTTCTGGATGAAGACTATCAGTATGCAATGGTAACCAGCAGTTCGAAGAAGTACCTCTGGATTCTGGCACGAACACCGACTCTGGATGAAACGATTTACCAGCAGCTCCTCCAAACTGCGAGAGACAACGGCTTTGACCTAAGTCAACTGATCAAAGTCCCTCAGGATTGGTAGAAAGTTTGATCTCTGGCTAACATACAAGCGATCTAATGATCAGATCCCGGCCCAACGTCTTATTCTTCCTTATGAATCTCGTTTAAGCCCGCTGACCAAGTTATAGTGGCTATATTTGATTTGGCCTGGTGACTGACCAGTCAGTAAGTTACCGGTCGGTCATAAGGAGAATTTATCATGACAATCGAAGAGCGTCGCTCCAAAGAGAAGGAATCCCGCCGGAATGCCATCCTGGCCGCAGCTGAGAAGCGATTTGCCAAGGAGGGTTTCCATGTCACCACTCTAGACGAGGTAGCCGCGGATGTGGATATCAGTAAAGCGACCATCTACCTCTATTTCAAAAACAAGGAAGAGCTATTCTTCTCCATTCTGGAAGAGAAGTTTGACCAGTATATCCAGTCTATCAGCAAGAGACTGGAAGGAGTCGAGACATTAAAAGAGGCGATCACTGAGTTGGTCACCGGCGGCCTTGATTTCCTGAAGAGCAACCATCACTTTTTCCGCCTTATTCTATCTGAGCAATCCAAATCTGCCCAAGGACCTTCCCGAGAGATGCACGAGCGATTTTTTAGTAAGCAGCGAGAGTATATGGCTTTGATCGAGAAGACCTTTGCGGCCCACATGCAAAAAGAGTCCTTAACCTCATTTTCCTCTAAATCACTGGCACTATGTGTGAATGGTGCCATCAACGCTCATATGATGAGTTGGCTTATCACGGGAGGGGAAACTGATCTGGACCGGGCAAGGGAGGATATTCTGACGATACTCTTGAATGGCTGCTATCCCACTATTAATAACAAGTAGAACACGGACTGCCTTATGCGAATAACAATTCTTGCACTATTAATCCTCCCGATCGCCATGTTCGGGCAAACGCCGGTACCCTTATCGTTGAGCGAAGGAATTCAGATTGCGCTGGAGAAGAATCCCTCGCTGCAGATATCGGCAATGAGGGTGGAGGATGCGGTACTTTCCTATCGGGAAGCACGCAGTTCTCTTATGCCCCAGGTTGGTGGGCAAACCAGTACCATCCTTGATGAGAAAATCAGGATCATCGAGATGCCGAATTTTATGGATCCCACCCAAACGATGGAGTTGGAGCTTGATTTCACCTATGACTACCAGGCGGATTTTTCAGTGACACAGCCGCTTTTTACCGGTGGGAAGATCAGGCGGGGGATTCAACTGGCCAAGACGAACCTTGAAGTGACCGAGATTGATGAATTTCTCGCCAGGAATGATATTGCCCTGCAAGTCACTCAAGCCTATATGGGGGCACTGGTCGCCCAGGAATTTCTGGATGTTGCCGGTGAAGCCTACCTGATTGCCAAGGGCTTCCATGAGATGACGCAGGACCTTTTCGAGGAGGGGATGGTCTCGAAGCTGGAGTACCTCCAATCGGAAGTTCAGATGTCTAACCTTGAACCGCGGGTTACCCAGGCTGAGAATGCCGTGAAGTTGGCACACGCGGGATTGAAGATGCTGCTGGGAGGCGACGAGATCGGGGAGTACCAGCTCACCGATGAATTACGATATGAGCCTGTTCAATATTCACTGGACGAGCTGCATTCGGAGGCATTGGCGAACCGCCACGAACTTCAGCAGCTTGCTTTGCGTGGCCAGATGGGGAAGTATGCTTTGTCCATGGCGCGGGGTGATTATTTACCAATGGTAGCACTGACCGGCTCCTATTCCACTTTCGGCAATGATCTGGCCAATGTCGATGTGTGGGATAATAGCTACACGGTTGCGGTCGGTCTCAGTTTTAATCTGTTCAACGGGCTGAAGCGACAAGCCGGAGTGCAAAAGGCACGAGTTGCCATCAGGCAATCTGAGGTTGGTAGTCGGGCTCTGGAGGAGGGAATCAAGTTGGAGGTCGAACGGGCTTATCACACGCTCATGGAATCGGAAAAGTCGTTCATATCGTCAAATAAAACGGTGTCCCAAGCAGAGGAAGCTGCCCGTCTGGCACGACTACAATACAGGGAAGGGACCATTACGAGTCTCCAAACAAATCAGATTCAAGCGAATCTTGCGAATGCCCGGGCCAATCGGGCTCAGGCACTATTCAATTATACACTGGCCGGCGTCAGTATTAAAAAAGCGGTCGGCAGAAACCTTATTGAGGAATTGGGAGCGATACAATGAAATCGACAAGTGTATTAATGTTAGCAATTACGACTGCTTTACTCCTTGCTGGTTGTGGAAAGAAGGCGGCAAACGATGACACCGCCGTCTATACCCGCCAGGCATCATCGGTGCGTGTTTATGAGGTTGTTCGAAAGGAAATATCCAGAAACCTGAGCTATTCCGGCATACTTGTTCCCCTGCGGGAAGCGCGTATACTACCGGATATGCCGGGCAAGGTCCAGTCAATGCTGGTCGATATCGGAGATGTAGTCCGTAAAGAACAAAAACTGGCTGTAATGGACAATACGACTCTCAAGTACCAGTTGGATCAAGCGAAAGCTGGTCTGGCCGTGGCCAAGGCCAGTGAGGTAGATGCTGAAAAAAACTGGCAGCGTACACAAAACCTCTACGGCGAGCAAGCCATATCCCAACAGCAGTATGAGAAGGCGCGTCTGGGCTACCAGGCGGCGGGAGCACAACTCCAGCAAGCCCAGGCAACAGCGAATCTCCTGAATCACCAATATGAGCAGACTACCCTCAGGGCACCCATTGATGGTGTCATTACCCAGAGGGGGTATGAGGAAGAGGACCTGGTGAATCCGGCGATGGCTCGGGAACCGGTTTACACGGTGATGGATGTTTCCAACCTGAAAGTAGAGATCCAAATACCCATGAATGAAATCGGCCTGATTAAAAAGGGTCAAGTCGCCCAGTTAAGGGTCCCTACTGAAGCTGATCGCGTTTTTCCCGGTCGCGTGACAATTGTCAATATCGCGGCTGAGGCCGGAAGCAAGACATTCTACGTTGAAACTCTATTCGAAAATGCCAAAGGATTACTTAATCCCGGAATCTTTGGGGAAGTATCCGTTGAAGTAGAAAAACGAATGGGCAGTCTGGTTGTGCCACGCTCAGCGCTGATTGATGGGAACACCGTTTTCGTTATTCGCGATAATACGGCCTATCAGACTCCAATAGTCCTCGGTCTGATGACACCCGATTTAATTGAAGTCGTCTCAGGTCTGAGAGAGGGTGATATTGTTATTGTCGAAGGGAGCTATACCCTGGCTGACAGCAGCATGGTGAGAATTGAAACAGGGGAACTGTGATCATGAAATTGCCTGAATTTTCCGTAGACAAGCCGGTCACAGCTACCATGATAAGCCTGATCGTGCTAGTGGTAGGATTTATCAGCCTCTCGATGTTGGGACTGGATATGCTGCCGAATATTGAATTCCCGATTGTTACGGTTGTAACAACCTACTCAGGAGCCAGTCCCGAGGATGTGGAATCCACCCTTACAAGACCTATTGAACAGACGGTGGCATCCGTTTCCGGGGTGAAGTCATTGAGTTCAAGTTCCATGGAGGGTACCTCCGTGGTGATGGTTGAATTTGAATCGGGGACGAACCTCGATTTTGCTGCCCAGGATCTGAGAGACCAGCTGTCCTTCATGGCAGATTACTTACCTGAGAATATCAGGACACCACTAGTACTCAAATTCGACTTATCCCAGATACCCGTGCTCTTCTATGGAGTGACCAGTGCCACCCGGCCGTCTCTGGAACTCAACAAGTACATGGAAGAAAATGTTGCCCATCGGCTGGAACGCCTGGATGGGGTTGCCTCGGTTATCGTGCAATCAACTGAGGAAAAGGAGATTTTGGTTGAAATTGACCGGAGTGCGCTTGAGGCTTCGGGTGTTACCCTCAATCAGATCGTGCAGACGCTCCGCTTTGAGAATATGAGCCTGCCGGCAGGTCGTATAACCGAGGATTATAAGGAATATCTGGTTCGTACGAGGGCAGAGTTTACCAGCCTTGAGGAGATCGAAAACCTGGTAGTGGGAATGTCGCCCCAAGGAAATCCCATTCAGCTGCAGCAGGTTGCCGCCGTTAAGGATACCATCAAGGAATCGACGACGAGAGCCCGAATTGATCGAAGCAATGGTGTGGTCATGACTATCAGCAAGCAGTCCGGTGCGAATATAGTCCAGGTGGCGGATCAGGTGAAGGAAGAGATCGAAAACATAAAGGCATTTTTGCCGCCGGACATCAAATTCCATATCGCCCTGGACCAATCCGAATCAATAAAAAGGATGGTAGCCAGCACTGCCCTCGCCGCCATTATCGGCGGTTTCCTGGCAATGGTACTGATATTCGTTTTTATGCGGAATATTCGTCCTACGCTTACCATTGGTGTGGCGGTGCCAACTTCTATCATCGCTACCTTCATCCCACTACAGCTGGCCGGGTATACCCTGAATCTTCTCACACTGGGAGGATTAGCATTGGGTGTGGGTATGTTGGTGGACAATGCCATCGTGGTGATTGAAAATATGTTTCGCCATCTGGAAGAAGGGGAACGACGGCGTGATGCAGCCAAGATAGGTGCCTCGGAAGTGGGTATGGCTATTACAGCCTCCACCCTCACCACATTGGCAGTATTCATTCCCATGGCGTTAGGCAGTGGAGTTGCGGGTCAATTATCCCGGGGATTGGCACTGACAATTTCCTTTGCTGTCCTGGCCTCACTATTCGTCTCGCTCACGATCGTACCCATGATTGGATCGCTATTCTTTAAACGGCATCAACGCAAGGAGAAATATGGGCAGGAATTTGGTGAGCTCAGCTTCACCCGGATCAAGGACTGGTATGAGCGATGGTTGACGAAGGCGCTGCGCTATAGGGGCAGGGTGCTTGGAGGAGCAGGTGTGGCGTTTGTGCTTTCCCTGATGATGATTCCCATGGTTGGGACGGAATTCATGCCTGAGATGGATCGTGGAATGATGATGCTGCAAGTGATTCTGCCTGCCGGATCATCCCTGGAAGAAACAGACCGCGCGGTGAAGCAAGTGGAACAAATCCTGATTGAGGAACCTGCTATCACCACAGTGATCGCCTCATCAGGTGCTGATGAAGAGAGCGGCGGAGGTGGTGGCTTCGGTTCGCAGGGTTCTCACGAGGGTATGGTTATGGGACGACTTCTACCCAAATCCCAGAGGGACAAGTCATCAGAGCTTATAATTGAGGAGCTACGCGAAACGCTGCCACTCTCGGATAAGATCACGATCGAGGCAACGGATATATCCGGCATGATGGGGGGGAGCGGCGCACCAGTGGAAATCAAGATTCTGGGGCGGGACTTTTCCATCCTGGAATCTATCAGCGATGAGATTCTGGAGCTGATCGCTGATGTGGAGGGCTTGAGGGATATCAAATCTTCTTTGGAGGAAGCCCGACCCGAATACCACATTACTCTTAATCGTGAAGAAATAAATCGGATGGGTCTCAGCTCCGGACAAATTGCCTCTACCGTCCAGGTATCTACATTGGGGCAGGTAGCGACGCGATATCGTCTGGCCGGGGATGAGACAGATGTGCGCGTGAAATTCAAGGGACAGGATCGGAGTACTCTACGAGACATCCAGATGATTCCTCTTACAACACCCATGAGAACACAACTCCCGTTGATGCAAATCTCGTCGATCGAGAAACGGGAGGGCCCGGTGACAATCAGCAGGGAAGGGCAGGTTAGGGCTGTCACGGTAACAGCGAATATCATCGGGCGGGATCTGGGAAGTGTCGTTAGTGATATTAAAAACCGCCTGGAAAATCTGGAAGGAAGATTGCCCGAAGGATATTTTGTTGAATTCGGTGGACAATATGAAGACATGATCGACACGTTCATCACCCTTGGTCAAGCCCTGGCACTGGCCCTACTGCTGATCTACATGGTCATGGCCTCACAATTTGAGTCACTGGTACATCCCTTTGTGATCATGTTCACGATTCCTCTGGCTCTGATCGGCGTCGTATTGGCATTTCTCATCACCGGTCAAACCATCAGCTTGAATACGTTCATCGGCTTTATATTGCTCTCGGGGATTGTCGTGAATAACGGCATTGTCCTGGTGGATTATATCAATCAACTGCGACGTCGCGGAGTTGAGGACGGTAAGGCGATTATCCAGGCGGCCACGACACGGTTACGCCCGGTGTTGATTACCGCCTTAACAACCATCTTCGGGATGCTACCCATGGCTTTCAGCGGCCAGGAGGGTGCGGAAATGCGGGCACCATTGGCGATTACCGTCATTGGTGGGCTTATCATATCTTCGGCACTGACACTTTTTGTGGTGCCCTCCGTGTATTGTCTGGTGAGCCGGATACCAAGGAAGACTTTTGAGGCTCAATAGAGAGGGAATTCTAATCGAATAGAAGAGATCAAGGAGCTTACCTATCCAACTGCGAGTAAAGATAATTGATGAGGTTATACGTGTATGGCTAAAATGGAAGTTATAAATTCCCAAGTAGAAAGATTATCTTATCAGGAGGCAGCAAGGCTTTGATCTGACAAGTATAGAAGACGAACCTGGATCTTTGTTCTTCCATCGGATCTCGGATATACATTTATCATCTTAATTAATCCCCTTGAATGACCAACCTATTGGCCCATATCATCACTTCTTTCTCAATGGATAAGCCACGTTTATCCAGCAGGCTAGCTCTGCTATTACTTCTATTGGCGATCTCACCCATTGGAATGTTGGCGGGTCAACCAGCGCACCAATCAGCTCAGGAGCGCACCAGCAGATATCCAGCGATAACCGCAACATTATCGGGGCACGTCGTCAATGCCGAAACCGGTGAGCGGCTACCAGGGGCGAATGTATTCCTCACGGAGACCGATATAGGTACGGCCGCCAACATTGACGGCTATTTCGTATTCCCACAACTCTCTCCCGGAGAGTATATCCTGAAAATCACATATGTGGGCTTTAAGCCAGCCATGGATACTGTGGCTCTAGAGGCAGGAGAGAATCTAAAGCGGGATTACGAATTGCTACCAAGTCCGATTGAGCTCGAATCGCTGGAGGTGTCCGGAGAGCGCATGGAGCAGCAGGTTGACAACCAGATCAGCCGGGTCAGATTTGGAGCGAGACAATTGCGGGGTGTTCCGCAAGTCGGTGAGGCGGATCTCATGCGAACCCTCCAATCCCTCCCAGGTGTACTTTCGGCAACGGAGTTCAGTACCGGATTAATCGTTCGCGGCGGGAATACAGATCAGAACCTGATTTTACTGGATGGGGTGACCGTCTATAATCCATCCCATCTGTTCGGTTTGTTTTCCAACTTCATCCTGGATGCGGTGAAGGAGGCGGAACTTACCAAGGGCGGTTTTAACGCTGAGTATGGAGGCCGGTTATCCGCAGTGTTGAATGTTCGTAGCAAGGAAGGGAATCAGAAACAATTTCATACGAAAGCCCTGGTTTCACTGATATCAGCACAAACAACGCTGGAAGGACCGTTAGACAAAGGGGCGTGGCTCCTGGCAGCACGCAGCACGACCTTTGATAAGATTTTCGACCCGGCGACATTCAATTTTCCCTACAGCTTTTATGAGGTGCAAGGTCACGTTTTCCAGGATATGACCGAAAACGACCGCTTGTCGCTCACATGGTATACCAGCCGTGATGAGCTGGCTTTTACTGATTCCGATCTATCGGCTTCGTGGGGTAATCGAGTAGTCAGTATTAATTACCGGAAGATCGAAAACTCGCGGTTGATATCCAACTGGACAATAGGTACAAGCCGGTTTGACACCCAGTTTAAGTTGGGGGGTATATCCAACCAGCTCATTTCGGATAACTGGATCGATGACCAGTTCAGCCTGGGGCTTTTCTCGGGCACCAGCAGCGAGAACGCCATCGGCGACATCACCTTTGGAACGGACTGGACTTATTATATTTCGCAAACTGCCCAGTTACACTCCGGTGCTCACCTCAAGCGTTTTTCCTTTTATTATAATAACGACTACCTGGGTAATCGTCTGTATAACGTGAGCCAACTGAATATTGAACTCTCCGCTTACAGCAGTTTGAAGAAATGGCTCACTCCACGAATGATGATCGAACCAGGAGTACGGATCAATTATTATGATTTGCACCAGCAATGGTATTGGGATCCGCGCTTCCAGATGAAGTTGCTGCTAACGCAACATCGATTTATTAATGCGGCAGTTGGCCTGTACCATCAGTATGTTGAGACGGTCCAGGATGATTTCAATCCATCGCTTCTAAATCAGTGGTTTACAGTCGATGCTTCACTGGAGCCAGCCAGTTCAATACAATACATCCTAGGCTATGAAGAGTACTTCGGAGGCAAGTACAGGATTCAGATCGAAGGATACTATAAAACACTGGAGAATATGCTGACGTTCATCGAACAGCGTACAGCAGGTGATGAAGCTTTACCGAGCGAGAACCTGGCCGATCTGGTTGAAGTCACGTCAGGCTACGCCTATGGTTTTGAATTCTTTTTACGAAAGGAACATGGACGATTCAAGGGCTGGTTGGCGTATACCTATTCTGTGGCGAGAAAGCAGATCCAAGAGAAGGATTACTTCACGAATTGGGATCGCACGCATGCTCTGCACATTGTCGGAAGCTATAATCCCACCCCAAAGTGGGATATAAGCCTAAAGTGGACGTATCAAACGGGGCAACCCTTCACGCCCATACTGGGCTATTACACTGAAACCCTGCCAAACAGCGGTGTCCCAACGTATCGAACACTACCCGGGGATAGGAATTCAGTACGCTATCCGGAATATCATCGAATGGATCTGGGCGTGTTCCGCCATCTTAGTATCAAGAAAGTACGCATGGATGTTTTCTTCCAGGTTATCAACGCCTATATGCAGGAGAATGTTTACCGCACTTATTATCTATTTGGACACGCCTCTAATGGCGTGGATGATGATGGTGATGGTGAAATTGATGAATCCGACGAGAGTATTCCGCGAAAAAAGACCATCTTGTCATTCCCCTTATTGCCAAGTATAGGGATCGCCATTGAACTATAACGTAATAGCCAGGCGGGTGATTTTCCCCTTGTCAATGATAGTGCTCATCAGCGGCTGCGAGTGGGGGATGGAGGAGAGTGCTTACGAGGAGCAACTGGTTGTGTTCGGGCACCTCCGGGCCAACAATCCCTTGCTCGATACGGTTTATGTGTCGTTATCGCATGCTATTGATGAACCCATTGACCTTCCAGCAAAATGGATTTCCGATGCTACGGTTACGCTTTGGGACGGTGAAACACCGGCATTTTGTCTGCAGCCCGTAGAGGGACGGCCGGGACGATATCTGGATCGGCATTGGCGACCTCATTTCATTCACCGGGCACGCCTATATGAGATGGCGGTGACGTGGGGAGGATACAGGGCTCACGCGTATACACAAGTTCCGGATACATTCGTGGTTCAAAGTACCGCTTCAACAGAGTGGTCATGTCTGGGCCAACCGGTGACCATTCAGGCGATTGATCGGCATGATACAGAAAACGGCCCGAATGAGATAGCCCATGCTTTAGAATCGGGGAATTATCGTTCCCTTAAAATGGATACTGTTTATTACCGGCAGGACGTATGCTATGCCTCGAGTATGGCTTCGATACCGTTGTTCATTCTACAACTGGAGAGCGAATCCAGTTCAGATTCCTACGTGGCCCGGATAACGACGCTGGCACTGGATGATGCTATACATCACGCGATTATCGATACCAGTTCGCTTGCCAACACGTTGAAAGGGACCATGCAGGAAGATGAGAATGGGAACCTTTATCGTTCCAATTCCCATACATGGTCTTCGGGTGCGGACATTATCTTCTTCAACTGGCTGAGTTTCAATTACTATGGTCCCCACCTCGTCATGATCGAGGTCACTGATGAAAGTCTGCATGATTACCTGGAAGGGAGTGCCGAAGGGTATAATCCGTTCAAGCCGCCGGGCGGAAATATTGAAGGCGGACATGGTTTGCTCTACTCATCCTATACCTATTTGTTTGTGGTACATGTAGCCCAGTTTGGCGCTCCTCAATACTGAGAGTCTTGCCAGGACTGCCCAATAGGAGAGTACGCAGACTAAATTTGGCGCGACCGTGGATAGCGACAAATCTGTCGTTAACAATTTCCATCAGATTCTTCCTGTAAACCTCCCATTTTCTACTGAAATTCACTTGTCATTCAAGTAACTGTTTGAAGGACACTCCTATTGAAGGCGGAGGGATAAAAGATGAGACGATCCATTGCTGCAGCAATAGCACTGATGTTCGCAACTCAGGCCTACGGAGATGATGGTAGCCTCAGCGGCTTGGTGTTCTATGAGTTCTCCCACGAGTTTGATGATACCGTGGCGGTGAACAACGCCTTTGAGATGCAGCGTGTGTATCTGACATATCAGAAAGAGATATCACCTGCCTTGGCTTTCAGATTTCAGACTGATGTTGCCCGGGGTCAGGATAATTGGCTTACAGTTTATCTGAAGAATACAAAAATGGATTGGACGACCTCCCTGGGCAAAGTGACGTTTGGTCTACAGGGGATGAACGTGTTCAATGTTCAGGAAAAGACGTGGGGGCACCGCTATCTGGAAAAGTCGCCCATGGATAAATACGGATTCGCCAGTTCGGCTGACATGGGAATCGGTTATGCACGCCCACTTGGCGATCACTTGTATCTGGATGCGAAGGTCACCAACGGTACGGGCTATAAGAAGCCGGAGGATGACAAATTCAAAAAACTATCGATGCAGTTGGTCTGGGGAGAAACTGATCTCACCAAGGACGATGGTTTCAACATCGGTGGTGTGGCTACCTATGAACCGTTTGAGGGGGCCGATGGTACCAGCGCCGCTACCACGGTTATTGCCCTGCTGGGGGGTTGGTCTCATGAATCCCTGCGTGCAGGTGTCGAGTTAAATCTGGAATCGCAATCCGATGATTCAGACGCCACGCAGATTATGGCGGGCTATGCTACCTATGCCTTGCATCATAAACTAGCGGTACTGGCAAGGATCGATGTGCTGACAGAGGAATCCAATACCGAGACGTATGCGATTGTTGGCATTGCCCTATCTCCCGAGAAAGGATTGCGTATTACACCTAATGTGCGCTACCTGAAAACGGGAGACAGCGAAGGATGGACCAGTTTTAGAGTGAATCTTGAGTTTAAGATATAGCGAACATCATTGCCGATGATAATGGTCCACCCTATTCTTTAGCTGCGATAGTCACCCGCATCCGGTAGGAAAATGGATCAATCACTGTCTGACGTACACTTCCACCACCCATGCCGGCTCCCGACTTGCCACCAGGTCGTCCGCGAGGCATACCACCGGGCATTCCGCCGGGCCTGCCACCCGGCATACCACCTCCAGACCTTGATCCCCGCATAGCGGACATTCCCATCGAACCGGTAACAAGGCTGATGCCTAGCTTGTCTCCGGGAGTCATCGCAAAGCTATAGGGATGATCTGGCAATCCGCCTAACGGAATCTTCATTTCGTAGACCAATTGCCCAAATTCAGAATATTCCAGCCGTACCTGAACACCCGCCGTGTCGGCAGCTGGAATCTGGTAAATGTCATTCTTACGAGGTCCTAATATCTCAATCCAGGGCTGCGATTCCGGTAGTGAACGAATCATCTGCGATATGTTGGGCATTCGACTTAGTTGCCCACGGTCGGGCATGGTTGAACGCTGGCCTGTCCCTGACAAACCGGTGGGGTATTTGATTCCCAGTATTTCTTTTGTGCCGCCCTTGGGATCCAGCCATACGGTGAATCCCAGCTGCAAGGCTTTCATCATGAGTGCCCGATCGATGGTACTCAGGGTAAGATAGAGGTAGGATTCATCATTCAAGACGCCAACGGTGATATGTTTGCCTTTGGGTACCCGCAGGTTATTACCATGCCAGTCGGCCTGGTTTCCATCGATAATTATGGAATCATCGTTCCAGCGGCTGGCAATCTTATCCTGCCTGCATCCGGACACGAGGAGCAGAGTAATTGCCAGAGTAAACCATATGAGCGACTTCCCGTGATAATGCATTATACAAGTTCCTAATTATGAGGTACTCGCTGTCTCTGAACTATTGTTATTAACGGTATTTTCATTGGACGTTCAGACTCAACAGAGGTTAAGAGAAGCTACGAAGGGCTCGGGAAGGTACAATGATCTATTTCTGATCCAGATTGCTATCCTGCATCGGAGTTGTGTATTTTCGGCGCGCTCAGGCATGAGCAGGTAGATTCTCTTTACTGGATCAATAAGCCTTGTCTTTTTGAAATGGCAAGGGAACCAGGATATTTTCAAGTAATATTGGTGAGGGGCATGGAAATTCAACCAGGAACCGGGAATAGCATTCGCCAGATCAAGACTCCTCCGACGCGAATATCAATCTCCAGGGAATCGGAAACTCTTAGCCGAATGGTGAAGGATGAGGAGCAACCCCTCATAAATCGAATTACGGCCTATGAGGACATAATCAGTCTGGAGGTGGGTGATACTTCGTTACCACGGGCACGCAATGTGGAGCGAGAAGTAGGTCTACGGCAAATCTACCTGAAGTTCGAGGGGGGTAATCCTACGGGTACCCACAAGGATCGGATCGCATTTATCCAGTGTCTGGATGCATTGCGACGGGGATTCAACACGGTTGCACTGGCAACCTGCGGTAACTATGGAGCCTCGGTTGCGTTGGCTGCGCAGCTGGCAGGGCTGAAGTGCGTTATATGTATCCCCGAAACGTACCATACCAGCCGTATGGTTGAGATGGAAGGACATGGGGCGGAAATCATTCGCACGAAAGGAGTTTATGAGGATTCCGTGGAATTCTCAAAAGCACATGCAGAAAAGAATGAATATTATGATGCCAATCCGGGAGGAGTGAATACCGCTTTGCAATTGCAGGCATATGGAGAGCTGGCTTATGAGATCTATGACGTTCTGCGGGATGCCCCGAAAGTAGTGGCAGTGCCGGTTTCCAACGGAACCCTGCTGGCAGGTGTTTATCGAGGATTTGTAAGTCTATACAAGCGGGGGAAGACATCCCGCATTCCGCGTATGCTGGCTGCTTCATCAGCCAACAAGAATCCGATCATTGTCTCATACAAGAAGGGATTGGACCATTACCGGGATCTGGATACGAGGGAGGTCAAGGAAACAGCTGTCAATGAACCGCTCATCAACTGGCATTCGTTTGATGGTGAAGAGGCGATCCAGGCCATACTGGAATCTCAAGGGGCAGGCTATTCCGTTAGTGATGCGAAACTGACCCACTTCAGTAAAATCCTGCGTGGCAAGGAGGGGCTTAATGTATTGCCCGCCTCGACAGCAGGTTTGGTGGCTTTGCTTGAATTGCACAAGAAAGCCGAGTTAGAAGGTGATCGATACGTTGTAATCCTGACGGGGAGAAAGTAACCATATGCCGCGGGTACTGGATGGAAATGCGCTGGTGTACTGCGAGGGTGCCTTTAATACGCCTAATGGGAAGACTGCCCACGGGCTGGTACGATTCACGGAACGATACCGTGTTCTGGCCGTAATCGATTCCCTGTATGCCGGTCAGGATGCCGGTGAAGTGCTTGATGGGAAGAAATATGGGATACCGGTTTACGGTAATCTCCAGGAAGCGGTTGAGTTGATGAACCAGCGGGGTACAGCTGCGCAGTACCTGGTAGTAGGTATCGCCCCGGATGGTGGCCGCTTGAGTGCGGCAGCACGGAAGGATGTACTAATCGGATTGGAGCTGGGTCTGAATGTTGATTGCGGTCTGCATGATTTTCTTACCGATGATCCGGAGATGGTGACGGCAGCGGAACGAAACAAGTGCACTATCCGTGATGTGCGCAAGACGCCGGCCAGAAAAGATCTGCACTTTTTCACCGGCGATATAGAGAGCGTGAAGTGCCTGAAGCTGGCGGTCCTCGGAACCGATTCGGCGGTGGGGAAGCGGACGACGGCCTGGCTGGTTGTGCATGGTCTTCGTGAGGCAGGATTCAAGGCCGAGATGATCGGGACCGGCCAGACGGCATGGATGCAAGGGGCCAAGTACTCCCTGTTGATGGATTCGTTGATCAATGATTTTATTTCCGGCGAGATCGAGTATGCGATCGCATCAGCCTGGAAAAATGAGCGACCGGATGTCATTGTTGTCGAAGGTCAGGGAAGTTTGATGAATCCAGCCTATCCAGGCGGATTTGAGATCCTGGCAGCCGGGCGCCCCGATTTCGTGATTCTTCAGCATGCACCCCGTCGAAAGGACTATGATGGCTTCCCGGGGTATCCCATTCAATCCCTGCCACATCAGATTGAGGCGATCGAGGTGGTCTCCGGCCGGAAAGTATTGGCTGTGACGGTTAATCATGAGTTGATGGGAGAGGAGGAAATCCAACCAGAGTGCACCAAGATCAGCCGGGAAACCGGTTTGCCAGCGTTTGATGTCCTTGTCCAGGGAAGCAAGGCACTGGTGGACGCCATCATCCCCAATATCAGGAAATGAGCAGTACCTATCCGACGCTGCAGGATTTGGTTACGTTCAGACGTCTGAAGGTTGGTCCAATCATTATCGAGCGTCGACGGATGAAAGCTCCCTACACCCTGACTCATCATGATGGACGAGTGACCGCGAATGAGTTTATCTATACGTATGACGAGCGGGTATTCGACTCGAAAGTCCCAGAAAGTATAAACCTGGCCTCCATGTTGGCAGTCCAGGTGGCGATGAATTATGGTCTCTTTTGTGAGGAATTGGAATTTGACGGTTTGTACGATCAGGTGGATCAGCGATTCATTCGTGATATGGTCGAGAACACCTCCAGAGAGATCTACGTGAATAAATTTCTTTCCGAAAATGAATTTCTTCTCGCACCCTTTAATGCACTGCCCACCCAGAGACTCTCAAAGTATACCGCTGCCAGGATTGGATTTTCCAACACGGCCTATACTCAGTATAAGCTTCATGACTCACAACCTGATTGTGACCATAACCGCTATCTGATATTAAGCAGTGGCGGAAAGGATAGTCTGCTTTCATATGGAGTCATGAAAGAACTAGGTAAGGATGTGCATCCGGTGTTTATCAATGAGTCAGGCCGGCATTGGTTTACGGCGATCAACGCATATCGTTACCTGAGAGATGCTGAGCCAAACACGGCGCGGGTGTGGTGTAACAGTGATCGCGTGTTTGCCTGGATGCTGCGCCAGATGCCCTTCATCCGTCAAGATTTCGCTGATGTGAGGGCGGATATTTATCCGATTCGATTGTGGACCGTGGCAGTGTTTCTGTTTGGAGTGCTACCGCTGGCTCACCAGCGTCGTGTGGGACGGATCTTAATTGGCAATGAATATGATACTACCCTGAATCTCGATCATCATGGTATCACACACTATGCAGCATTATATGACCAAAGCAAATATTTCGACAATGCCCTAACCCGGTACTATCAAAAAAAAGGGTGGGGGATGTATCAGTTCTCGATCTTGAGGAGTCTCTCGGAGCTGCTTATTCTGGCCATCCTGGTGAACAGGTATCCTCACCTGCAGCAACAACAGGTCTCCTGCCATGCTGCCCATGAAAGGGATGGCCGGATCTATCCCTGCGGCAATTGTGAAAAGTGCCGTCGAATTGTGGGGATGCTGCAGGCTTTGGATGCAGATCCGACCCGATGCGGGTATACCAGTAATCAGATCGTCAAAGCACTCAAGAGCTTGGAGCAGAAGAAAGTAAAGCAGTTGGGAATGGATGCGGCCTATCTCTATCATCTGCTATTGACGAAGAGTATCATTGCCAGAAATGCTCACACAGAACGGTTGGCCAAGCCGTTTGACTTCATCATGAAACTCCGCTTCGATTCGCTGCGGAGTGATCTACAGGATATGCCTTCCGACATCAGGGAGGAGCTAATATCCATATTTCTGGAGTACGCGGGAAGCGCGGTAGTGCAGGTAAATCGACGTTGGATACCGTTTGATGTTCTCAATGCCGAGGCGATACACAAACCGTATAGATATCAAAATAATGGAAAAGAATCTTAGGGAACCAGCCATGCAATCAGCATCGTATCCAGACTACTTGTGGGAATTCATGACTTGGGAGGAGATAGCAGAACGCCTGCAGACGGTGGATACAGCCATTTTGCCCTGTGGATCCATAGAGCAGCACGGACCGCATCTGCCCGTAGACATTGACTATTTTGACGTGGTGTACCTTGCCCGAAAGGTGGCTGAAGCCACCAGCGATCCCAAGCCGTTCGTTCTGCCTGCAATTCCTTTCGGTGTCTCTTACCACCATGATGAATTCAAGGGAACCATAAGCGTGACAAATGATGCCCTATCCCGATTCGTGTATGACCTGGGTTGCAGCCTGGCGCGAAACGGGATCAGCAAATTGATCATTCTCAACGGGCATGGAGATAACGCACCAACGCTGAAATATGCCGCCCAAATGATTAACCGCGACACACACATCTTCGTCTGTGTCGAGACGGGTGAAACCAGTGATATAGATCTAAACAACATGGTAGAGACGCCGGGTGATGTTCATGGCGGTGAGCTCGAGACCAGCACGACCCTGGCTTTGCGCCCGGAGCTGGTAAGAATGGATAAGGCAGTGGATGGGACCATGAGTTTCGGCAGCCGCTATCTGGACTTTACCTCGTCCCGGGGAGTGCCCTGGTATGTACGGACCAAGCGGATATCCAAAACCGGTATTATAGGCAATCCCACCAAGGCGACGGCAGAAAAAGGCCGGAAGATGTGGGAAATCATGATCGACCACATGATCAAGTTTGTAGAAGAGGTGAAGGAGAGTGATCTGGAGAACCTGTACCAGAAAAGGTACTAATCCATTATGAAAATCATCAAACAAGAATGCTGGAAACAGGATTTGCGGTTGAAGGAACCGTATACGATAGCCTATGAAACAATCAGCTCATGTGCGAATGTTTTTCTACGACTTGAAACCGACACCGGTATCGTTGGTTGGGGTTGTGCAGCACCCGATTTGGCAGTTACCGGTGAGACCGGAGATTCAGTTCTCAAGAAATACCATGATATACTGGCTCCATATCTTCAAGGTTGTGACGCATTCCAATACGCCCGTATCAACGATGAATTAAAGGAGCAGATGCCCGGCAATCCCTCCGCTTTGGCTATGGCTGATATCGCTTTGCATGATATCATGGCTAAAAAGGCCGGGGTACCCCTATACAAACTTCTTGGCGGCTATCGTGATTCCATCCTCACCAGTGTTACCATTGGCATTCTCCCCCTGGACCAATCTGTTGAAAGAGCGCGAGATCTCATTGCGCTGGGTTTCAGGGTACTGAAAATCAAGGGCGGATCTATGGTCGAAGAAGATATCGCAAAGGTAATAAAAACGCGCGAAGCGGTTGGGGAGGAGATAGAAATCCGGTTCGATGCCAACCAGGGTTATTCGGTAGAGGAGGCAATCCAATTCATCCATGGAACGGAATCGGCAGATGTAGCACTCCTGGAACAACCGACTGATAAACGTAATGAAGAATTGATGAAGCAAGTGTGCCAGCGCGCACCGATTCCTATCATGGCCGATGAGAGTCTAATGACCCTGAAGGATGTATTTCGACTATCAGCAGGTGATTATACTGACATGATCAACATCAAGCTGATGAAGACAGGTGGGATCACCGAGGCGCTACATATTAATTCCGTAGCCAAGGCGGGAGGCATCGAAGTCATGGTCGGGTGTATGGACGAAAGCGCCCTCGGGATATCGGCCGGTCTGCACTTTGCGCTATCACGCCGTAATATCATCTATGCCGACCTGGACGGACACCTTGATCTGGTGGAGGATCCATTCCCGGATACGTTCCGGCTCGAGAGTGGTGTTCTCTATCCCCTGGATAAACCGGGCTTGGGAATATAGATGCCTTTATTCAGTCGTTGCCTACCAAACGAGCTGCTAAACAAACAGCGATACGTCAGCCTCTGCGGCGAATTCCAGAAAAGTCGCCGCCCCACCGGTTTCCACATCGTCAATAAAGTCATCAGGCTTGAATCCAAAAACCTCAGCCGTCATGTGACAACTAATGAGCCGAACACCCAGATCCTGACAGACCGTGCGTAGTTCCTCAACTGTTGCGACGCCCTTATTCTTAAAGGTTTTGCGCATGAGGGCGGTGGCAGCAAGGTCGAAGCCGGGCAGGTTGGAAGTCAGGATGTTGGGCATTGGCCAGTCGAAATTCTGGAAGCCTTCAGGGCCAAAGGGCATTTTCATCGGCATGGCAGGATTGGCGTGCGGTGCCACTTTAGCGGTGATTTTCTTCTGCAGCAGTGTCAGTCCATAGAATGTAAAGAACACCCCAACCTCCCACTCCATGGCGGCAGCAGTGGAAGCCAGGATGAAGGGAGGGTACGCCCAATCCAGGGTGCCTTTAGAAGCAATGATTGCCAGCCTGTGTTTTCTTTCGGCCATAGGCTCAGTTCCTCATGCGATCATTTCTTGCGGAGGTAATAGGTGAAAATACCGTCTGTCTCGTGGGAGTTTATCAGCTCATTGCCAGTTTGTCTGGTCCAGGCCTGAACATCAATCACGGATCCCTTATCGGTAGCCTGCAGTTTGAGCACCTTTCCCGTCGACATGGCATCCATCACCTGCTTGGTTTTCACGATAGGCAGGGGGCACAGTAGTCCCCGGCAGTCCAGTTCCTGGTCGAAGGTGAATTCACTCATGTCAGGCTCCCTTTCGAGCTAGGAAAAACGCTGGCTGTCTTACATTCATCCGCACAGGACAGCACCGCCATTCACATTGAGGATCTCACCTGTGATGTGGCGAGCCAGGCTACTGGCCAGGAATAGCACCGGACCGGCCAAGTCCTCGGCAGGTGGCAGGCGTTTGAGTGGAATACCGTCTACAACCTCCTGCCGCAGGGTGCTATCGCTCAGTACCTCGTCGCTCATGTCCGTATCGACCCATCCCGGAGCTACCGCGTTAACGCGAATATCCGGGGCCAGCTCCACAGCGAGGGACTTGGTATAAGCAATGATCCCTCCCTTGGTGGCGGCATAATGGGAATGGAATGCTTCACCCCGCTGTCCGGCGGTGGAGGAAATGTGAATAATGTTCCCCCGGCCGGCCTTTTTCATAAAGGGAACCACAATGTCCGTGTAGTTGAAGATGGATCTCAAGTTGACCGCAATGGTCCGGTCCCACTCGGCTTGGTCACCGGCACCGGTCTCCAAATAGGTCCAGATACCGGCGTTATTTACCAGAATATCCACCTTGCCGAAGGTATCCACCACCTGTTGGACATGATCCTTAGCGGTGGAATAATCGGCGACATCACCCTTGAGTAGAAGAGCTTGACGGCCCAGTTGCTCCACTTCAGATTTCACAGCTTGTGCCTTATCATCCCGGGAGTGGTAGGCCAATCCGATGTGAGCGCCAGCCTGGGCAAAAAGACGGGCGCAAGCGGCACCGATACCCCGGGAGGCGCCGGTAATGATAGCAACCTGATCCTGTAAGTCAATCATAGATACCCCTGATGTTTCAATAGTTCGGCATTCAGGATCGCGGCACCGGCGGCACCACGAATCGTATTATGCGAAAGCACGACAAATTTAAGGTCCAGAACATTGTCGGGACGAATCCGACCTACCGTTACCGTCATTCCTTTCCCTGCATCCCGGTCTAGCTTTGGCTGGGGACGGTCTTCTTCTTTGGCGACCACTATAGGAAATTGGGGTGCGGAGGGCAGTCCTGCTTCCTGGGGCAGGCTGCGGAAACTCCGCAGGACCTGTTCCACCTCCCTGGCGCCGGGCTTTTCCTTCAAGCTCAGACTCACTGCTTCCAGGTGGCCATCCAATACATTCACCCGGTTGCACTGAGCCGATACCGGAAAGTCCGCCGGGCGGACCGTATCACCTACTATGGTCCCCAATAATTTCTGCGGTTCAGTTTCCAACTTATCTTCCTCGCCATTGATGAAGGGCAGAACATTATCATCGATGACTTCCGGGGGCGGTCCGGGATAGCCCGCTCCTGAGCGGGCTTGCATGGTCACCACATGGACTTGCTGCAGGCCAAAGGCATCGTGGATCGGCTTAAGGGGCAACACCATTCCGATCGCGGAACAATTGGGATTTGTGACGATAAAGCCCTGCCAGTCGCGGTTTTTTCGCTGTATATCGATAAGTGCGGTGTGATCCGGGTTGACCTCTGCGATTATTAAAGGCACATCTGCAGCCATGCGGTAGGCACTGGCATTTGATAGAACGGGAATGCCGGCGCTCGCAAAGAGTGGTTCCACAGCCTGAGCTGTTTCCCGGGGCAGTGCCGAGAAAACCAGATCCACCTGGTCAGCAGGTACCATTTGTTGGACGACCAGGTCATCGACGTAGGTTGGCCGGGGAACAGGCACACGCCAGTCCACGGCTTCGGCGTAGGGCTTCCCCGCAGACCGCTCAGAAGCGTAGAGAGCGGTTAGATCAAACCAGGGATGGTTTTCCAGCAGCTCCACGAAGCGCTGTCCTACCGCCCCGGTCGCGCCCAGAATACCGACGTTGAGTTTAGTTGCCATTGTTATCGAGCTCTCCATGAATGATATCCACAGCGTGGCGCATATCGTCAAGTTTCAACACCATTGAGATAGAATATTCTGATGAGCCTTGGGCGATGGCGATTACGTTGATCTTGTGCTGCCCAAGTGCCGAGAAAACCGTACCGGCAATACCGTATCGTCCCCGCATATTTTCTCCCACCACGGTAACAATTGCTACGTCCGAGACCACCCGAACACGATCAATACGGTGATCTTTTTCAATCCATTCAGCCAAGGCATGTTCCAGAGAAGTAACAGTTTCCTGAACGTCGTGATCCCTGATCACAAAAGTAATATTGTGCTCCGCGGAGCTCTGGCTGATCATCAATACGTTGGTCCCGGTTTCTTTTACTGCCGCGAAGATGGTGGCTGCGATTCCCGGCACGCCAACCATGCCATATCCACCCACCGTAATGACGGATACATCGTCGACCGAGGTGGTGATTAAGACATTGCCGCGATTTTCAGGTTCGCGGCAAATGAGCGTTCCAGGATTCCGGGGATTGAGTGTATTCTTTACTCGTACTGCCACATCCGTCTCCAATACTGGCCATAGGGTATGGGGGTGAATCACGCTGGCACCGAAAAAGGCTGCTTCGGCTGCCTCGCGAAATGAAATTTCAGGCAGGATACGGGCTCCTTGATGATAGCGGGGATCGGCGGTAAAGATGCCGTCAACGTCCGTCCAAATCCAGACCTCGCGCGCTTCAAGACAGGTGCCCAGGATCGTTGCTGTCAGATCAGAGCCATTGCGTCCGATAGTTGTAGTTTCTCCTTCAGCGTTACTACCCAGAAAACCTGTGACTACCGGAATAGTACCTGCTTTTAAAAGCGGTTGGATAATCTCCCGGGCTTGATCCCTGGTGATAGTGAGATCAATTCG
>JBHPIW010000022.1:0-36240 GCA_042568495.1 Fidelibacterota bacterium | reverse complement strand
AATAAGCCGGGATCCTGATGGAATCCTTAGGAGTTCGTTCTACGGAGTCTCTTGGGGATGAGGTGTGAATGCAGGTGATCCGGCAAGGAACTGGCCAATTATTGCTTGCTGGCAAGTCCGAGCCCCACCCAGACTATCCACGGTGAACAGGCTCTCATATTGAGGAAAATCAGATCGCGTTCGGTTCAGCGAGTCGCTTAGAGCATGGAAACCGTACTCTACGAATATGCCCTGGGCTTTCTCGCTCCACAGAAACTGCGCGAATGCATGCACCAGCTCCCGGTGATCCTCGGCGATGTTCTGCTCCAGGACCACCACTATCGGCTCACATAGGACGGTTGATTGCACGGGAACAATTCGTCCCTGAAGTAGCTGACGTCGCGGGGTGGGAAGCACATTGGCTTCATACGTCAGGATCGCATGTCCTCCATCCTCGGCGAACCGCCTCAAAACCGCTTGGGCCGACGGTGGGGGAGAGGTGACATTTTGCCAGATGTCCGACAACAGGGTCAGAGCCCCACTTTCATCATATCCGCTCCGTAGCGCCGATCCATAGATCGCCAGGATCGACCATTCCCCAATACCCGACGTGCGCGGATTAGCAATGATCACATCAAGCCCCGATCGCCCCAGATCCTTAAATCCCCCGATATTGGCGGGATCGCCATCCCGTGCAAGCAGTGTGAGGGGCGTGCGGCAACAGATACCCATGTTCGGTAGCTGCTTCCAGCCTGCAACAGTTGTCAATCCCTTGGTAGCCAGTCTATGGGCATCCATTCCAGAGGATAGAACAACCAAGTCAGCGGAAACCCTAGCGATGACCTTGTCTACAATTGATCCCGAACCGGCGAAAGTCGGGATGAACTCCACCTCGATGCCGTTCTGGTCGTCCCAATAATCCCTGAAGGCAGGAAAAATCCCATGTTCCATCACATCCTGCATGCCCGTAAAGCAATACAGCAGAATGGTCTGGGGCTGGCTGGTAGCAACGATTCCGCGGCTGAACCAGATGATTATTACCAGAATCCCTACCACGATGATCGAGGTCAATATCTTGAACCACGCGTGGCCTGGCCTTTCTTGGTCTATCATAACACTCTGTTCATCTTGAGACATCTGCGCCACCTCCCGGTTCACCCGCTAAATCGTATACTTGGCAAAAGTTACGAAGGCAATCCACAGCCGATATACAAATACGTACTCCCATGTCTTTTTAGACATTAATGGCCTGAGAGGGACGTCCTACCAGATTGCCTCGTGGAAACCAGATAAGCCAGCAGGGAAGGGGGATATTAGCTGTAAATTTGAGGGGAGTAGACGCACCCTCAGGGGTTGCTGTTATGACTCGATATACAGTATACACGTTCCCGTCCAGAAATACCGCGCTTACAGCCTGGATGCAACGCTTTATGCCATTTCTTTGCCAATCTAATGGTACTGGGCGCGTTGCTCACAGGTAGATTGTGTCACATGAAACTCACTTTTCGTAAACGGTTTATCCTCTACTTCCTGTTCCCGGTGCTGTTAACTGGTTTTATTGCCACCATCATTGGTGAACGCCTCATAAGTGAGGGGATCATCCGGCAGGCACAGGAAAAGGTCAGGGTCGATCTGAATTCCGCTCGTGAGATCTACCAGGAACATCTGGATCAAGTCAGAAACGTCATCCGGTTCACTGCCGAAAACCACTTTATCAGACAAGGACTCCAAGGGAATAATCCTGTTGCTCTTCGGAATGAAGTCACCAGGATTCGTGAGAATGAAGGACTGGATATCCTGTCGGTCACGGATGCACAAGGGAAGATCGTATATCGAGCGCGAAATCCAGAGCAGTATGGCGATAGTCAGGCCGAAGATGACCTTATTAAACAGGTATTGGCTGAACGGGAGATTATCGTGGCAACACGGATCATACCTCGCTCGGAACTGCTGAAGGAAGGGAGTGGTCTGGCTGAGAGATCCCACATTCCGTTAATTCATACTCCCAGGGCCAGGCCAAGGCCTGAGACGGAAGAAACCTCAGGAATGATCATCAAGGCTGCCGCTCCCATTTTCAGCGATGCTGGTACACTGTTGGGGATTCTGTATGGCGGGAACCTGTTGAACCGGGATGTCGGGATTGTTGATCGGGTAAAAGAAACTGTCTACCAGGGTCAGGTCTATAAAGGTAAAGATATCGGGACGGCCACCATTTTTCAGGGTGACCTCCGGATTTCCACGAATGTCATGCGGGAAGATGGTAACCGCGCCATTGGCACCCGGGTATCCGAGGAAGTCTATAATCAGGTGGTCGTCAAGGGTTTGCCGTGGATCGAAAGAGCTTTTGTGGTCAACGATTGGTATTACACTGCCTACGAACCCATCAAGAATATTAGAGATGATATCATCGGGATTCTATACGTGGGCATCCTCGAAGAAAAATTCGTCGACATGCGACAAAGGACGATCCTGATTTTCCTGGGTATCACGATCCTGGGGATGATCATCGCATCATCTTTTTCGTACATACTTGCCAGCCGAATCGTGCAGCCCATCCGGCAACTGGTCGCAGCTTCGAAAAGAATAGCCGGTGGTGACCTGGATTATACAGTGGAAATAACTACCCAGGATGAACTCAAGGATCTTGGGAATGCTTTCAACTACATGGCCACTTCATTGAAAGAAAGGGATGAGCAGCTCAAAGAACGCACCAAGCAGACGCTCATGAGATCGGAAAGATTGGCCACTCTGGGCCAGCTGGCCGCAGGAGTAGCTCACGAAATCAACAATCCCCTCGGAGGGGTATTGACCTATGGCCATCTTGTGCTTGAGGAAACGGAGGAGGATGATCCCCGAAGGGACAATCTGGTCAAGCTGGTCGCCCAGGCTAATCGGTGTAAAAAAATCGTTAAGGGTCTGTTGGACTTCGCCCGGCAAAGTGAACCGAAAATGGCCTTGAGCGATATCCATGATGTGCTCAATGCCTCCTTGGCGCTGGTGGAGAACCAGGCCCTTTTCTACGACATCAATGTCGTCAAGGCCTATCATCCGAGCCCCAGCCCGATGATGATCGATGCCTCCCAGATGCAGCAGGTATTTCTCAATATTATCATCAATGCGGCCGAATCCATGGAGGGGCCGGGTGAATTAACGATAGTCACGGAGCTCGCCAGCGATCGGCTGTCGGTTTCCATCGAGATCACCGACACCGGTACAGGCATTCCGGAGGAAAACCTGGATAAGTTGTTCGACCCATTCTATACTACCAAGGAGGTTGGTCGGGGGACCGGTCTTGGTCTTGCTATCAGCTATGGGATTGTGGAGCGCCACAAGGGCAAGATCGAAGTAATAAGTGAAGTGGGCAAAGGGACCACCTTTATCGTATATCTGCCTGTTCACCAGGAGGAATCCTGAATGCCGGTGCCCCCTCGTATTCTCGTCATTGATGATGAAGAAGCCATGCGTGATTCTTCTGCGCAGGTCCTTACGAAGGCTGGATTCCAGGTTGAGACCGCGGAAAACGGGGAACTCGGCCTCCGGAAGGTCAATGAGCAATCCTTTGATATTATCCTTCTGGATCTGAAAATGCCCGGTCTTCATGGCGAAAAAGTTCTCCGACGGATCAGGGAGATCGATCCTGAGATGATCGTGATCATCATCACTGGGTACGCTTCCGTCGAATCTGCGGTTGAGACACTCAAGCAGGGCGCCTATGATTATGTACCCAAGCCCTTTACCCCTGAGGATTTGAGACTGGTCGTCAGGCGGGCTCTTGAGAAAAGGGCGCTGTCCCTTGAAAACATCTATCTCCGTGATGAAGTCAGTAGGGGGCTAGAGGAAGATCATATCATCGGGCAGAGTCCTGGCATGCGGGGAGTGGAGGCATTAATAAAAAAAGTCGGTCCCACTGATACCACGGTCTTGATCACAGGTGAGAGCGGAACCGGTAAAGAGCTGGTGGCCCAAGCCATCTGTAATCACAGCGCAAGGAAGGATAAACCGTTCATCACCGTTGATTGCGGGTCGTTGGTGGAGACATTATTCGAGAGCGAGCTGTTCGGGCATGTGAAGGGTTCCTTCACCGGTGCCACCACTACCAAGCATGGACGCTTCGAACTGGCCAATGGCGGAACCATCTTCTTTGATGAGATCGGAAACATCAGTACTAACATACAGGCCAAACTTCTTCGCGCACTCCAGGAGGGGGAGGTGACCAAGGTGGGCAGCTCCCAGGTGATTAAAATCGACGTGCGGATTATCGCTGCCACCAATCAGGACTTACGCCAGTCCGTCAAGACAGGCTCCTTTCGTGAAGACCTCTTTTACCGCCTGAACGTGGTCCCCATTCAACTGCCCCCTTTGCGTGCGAGACAGGAAGATATTCCACTCTTGGCTAACCATTTTCTCGAGAAGTACAGCCGTAAGCGAAAGAAGACCGTTACTGAAATCTCCGATAGTGCCATGGATGCATTGCTGCGCTATAGCTGGCCCGGTAATGTGAGAGAACTGGAGAATGCCATCGAACGGGCGGTCGTATTGACAGACAACAGTATCATCGGACCCGGTGACCTTCTCTATTATGGCTTCTCCCTTGCCGAAGATGAAAAAGCGGAGATCCAACCTCCCATACGCCTGGAAGAGATGGAGAGAAACCTGATCCAGGAAACCCTCGGGCTGTATAATGGCAATCGTTCAAAAACAGCTCAGGCCCTTGGGATTGACCGTAAGACACTCTGGGCTAAGCTCAAGAAGTATTCCATCTCATAAGGTTGCCGGTAGCGATATCACAACGCCTCTATACTCAATAGCCCCTCTCGTACCTCCTTGTCCACTTCCGTCATTCATCCTTAAGTCCTTGTGTACCTGACAGCAGCCTGATATACACCAGGGGTGGCGCCAATGCATTTGGGGAATAATTCCCCAAACCGTGGCGCAACACCTCAAGTCGATCTTCACTCAAGTCCTGTTACCAGTAGACAGGTATTATAACACGGCACTTACATCATATTGTTATTTATGCACATGCGTATCGGGGCACTGAGCCTGGATTGCCTGGCATAGACTTTGACTTACTTCATCATGGAAGCATAGGGATTATACTGGAGATGAACCGGATTAAGAGAATATTGGTGATTGATCCCGATGATCATGCTGTAGAGGAAGTCATGTCGCTCCTCTCCCGGCCAGGGATCGAAATAGAGCGCTGTCTGAGCATCCCGAATGCCGTTGCCAAAATGAGGCACATTCAATATGACTGCATCATCGTGGACATGGATTTGAAGGATATGAAAGGCTACGATGCGGTCCCCATATTAAAAACCGTTGATCCCTCTGTAAACGTGATAGTCACATCCCGAATAAACACGAAGCACTTGGAAGCCAGAGTGAGGATTCAGGATATCTTCTATTACTACATCAAGTCGTTCAATTTGGAGGAATTGAAAATGGCTGTCAACAATGCAATCAATAATGGGAATGCGAAAGATCAAGGGGGCATTCACAATGAATCGGTGAAGGTACTGGTGATAGATGATGACCAGGCTTTCCTGAATTCCATGCAAACTATCCTGGAGTCGGCCTCATATCAATTCGTTTCGGCACTAGACCCGAAGACCGGTCTGGAACTGGTCAAGTCCGAGAAACCCGATATCATTCTTCTGGATATCATGATGGAGACCCTGTTCGATGGATTCTCTTTATGCCATGCCCTTAAAACGGACAAGGAGTATAAGGCCTTTCATAAGACACCCATCATCTTTGTATCAGCGGTGAAGGAGATTGCTGGGTCCCGCTTTGCGATTGATGGTAACAACGTTTACGGCGAGCGCGGACCGGATGACTACCTTGACAAGCCTATTGAGCCTCAGCTCCTGTTGGCGCGCATTGAAAGGCTATTGAGGCGATGAGCCGGAACTCTGTTAGACATACCGTAAATACCGTAGAGCACGGTTCCATGCGTGAGAACTTCGCTCTGGGCATATCGAACATTCCCCGTGGTCATCTCCTCCGAAGGTGCCGAGATCGAGGGGATATTAACTCAATGAATGGTGAGGGGAATAGCATTGCTAATCGCATCGCCCGGGGAGGGAATTTATGATAGATCAACCCGTGGTACTCATTATCGATGACGAAGAATCCATGCGGAATTCCTGTACCCAGATCTTGACCAAGGAGGGCTTTAAAGCCTTTACCGCTGTGGAGGGGACACAGGGTTTGGAGAAGATCAAGGCACACAAGCCGGACCTGGCTCTCGTCGATCTGATGATGCCGGGCATCAACGGACTGGATCTTCTGGATAAAATCAGCGAAGAGGATCCGGGCATTATCTCCATTGTGATCACCGGTTATCCCACCATCGACACTGCGGTGGAGGCCATGAAGCGTGGCGCATACGATTTTCTTCCCAAGCCCTTCTCGTCCGAAGAACTGCGCATCATCGTTCGCCGAGGCTACGAGCGGCGGAGTTTGTTGCAGGAATCAAACCGGCTGCGTGAGGAAAAGCAGCGCTTGCAGGAATACTTCGTAACCTTGGTCAGTCATGAGATCCGTTCCCCCCTGGCCACCGTGCAGCAAAACTTCCTTACATTGCTTGGGGGCTACGTCGAGGATATGAAATCCGAGCAAAAGGAAGTTATCCGGATGTGCTCCGAAAGGATTGATGGGGTCGTGGCACTGGTGGAAGACTGGCTGTCTAAGGAAAGGGTTGAAAAAGGGCAGGGGGTCGGCGCCTACAAGCCCCTGAACATGATTCGACTGCTGGAGAAGGTGTGCAACGAATACTTCCCGGTTGCGGAAAAAGATCATGTTGAACTCAACCTGGAACTGCCTGCCGATTGCCCGGCCGTGATCGGAAATGAATCCTCCGTTAAAGTTCTCTTCTCCAACCTGGTATCCAACGGCATCAAGTACAACCGGGCGGGGGGGACCCTGGATATCAACCTGAGTTGGAATGCCGACCAACTGAAAATCGTGCTTGCTGATACCGGTATCGGTATACCCGAAGATAAGCTGCCCTTGATTTTCGAGGAATTCTATCGTGTGCCCGTTGTGGGCAATCGAAAGAAACCCAGTGGGAGTGGGCTCGGATTAGCTATTGTTAAAAGAATTGTGGACGCGCATCATGGGACGGTTCAGGTGCAGAGCGAGCCTGGAAAGGGCAGCACCTTCACTGTCGCGTTGCCCATATTTCTTGGATAGACATGGTGCATGATGACAGTGCTTTTGAAAAGTGTGTCTCGGAAAATTTTAATACCTGGGAACTATAACACGGAGGTAACCAATGAAACGGCAAAACAACGTGATCGCGTGGCTGACACTGCTGATACTGCTCAACATTGCCTCGTCGGGTGTGATCTACTGGCAGCACTCCCGGAAGCTAGAGGCGCTCTCCGCTTACACCCTCGCGGTGCGTATGGACAAGTATCTCCTGGAATGCCGGCGTCAAGAGAAAAACTTCTTCATTCGCAACAGTATGGAGGCTATCCAGCTATTCACGGTCAACCATGATTCAGTCAAGGCACTTCTATCAAGATTGATGAATATGGAGCTGCCGGCGGAAGCCATGAACGGTGGTATCTCCTTGAATGGACTGCTGGACGACTATTCCAGGTCCTTCAGAGCAATCTGTATCTCTACTCGCGATCATCCCAATGGTGAGGAGCGGATCTCCATAATGCATAGGTGCACGGAAACCGCCCGCAAGTGTCACCTGCAGGCGGTGGCTATTGTCGCGGCCATGGACCAGCACTTCCGTGCCGTCCACAAGACAACCGGGATGGTAACAGTGATATTGATGATCGCTGCCCCCATACTCTCGATCATAATCGCGGTGCTAATTTATCGCGAGGTTGTCCTGATCCGACTGCACACACCCGCTGGGTAACAGACATTGGGCAGCCTTTGTCCGAACCGCATTGATATGGGGACTAAGCCTTTGTCTGGCACGGAACGCAAGTCAGCGGTTAGTCGAGCGTAAGCACCGCCGTGCCGTTGTGGCAGCTGTTGCAGGCCCCGGTGGTCGCCACGATAGCCATGCTGCGGGTCTCGTTGTCGCTGGAAACAGTGGGGTATAAGCCCGTTCCCCAGTCCACTGCCTCTGTCGTGTAGAAATTCCCGTTGCCATCCACCTCCACCGTGATCACCAGCTCTCCGCTGCTCCCTGCACCGGTGTACAAGCGCACCGTGGTGTTGGGGTAGGGGGTGGTGCCGTCTGTCTCGTAGACGGTTCCTGCCACCTTGAACCAGCCCTCGCCGCTGCCGCCGGAAACATGGCAACTCATGCAGTTGTTGCCGGCGCGATGGCTTTCCGTGTCCCCGTAACTGCTGATAACCGTTTCATTGCCGTTATTATCGTTGGGATCTTCGCAGCCCGCCCACAGGAACAATCCTGCCAGACCGACAATACCCGTCATTACACGTACTTTTCTGATCATCATCTCTCTCCTTCTATGCCAAGCCTTATATCCGAGGCTGGCGATAATGGCTGCGAAGATACTTCCTGAGATGGGACATACACAAAGCCTTTTCTGCAGATTTCATCAGGCCACATTGAGGTCGCCTGCCCTTAACCTGACGATTATCAAAGGCTGATCCTCTTTGCATACTCCTCCATCATCATCTTGGAGACCCGCAATATATCCCTTAGTTTTGGCTTCAAATCAACCGTAGGCACAAGCGACCAACACAGGAGTACATCAGATGAATATCGCTATTGTGTATGACAGTCGTACCGGTACCACTGCCCGGGCTGCGGAAGCTATGGGCAAAGCTCTTGAGGAACAGGGACATCAGTGCCTTGTCCAGTCTGTGGCGGATGCTGATCCGGCTGAGGTCTCACAGGCGGATCTCATCTGCGTTGGCAGCTGGACCAAGGGCCTCTATTTCGTTTTTCAGCACGCCACGAAGGAATCCCTGCGCTTCATCAGCCGGCTGGGTGATCTGAGTGGTAAGCTGGCGGTGGTATTCTGTACCTTCAAGCTGGCTACGGGAAAGATGCTCCCACGCATGGCCAAAGCCCTGGAGACAAAGGGAGCTGAGGTGGTCGGTCAGTTCCAATACCGTGGAGCACATCCGGATGACAAATTCAGATCGTTTGCCAAGTCCTTGATCTGACAGGTATCTATATCGCCCGCCTGCTGACGCCGGAGTTCAGAAAGTCTATCAGGATTTTATTTCAGAAATAGACTTACTCTACTACTCACGCCTCGCGACATCCAGCGGCGGAGCTGCCGGCGTGGTACGGCCTAGCGCCCAACCGCCCAGGCGATAGCCAGCCAGCCCAGTAGAAACATCAGGCCGCCCACGGGGGTCACTTTGCCCAGCCAAGTGCGGCTTGACAAAACCCGCGCGTACAGGCCACCGCAGAAGAGAAAGATGCCTCCCTGGAACAGACCGCCCGCCAGTTCCAGCAGGCCGGTATGACCCACTCCGGGTATCTCTTCCAGCAAGCCCACGGAAAAGAGTCCGATGGTATGGATCCAGTGCATTCTTACTGCATTCTCCCATCTCCGGTATTCGTCTGCCTCGATGCGCTTACTGAGTACGTGTGCCCCGTAGGCACCTAGCGCAACAGCCACAGCTGCCAGCAGGCTGGCGATAAATATGAAGTTCATAGTCTAACTCCCCTTGGATTTTGTATCGGCGATGAGCACTTGAATGTAATGCATGCCGCCCCGCCCTGCACCTAATCCTATCTATATAATCGCCTCCTGCTCCAGCTCTGCTCCTCCTACGAATCCCCCAGCCTATGCTCCGCGTACCACCCCATGGCCTCCTTGAGGAAGTCCGCCAGGCCCGGCCGATGGCGGTCGTAGTGGGCCCGGAAGTCGGCATGCTCCGCGTACAGCTGCCCCAGGCCCGCGTAGGTCTTCCCATCGCAGGGATAGAAGCGCTCGATATGGGCGTGGTGACGGGCTATCAACTCCTGGACCTCCGCATCATCGGGTGAACGGTCCATCACCCCCGCCAGCAGGGCCGCGATCTCCTCCCCTTCCTCCTTTAGCGCCAGCCACTCCGTTTTCGACAGCTTGTGCAGCCGCCGGTTGGATTCCGCCACCAGCACCGGATCGAACCGCTGCTCCGCCTCCTCCTTGTACCGCTTAATCTGCTCCTTCGAGTACCCGTCGTACAGCTCTTTATCCGTCAAGGGCATCGCTTCCTCCTGCATCGGTTCTGCCAAAGTTAAGCCCCTACGCAGCGTCACGGCTAACAGCTGCAACCATTCCCATTTACCACCCTTGGTCGGCAAGGCGAGATTTATGTCTGAGCCCGGGCTCCTGCCAGTGGAAACGCGGATCCGCGGCTAGTCCAGCGTGATCGCGGCCGCCACGCCGTGACATAAGTTGCAGGCGCCGTCCGTCACCCGGCTGCTCATCGTGCGGGTGTCGCTGTCGCTCGTGGCGGTGGCAACCAATCCTATCCCCCAGGACACGCTCTCTGTGGTATAGAAATTACCGTTGCCGTCCACTTCCACCGTCATTTCCAGGTCCCCGCCGCTCGCCGCATCCGCGTACAGCGATACCGTCGTGTTGGGATAGGGAGTGATTCCATCCGACTGGTAGATGGTCCCAGCTACCTTGAACCAGCCTGTGCCACTGCCGCCGCCATCATGGCAGCTCATGCAGTTTTCGCCTGAGTGGTGGCTGTCCGTGTCACCGTAACTGCTGATAACGGACGCACGCTTGTTATCGTTGGGATCATCCTCGCACCCGTTCCACAGCAGGAAGAAACCCAGGCCAACCGCCGCCGCTAACAGGATGGATTTCCTGCTCATCTTTTATCTCCTTTGAAAACCATGACCAGTGTCGGGAGGTCACGGGTGATAATGGCAAATCTACTTTCCGAACCCGGGAGATACCACAGACTTTGCAACGGTCTCTGGCGCGGGCCGAATGGGGAGGTGCATCCCGGGTCTATTCGGATTCCTCCACCTGCTCCAGCAATTCCCCAGGCTGACGCTCCAGCTCCCGGCCTGTATTAATATAATTACTCCTTTGTGGAATTTTATCCTATATTCAACTCTGTAATAGGTATATGAGTCTTCATATCCTATATGATAAGCATTCATCGCAGGAAGGAGGGTGTATACGTGAAATGTTCAGGTCATTACTTCTTGCTTCCGTTCCTGGTGCTTCTCGTCAGTGGTTGTGTAGCGACGAAAAAGTATCAGGATAAAGAGGGGGAAGCCGCACGCTTCCAGAAACAGGCGGCAGCCCTCATGCAGAAGAACCAGGAGCAGCAGGCCAGGGTGAATCAGCTGGAGCAAGCGCTCTTCGACGTGACTGGGGAACGGAACTACCTCCAGGCCCGGATTGACACAGCTAGCAAACAGTCAGCCGATGAGATACTGCGCTTGCAAACCCTTCATGAGACCTTGTTACTCATTCTACAGGATGAGATCACACGCGGCGAAATCACCATCACTGAACTCAAGAACCGGTTGTCCGTCAATATCTTGGACAAAGTCCTGTTCCGTTCTGGTGAGGCGGTGATCCGCGATGATGGACTGGCTGTCTTGGGACGTGTGGCCGATATTTTGAAGAATTCGCCGGAGATGTATCTTCAGATTACCGGCCATACTGATAATGTGCCGATTGGTGCTGCCTTGAAAGATAAGTTCCCCACCAACTGGGAACTTTCCACTGCCAGGGCTACCACCGTTGCCAGGTTTCTGATCGAACAGCGCCAGATGAGTCCCAAGCGCATCTCCGTGGCGGGCTACAGCAAGTACAAACCGGTGGCCTCCAACGATACTCCTGAGGGCCGGGCTTTGAATCGTCGAATTGAAATCAAGGTCATAGCTCCCGAAAACTAGCAGGCTCCCGGCACGATTTAGTCAGGCAGCCTGGCCACGGCGATCATTCCCTTTTGCTGCCCTCCGGCGGCAGAGGCGAGTTATATGTCTGAGTTACAGCTTGCCCGTAGCGCCGCGCAAGCCTCGCCCGGGTTTACCAGCGATTATCACGTCGAGGCAGGTGAAGTAAGGATCTGCTGCTGGTGACGAGCTCTGGACGTCGCCGCTCTTTTGGTTCTTTTCCGGTTCTGCCCAGTCCGTAACGCAGTGCGGACCCCTCATCCTTCATCCTCTACCCACTCCAATAGCTCCCCCGGTTGGCACTCCAGCTCCCGGCACAAGGCGTCCAACGTGCTCAGCCGTATCGCCCGCGCCTTCTCGTTCTTCAATATCGACAGGTTCGCCATGGTCAGCCCCACCCGCTCGGACAGCTCCGTCAGCGATACCCGCTTCCGCGCCATGATCACGTTCAGGTTTACCCGTATCATATCAGCCCCCCTTACACCGTCAGCCGTTGTTCGTCCTGCAGCTCCACCCCCATGCGGAACACCTCCGCCAACAGCAGTACCAGGATGCCCGCCGTCAGGAAATCCCACGGCATCCCGAACGTCAGGTCGTTCAGCTTCAGCATATGCGGGTCGATGCCCGCCAATTCGATCTTGGATGTGAATAGTCGGTAATAGGTCCAGGTGAAGAATCGCTCCGACACTCCCAGGCCGATGATCAGCACCGCGATCCACCGTAGGCGCCGGGCGTTCTCTACGATGAAGGGACTGCCCGTCTTTAGTGTCCCCACTATCCGCCGCAGGCAGAATACGATCCCCAGCGAAATTGCCATACCCAGCAGCACCACTGCCTGTGAATACAGTTTCAAGCCCCACGGCAGCGCGTCCTTGATCCGCAGCTCCCCTTCCGCCCGGTTAATCTCCACTTCGAACACCAGCTCGTCGTTGAACGGCAGCACACCCTGCTCCTCGATCTTGAACCGCACCGGGTATCCCACTTCCGGCCCCTCGCTGTTGATGGCCAGTTCGTATACCGTCAGCGCCACCGCCGCCGCGATTCCCGCGTACCAGATGAACGCCAGCAGCACTCCAGCCACCCCCACAATGGTCCGATTGACTTCGGTCTTTGCCATAGGTTCTCCTTTCAATGGGCTCGTTCCCCTGAAAACTACAGTGCCATATATTGATAATCAATAAAATATTATTAGATAACGATAATCATTTATCGATAACCCCTCCCGTTTTTCTAAAATGCGTTATCTAATGTGTAAACTTTACCGGTTGTTGGGGGGATAGCAAATGGGCGCCGTTAAGCGCCCATTTTAATATTGGATTATGCGGATATCGGGACTATTTCAGCAGCACCATCTTCCGGGTCTGAACAAAGTCCCCTGCCGTCATCCGGTACAGGTAGATACCGGCGCTCACCAGCTGCCCCTGCCCGTCCCGGCCATTCCATGTCGCCTGCCATGCCCCGGCTCGCTGCTGCTGGTCCACCAGACGCATGATCTCGCGCCCCAGCAGGTCGTAGATGATCAGCTCCACATGTGCCTGCTCCGGGATGGAGTAAGTCAGCGTGGTCACCGGATTGAACGGATTGGGGAAATTCTGCTCCAGGTAATATCCCGTCGGCAGCGCCTTCGCAGCGGGCTCAGCCGCCAGGATTTCCGAATCCACCTCGCCCTTGATGGCCAGGGAGCTGAAGTGCGCCACGCTGGAGTAGATGCGGTTGGCGCATGAGTCCACCGTGGTGTAGCTGATCCCTTCCGGATCGAAAATCACGCTGTCCCCCTCTACCGTGGCGAAGTACAGACCCAAGGTGGAGGGATCGATATTGTGGTGCCTCAGCAGTCCCCGCTTGAAGATCATCCCCACGATAAGCGGATACTCGAATTCATAGGGCTCCGTGTGGACGCTGTCCACCAGCACCTGGAATTCAATGCCGCCCACCACGCCATGGGGTTGATACATCACTGTATCACCTTCGTGATTAGCAAAAGTCGGGATCTCCACGTGAATGCGGATATTTTCCGTCAGGCATCCGGGCGGGAAGTACACCACGCTCGCATTCAGGATGTTCAGGGGGTGCTGCAGCCCGCTGATCTTCCACAGGCCGCCTTCCGTGATCTCAGCAATTTCTACTGGCTCGCTATGCATCGGGCTGTGGGGTGTACGCGTGATGGTGATTGTGTCTACTCCCGTGGTATCCACGGTCGAGTCCACGATCACCACGAAGCTGGTGCCTTCCCGGCCCTCCAGCACTGCCCGCACCAGCGCGAAGCCCACCGTGTTGGCCGTCAACAGGCCCGCTGCATCGATTTCCGCCACCGGCATGCCGTCAAGGCTCCAGATAACACTGGTATCCACAAGTGCGCCGGTGGTGTCCTGGCACAGGGCTTGGAACTGCACCTGCGATCCCACTGTGATCAGTGTATCCCGCGGCAGGATCACCAGGTTATGGTGTTCAAAACTGATCGTGTCCTTCTTCACCACTTCAATCTTCACGGCGACCGTGTCCGTCAGCGTATCCAGCAGCGCAGAGATGAAGCCTTCGCCGGGCTTCTCCGCCGCGAACCAGCCCGATTGCAGCATCGATCCCAAGCTGTCGGGCGTCACCGCCCAGGTCACGCTCGTATCCTGTTCCACGTCATTGGTGTCGATGTACACCGCGTGGAACAGCAGCGAGTCCCCCACGAATAGCTCTACCTCTTCCGGCACGATCTTGATCGCGGGTCTGGTTGTATCCGGATCCTGAGCGAAAATTGAATTCAGAAAGAATAGTATTATTGCAGAAGTGATAAGCGTATATGCTGGTTTCATCTTGAATCTCCTGGATGATATCCTGTAAAAAGCAAGCCTGACATAAGTTTAGGCAATTATCGGGTGCAGGTTGTGATGCGGGTCAAATGTAGCATCATTTTCGAAAATAATTATTAACTATTATTGTTTCCTCGCTACTTGGAAGATACCTGCGATAACAACGTTTTAAAATTCCTGCCGTCGCCACTTGCACTCAAATGTCCTATCCGCTGACAACCAATTAGGGATTTGCTTCGTCTTAATTCATGAAGCTGAACCATTGTACCTCCTTTCCATCGCACCAGGTCTTCTTGAAACAGGAGCTTTCATTATGCGAGTTATCAACCCCACCACTTTTTGTCGAATAGTACTTGCCGGAATATTCACGCTTCCCTTCTCGGGTGTCGCCGGCATAGGGTATGATGGCGTTCTTCCTGAAATCGGTACACGGGACAATCCGTACACGGTTCCTCAAGCGGCTGGTTCAATCCGGGTTGATGCCATGCTCGATGAAGCTGCGTGGGAGAATGCCCTGGTTATGGAGCTGAATTATGAAGTAAGCCCCGGTGACAATGTGCCGGCACCGGTACGTACGGAGGTGTTGCTCACCAATGATGGCAGTAATCTGTACGCGGCATTCCGTTGTTACGATGACAATTCGGATGACCTGCGAGCTCACCTGACTGATCGGGAAAGTTTCTGGGATGACGATCATGTAAATATTCATATTGATACCTTCAATGACGAGCGGCGCAGTTTTGCCTTCGGGGCCAATCCGTTCGGTGTTCAGATGGATGCCGTAGCCTCGGCTACTCAGAGTTTTGACTGGAGCTGGGACGGCATCTGGGATTCAGCAGGTGAGATCTATGATTGGGGCTACGTAGTTGAATTGGCGATTCCTTTCAGCCAGCTGCGCTTTCAGCGCACCAATGGTTCCCAGGTGTGGGGCTTTGATGCCTGGCGGGTTTATCCCCGCAGCGTCTCCCATTTCCTTGGTGTGATCCCTCAGGATCCTGACAACAGCTGTTGGCAGTGCCAGATGGTGAAGATCGAAGGTTTCCAAGGTGTGTCACCGGGGCAGAACATCGAGATCGCACCGACCATTACTTCCGGCCGCACCGATCTACGCAGTGAGCTGCCATCAGGTGATTTCGAGAACGACGATATCCGTAGTGAATATGGCGTGACCGGCAAATGGGGCATCACGCCCAACCTTACGCTCACCGGGACATTGAATCCCGATTTCAGTCAGGTGGAGGCCGATGCCCTACAGCTCGATATCAATGAGCCGTTCGCGCTCTACTACCAGGAGAAACGGCCCTTTTTCACGGAAGGCGCGGATTTTTTCCAGACGCTGACACGAGCGATCTACACCCGCTCAATGAACGATCCCTCCTGGGGGCTTAAACTGACGGGGAAGGAGGGGAACCATACTATTGGTGGCTACGTTCTGCGTGACGAAACCACCAATCTGCTCTTCCCGGGAAGTCAGGGTTCGGATAGTGAGTCATTGGCCAGCGGCTCTACGGCGTCCGTCCTGCGCTATAAACGGGATTTCGGGGATAAATATACTGCTGGTGCACTGTTCACTGATCGGACGGCCAACGATTACCGTAGCCGCCTGGCGGGCATTGATAATCACTTCCGCCTGTCCGAGTCAGATGAAATTCAGCTCCAGGTTCTTGAGTCGTGGACCATGTATCCGGATTCCGTTGCAGATGAGTATGAACAGCCACAAGGCACATTCCGGGATCGCAGCATAGCGTTCGAATATGATCGCAATACCCGCAACCATTACTGGTGGTTGGACTACGACTACGTGGGCGATGGCCTACGGGCCGATCTCGGTTTCATCCCCCGGGTCGGTTTCCAGGATGTGGAAGCTGGGTATATTCGCCGCTGGATCGCCGAACCGGGGCAGTGGTGGTCGCGCCTTTCCCTCAGTGGTGATCTCCTGTACTATGAGGATCTGGATGGAAATCTTCTACAGAAAGGCGGCTCGATCTCGTTCCGCTATAATGGGAAGCTGCAATCTGGCCTCTATACCGAAGTATCCCGCACCAGTGAAGCATACGACGATAAGCAGTTCGATCTATGGTCACACAGGACAATACTGAACATCAGACCGCTTGCAGATTTAGGGCTCAATTTCTGGGTTCGAGTCGGAGACCGGATCGATTACGCCAATTCCCGGCTCGGAAAGAGCCTGCTGGTGAATCCCTGGCTGGATTACAGTCTTGGTCGGCATCTGAAGATGTCTCTGGATCACACCATTGAGCGAATGGAAGTCAGCGGAGGACAGCTCTACACGGCAAATCTCACCCAGATGTCAGCGGTTTATCAGTTCAATATCCGCACCTTTTTCCGGGCGATCCTGCATTACGTGGATTACCGCTACAATACCGATCTGTACATCGATGAGAGGGATCCCGAGGACCGGAGTCTCTTCGCACAGCTGCTGTTCTCATACAAGATCAATCCCCAGACCGTATTTTTCCTGGGGTATAGCGGCAACCATTTTGGAAGTCACGAATACGATCTGGCCTGGAACGACCGCTCGATATTCCTGAAAATAGGATATGCCTGGCTGAACTAGTCCATTATTTCGAGGTTTTACTCTCGTCTGCAATTGTAACCGAGATCCAAATCTCCGATGTACCGGCTTCAGGACGGCCCATCCTGTCCTCAGACCTGCTGCCCGGTCCCACTGATCGACCGGGTTCGTTAATTCCCATACCGCCTTCGCCCGGTCGTTTGTTCCTATCGTCGGTATGGATGGGACCACCCACCAACCCGACTCCGATCTTTTGCCTTGGTGTGGCCCCGATTGGTCGAGGCAGGGTCGCTTTTTTTCCATAAGGTATCCGCATCTCGTAGACGAATAGATCTTTGGTCATCCGGACCTCTACCTTGAGACCTGCCTGATTGTTATGTGGGACCAGGGCCACATCCTCCTTCCTCCTCCCGAGGATCTCTATCCCTGGTTGCAGCAGGAGGAGCTGTTCGATGAAAGCCTGATAGCCGGTGGTGCGCGGGCGGGGATCATAGTCCCAAGGGGAGATACCCAGTAGTTTGCTCCCGATTGGATACCGGAAGCCGATCCGCTTTCCGGTTCCTCCCTTGGGATCGATCCAGAGCGTCAGTCCCTGGGTGACGATCTGCTGAATACGGGCACGACTGGAGGTGCGGTATGAAATGTACAGGTAGGTGTCGTCATTCATAATGCCAATCACCCCTTGTTCACCCTCGAGTACTTTCCTCGGTAAGGTCCACTCGCTGTCGTCACCATCGATGGCGACAGGTTCCTCAGCCCAGCTGCTGCTCAACTCGAATTGATAACAGGAGGCGCCGGCGAACAGGAAAACAATACTGCTAATGAGCAGGCTGATTCGTTTTGTATGATACACAGTCGATTAACCTGGGCTGACGGAGCATGGTTTTGTAAATCCTCCATTAGAGGTATTTTCAGATTAGACGTACGATGCTGAAGATAGGTTAATAGATGGGATCCAGGTTGTATTGTTGATAGGGATGGACATGGATCATTACGTCTTTAAGAAAACAGGCGAGACATTGCCAACTTATTCTTACTTTCCAGACTTGGAACGGTTGCTTCCTGAAGCATATTCCATGAGTATCTGGCGTAGCCGTAGTCTAACATATTATCAGGGAAAAGGTAGTCCTGATGAAAACAACCACTCTAAAGAACTCAATCAGTAGACGCCAGTTCATTCGCAACACTGCCTGCGGGGTCGGTACGCTGGCCTTGTCCCCGTGGTTTTATACCTGTACGCGCGCTATGAAAGGCCGACCGAATTTCATTTTCATTATGAGTGACGATCATGCCGCTCAGGCGCTGTCATGCTACGGGAGCACTATTAATCAAACTCCTAACCTGGATCGTCTTGCGGAAGAGGGGATGCTGTTTGAAAACACGTTCTGCACGAATTCAATCTGCGCCCCCAGCAGAGCATCAATTCTCACCGGGAAAATGAGTCACCTCAACGGGGTTAGAGACAATACCGACCGTTTCGATGGTGCCCAGGATACATTTCCCAAACTGTTACGGGGAGCAGGGTATCAGACGGCTTTGATAGGCAAATGGCATTTGAAAAGTGATCCTACCGGTTTTGATTACTGGAACACGCTGATCGGCCAGGGTGCCTATCATGATCCGGTACTCAGTGAGATGGGAGTACGGAAGCAGCATACCGGTTACGCAACGGATATTATCACAGACTTGTCCCTGGATTGGCTTCAAACTCGCCGGAAGGATAAGCCGTTCTGCCTGCTGTTGCACCACAAGGCTCCTCATCGAAACTGGCAACCGGATGAGAAACACGCCAGTATGTATGAGGATATCGATGTTCCTGAGCCCGCCACATTTGATGATGATTGGTCAACCCGCAGCCGCGCTGCCCGGGAACAATGGATGACCATTGCTGACCACCTGGATGTGCCCTATGATACCAAAATTGAGCCGCCTCCGGGTCTGAAGGGACAGGAGTTAAAGCAATGGAAATACCAGCGCTATATAAAGGACTATCTTCGGTGTGTGGCATCCATTGATGACAACATGGGCTGCCTGTTGGATTATCTGGACCAATCCGGTCTGACAGAAAATACCGTGGTGATCTACACGTCGGATCAGGGTTTCTTCCTTGGCGAGCATGGCTGGTACGATAAACGCTTCATGTATGAAGAAGCTCTTCGTATGCCGTTGCTGGTTCGCTGGCCGGGCCATGTCCCGGCTGGTGCGCGGAATGACGAACTGGTTGCGAATCTGGATTTTGCACCGACGTTGCTTTCTCTTGGCGGGGTGACTATCCCGGAGGACATTCAAGGCCGGAGCATGGAATCCCTGATGCAGGGTGATGTTCCCGAAGATTGGCGTGATGCGGTGTATTACCACTATACTGAATTCCCTGACTGGCACATGGTGAAACGCCACTACGGCTTGCGCACCCAGCGGTATAAGCTCATCCACTTCTATTGGGATATTGATGCTTGGGAGTTATATGATCTCAAAACGGATCCCGATGAGCTGAATAACCTGATCGGAAATCCGGCCTATGCCCAGGTTCTGGCGGAGCTGAAAGAACAGCTATCAGCCTTACGGGAACAATACCGCGATTCATCCTGGAGTGAGCGGTTTATCGAGACCTATCTGAAGGAAAAGGCTCTCCGCTGATTTTCCATCCCTCTATTGATGAAGTAATACCTTAGCACTTGGTACGTTGGGGGTAAGAATTTCGAGCGCTTGATTGAGTGTGAAAGTGCATATCTTTCTAGCAAGCAGTTTCAGCATTGGCTTCATTCTGAAACAACTTGACAAAGAAAGATAAACCTACTTACTTGCACCGAATGAGTTTCCTGATAGTATGAAGTCAGAGAATCCATCGTGACCCAACATATTTCTATTTGAAAAGGAGTGTCCCATGAAATACCGACTGGCTCTGATTGTCTCGCTCCTGATGATCGCGACAACCTTGCTGTCATATCCCGGAGAGACTGTAGCAGGTATTCCGGTACCATCATCCCGGCCCACGGGCTTGACTTTCGATGGCCGGTACCTGTGGGTCGCGGATCACGAGACCGACAAGCTTACCTGCCTTGATCCTGGGACAGGTGAAATCGTCAAGGAAATCGCTTCACCTGGATTCTGGCCTATGGGACTGGCCTGGGATGGCAAATACCTCTGGAATATTGATTTGAGACAAGGAAAAATATTCCAGGTCGATCCAGCGGATGGAACGATTCGAAATACCATCAGTGCCCCGCGCAGCAACGTGGAAGGTCTGGCTTGGGATGGTGAGACACTTTGGGTCACCGATCCCAGCAATGATCTGATCATGAAAATTGATCTGAGCGATGGAACGGCAGTTCAAATATTCCCCGCTCCGGCTGAGAATCCGCAAGGTCTGACTTTTGATGGTACCTATCTCTGGTGCAGTGACCGAATCCTTGACGAGATCCATATGATCGATCCGGAGAATGGCGAGGTCATCATGGTATTACAGTCACCAGGACCGTATTCCCGTGGACTGGCCTGGGATGGGCGATACCTCTGGAATGTGGATTATCAATCCGACTCTCTATACCAGATCATTCGTGACGACGAGGAGCTCTATCGACTGAATAATCCTCGCCATGCCCGGGTGACACTAACACACGAAGTCAAAGCTTATGGCAAGGGAAACCTACAGACCCTCGACCTGTATATTGCAGTACCTGAAAAGCTTCCGCAGCAGAAAATATTCGACGTTGCTTTCAGTCCTGATAACTACCGCACAGTTGACGATCGGTGGAACCAAGCCTTTGCTCACATTCAGTATAGTGACATCCAGGCTGAGGCAACCATTCGTTCTACAATGACGGTGGGAACTACGGTTTCAGAGATCACATACTTCATCTTTCCTGATAAGTGTGGAACATTGAAAGATATTCCACGCGATCTCAAAAGGCTCTACACTGCCGATGGAAGCAAGTATCTATTGGAAGATCCTTACATCCGGAATCTTGCGGACGATATCGTTGGGGAAGAAACCAATCCTTACTGGATGGCCCGCAGGATTTTTGACTACGTGCGCAATACGTTGGAGTATAAGCTGGAGGGCGGATGGAATGTAGCACCAGTGGTTCTGCAGCGAGGGACGGGATCCTGTTCGGAGTATACCTTCAGCTTCATCGCACTCTGCCGGGCAGCCGGTATACCGGCCCGATATGTTGGTGCGATTGTGGTCCGTGGCGATGATGCCAGTTTGGATATCTACTTCCATCGCTGGCCCCAGGTCTACCTGCCGAATTATGGCTGGGTCACTATGGATCCTCAGGGGGGAGACAAGGAACTTCCCCGTGATCGTGCCATGGGCATTGGCCACCTCTCCAACCGCTTTCTAATCACAACCCAGGGTGGCGGTGATTCCGAATATCTAGGTTGGTATTATAACTATTTTGCCACGTATAACACGGACCCCCAGGTCCAGATCAATATCGAAGAATTCGCCGAGTGGGAGCCTTTACTTTCCGAGGAGTAAAAGTTACATCTCGAAAATGTAATGACCTCATAGGGCAACATTCCCGTTCTGGAAAAATTGGAGCATTGACATGGGACATATCGAAAACGCCAAGGGCGATCTGGTTCCGCTCATTGACCGCCTGAACAAATACCCGATTGGGCTGGTGGACAACGAGAAGCTGCGGGAAATCCTCACAATGTTGTTTAGCGCGGAAGAAGCCTATGTGGCTTCACTTTTCCCGCTGGAAGAAGCCACTCTCGGGGAGCTGGTCCAGAGGACGAATATCGACCGCGACAAACTGCTGCCTATCCTCAACAACATGGCTGATAAAGGTCTCATCATGGACCTGCCCTATGGTGATGAGATCTACTATCTGCTGATGCCGGGCCTGATCGGCTTTTTCGAGTTCACGTTCATGAAGAACCGCACTGACCTTCCCATGGATAAGCTGGCGCGACTGATGAGGGATTACCTCTATGAGGATCCGAAAACCGGTCAAGCAAGCGAGTTCTTCGGAAGTAAGACACCACTTACCAGATCCCTGATACACGATGACTATATACCGGTGTCAAGTGAGGCCACCACCAGCGCAACAGCCAAAGAGATCATCCGCAATGCCGAGTTTGGAGCGGTGAGCATGTGCTATTGCCGCCACCGGAAACACCATGATGGTGGCAGTTGTAAAAAGGGAGCGCCCATCGAGGGAATCTGTATTTCACTCGGTCGGGGCAGCGAGTTTCTGGCTCGCCGTGGCTTTGCGGAAAAAAAGACCAAGGAAGAGCTGCTGGCTGTCATCGACTTGGCGGATTCGCTGCATCTCACCCATATCACAGACAATATTCGATACAAACCCTCCTTCATCTGCAACTGCTGCGGCTGCTGCTGCGAGTTGGTACACGCTGTTCAAGTTGGCTACCATGACGGTATCGGAAAGACACCTTTCCTGGCAGAGATTGATCCTGATCTTTGTGATTACTGCGGGGAATGTTTCCAAGCCTGCAACGTGCGCGCCATTGGTCTGGTTCGTAATGGAAACCTGGCGCGCGATGAGCGCTACAGTGCCGTTAGGGAGCATATTTGTCTGGGTTGTGGAGCTTGTATCTCCGCCTGTGAACAAGGGGCTATTCGGTTAGTGCCCAGGGGAACGAAACCGAAAGTTCCCGAGAAAAAGCGGCAGCTATACCGGAAGATTTTGACGGAGAAGAAGCGCCTGGCGCCTTGGGTACGGTCAAGGGCGGCAAAAATGGCACGACGTTCTATTTCCAGCCCGACTACCGGCAAATAAGCAACTATTCCAGCTGTGCAAGGCCTACGCCGGTGTCTCGCACAGGCATAAAGTCGACTATTGTGAATCAGTCAATAAGTCCGCCGGGAAGTCGTGGTGATGAAATGAGATTTCCAAAAGCATTCCAGCGCTGATTAGAATTATCTCCCGCTTGACGATCCAGCCAGTCCTCCACCAGATCCTGTCCCAGGCTATAATTGATGATATAGCTGCGATAGGTCCGGAAAAAGGCAATGGACTGCCGGGCCCGGGATTCGGTATAGAGACTGTACTTCATCAGCCAGTCCACAGTTTCGTTTTCGGACATGGTTTCGTCCAGCAAAGCCCGGGCGGCATCTACCCGGGCATACCGCAGTTTGCGGACAACTTCCTGCACCGTCCGGTAGTCCGCTGCCTGAGAAGGATCCAGTCCCGCCAGGGGATAAAGTACCTCCCGCTCATACTTCAAACGTGCCTCAGGAGGGAAAACGAGGTCAATTCCGGCGTTGGCAGTGCCTTCGGCAATCAGACTTTGGGGAGAGTAGAGCGGATACACGCTGTATTCAACCCACCCCTGCTTGGAATACATTTCAGATTCGAGTAATGTGTTGTACACGTGGTGTCCCGGATACCCTTCATGGCAGGCCAGGTCAAGGGCCCGGTCGATCCTGGAGGGCTGGTCGGTGTTGATCTGGATGAGGCTGACTGCGTTGCCCTTATACCAGTTGTAGCCGCTCCAGGATTTATCGGTGACAAACTCCAGCTCAAAGGTCTCATCCTTCGGCAGACGAAGATGGTTGCTGGTGCGCTGACGGGCATCGGCAATAACTCTATCCAGAACTTCTGCCAATCGCTCAGACGGTATCTCGAACTGGGTCTGGAAAGCACGGTAGCGATCCGGGATGGTCCCGGTACCAGGCAGCAGCACGTCCAGTTCCTGCAGTACGGAGTCGTAATATGCGGCGGTGCGGGTGGGGGCCGTCGCGTCGTATAGCCCTTGACTTTCCTCATCGAAAGAAGCCGACTTGCCCGAAAGCATCTCAGCCCTGAATCGGACGGCTTGGATCTGTCCGTTCAGGTAGGTATGCCGCAGTTGAGAGAATTCGTCCTTATCGGGTATAATCCCGGCAAGCAGCAGCTCTAAAGAATCAGCTTCACGGACAACGTCTTCCAGAAGCCAGGGATTATTGGTAATCTCAGTCTGCCAGTTGTCGGGGCCGTAGTAAGCATCAACATAGCCTGGATCATGGTGCTCCATCGCCAGCACCAGTTTCACGTAGCGCTCTGCCAGCACGTTGGTTTTCAGCTCATATTCACCGGGAGCACGCGTCTGGCTACATCCACAGGCAAAAAGAAGTATAGACACAAGGGGAAGATTTATACGCATCATATTTATTATCCTTCATTGCATTCGGCAGGCTCTCTTTGTTGAAACTCTACTGCGATCCATTATTTCGAATTGTGGGCAGGAATTTAAGACTGTGGGAAGCGGAGAGGGCGTAAACGGACATATTCCTCAGTGTATCCTGTGGTCATCGAATCAATGTGGTAAGTTCATCGCATCCCGTCATGTTTGTAACCGATGATAGGATCCAGGATATACCAGGCAATAGAATGGTATCGAGACCTTGCCTTGGAATAGAAGCGTGTGGCCATTTCCCGCCCTTCGGCCGTTGATTGCATTTCTCTATACAACGGAATCAGGAACTTCAGTCTCCCAATAGAGGTTAAGAATTCCTCCAGTGCCGGATAAGCCTCGGCATACTGATTCAGAATGGCGAGCCTGAGCCATTCGAAGAGTATTTCCGAGTTACCTGTATGCGTCAAATCGAAAGCCTGATCAAGGTCATCCATTCGCCCCATCCCAATGTTGTCAGGCAAATGTCTGAGAAATTGCAGCCAGTGGTGGGTGGTCCAGTCTGCAGTCTCAAGTTGAGCAGCCGGTCTGTCGGCGCTGAAGTTCAGGGCCTGTTGGCGAATGACGTCCAGTACCGGGGAGTTGAATTGTGGGAGGTTTTCCGGAAGACCTGGCGAATAAATCCATCCCGCAATGTTTAACCTGTCTTCCAACTCATTATCATCGGTTATAACCTTATCGTTCAGGTAGGCCAGAAATTTCTCGGTGGACATGCTCTGAAATGCAAATTTCTTGAAGTAGTTATTCAGGAATCGATCCCAATGTTTCCGGCCCAGTTGTTGTTCAATGTTCAGGAGGAACAGGCCACCCTTGGTATAGGCTGCCGCAGTGAAGCTTGAATCGGGGTCGCGGCCTTTCAGATCTATTTTCAGCCTGGTGTCGGGGTGATCCCACCCATATTCATCGAACTCTTCCTGCAGTTTTCCGAGGGCCAGGGTAACCAGCATTTGCTCATACTCGTGACCGTATACCTCTTCCATAATCCGGTTCTCGAAGTAAACCGTGAAGCCTTCATTGATCCACAAATCTTCCCAGCTGGCGTTAGTTACCAGGTTCCCCGACCACGAATGTGCCAACTCGTGGGCAATTACATCTGTTAGAGAGCGGTCTCCAGCCAGAACAGTCGGAGAGATAAAGGTCAATCGTGGATTTTCCATTCCGCCAGCTGGAAAGCTGGATGGGAGAACCAACAGGTCGTACCGTCCCCATTGGTACTTTCCGTAAAGGGCTTCGGCTGCTTTCAGCATGTCTTCGGTCTCGGCGAACTCGTAGGCGGCTTTCTCGATCAGTTCCGGTTCAGCATAAACTCCTGTGCTGGAACCCAGGGATTTGAATTCCAACTCCCCGACCGCCAAGGCAACCAGGTAAGAAGGGATCGGCTGGGGCATATTGAAATGGTAAATGCCATCATCCCTTCTAGTCTGTGGATTGGCTGCACTCATCACCGCCATCAGTTCGTCCGGAACAGTAATGGTAGCTTGATAGGTGAAACGAACTCCGGGAGTGTCCTGGCAAGGAAAGAAGGAACGTGCCAGTACCGGCTGAGACTGTGTATACATAAATGGGTGGCGCCCGCCCGTCGTTTGTTCTGGCTTCAACCAGTCCAACGCTGAAACCCCTGGTTTGGTAGAGTAATACACTTCTACAACCTTGGTCCCCGGATGTAGATCAATGGTTAAAGGCTGCCCAAGATATGGCTCGACATCACCCACAGAGTAGGTGGCCGTAAGATCACCCGGCTGGAGCACGATTCGCTGGATGTCCAGGTTGTTAATATCCAGAACCAACTGTTCCGCTCCTTCGGTGAGATCCACCTCCCATTCAGCAGATCCATGAACAATCTTTCGGTCAAAATCCACCTTCAGGTTTAATGCCAGGTTTTTTACCATGGCCTCCCACGGCCTGGCAAAGGAATGGGGATCGTCATAACTATTGCCGGTTGATAAATCATTTGACTGGCAGCCGCTCGTGAATAGTATGACTGCCAGCACGCTGAGCAATGAAACAGCCTTCAATCTGAACCTGGGTTGTATATGCACTGCTACCTCTTTTCTTTATTAAATCCGACCTGACATCCAGGTCCAATAAGCGGATGCCAACCGCTCCCACTATGTCTTGTCTGCGAAAGAATCCGGTCACCTTCCGGATGCAAGCAGGCAGGACCATTCCGGCTTGGAAGCGCAAGGGCTTCACCCAAGAGCAGCTGCTCTAAGTTATCTACTCGTATCGTAGAACTTCAGCTGGATTTGTAATCGCTACTCGATATGCCCGGATTCCCACGATTAACCATGCAATAATCATCACCACCACACCGATTTGCAGGAAGAATACCGGTGACAAGGCAACCCGGTCCACGAAAAAGTTCAGGTAAGCACCCATGGCGAAATAGGCCAGCGGACAAGCAATGACCAGTGCGATGAGTACCGGACGGGAAGTCTGCCAGGTGAGCATCCGGACCAGCCTGGACTCACTGGCACCCAGAACTTTTCGTACACCCAGCTCCTTGGTCCGTGCATTGGTTAAAAAGACTGTCATGCCAATCAGACCCACGATCGCCAGTGTAATACCGATAACTGAAAATATGATCAATGCTACATTTATACCCTGAAGGACCGTGAAGATGTCCTTGAATCCATCGTCCAGGAACTCCCGGTCGATCGGGTAATCCGGAATTACCCGGTCCCAGGTAGCATCAATCTGGCTGAGTGTTTCGGCCGTGTTCTCGGCAGAAATGCGTATCGATGCAACCCCCCGCACCATTTCTTCAGGCATAAAGAATGCCATGGGACGTATCTTATTGTGGAAACCGAGTATATTTACGTCAGCCACTACACCCACGATCCTGAATGTTACATCCGATGCCTCATCGCCAATCTCATAGAAAAACTTGCCGATGGCATCATCCGGGGATTCGAAGCCCAGTGCGGTGACGGCTTTCATATTGATTACCGTATTTACCATGGACTGAGCGTATTCACGCTCCTCGTCCACGCGGTAGACATCTTCACCATATTGCGGCGCTAAATATCGGCCGGCCAGAAGATCCAGGTCATAGGCGGTAGCGAAGTCCTCACCGATGTCCATCCGCTGCATATCCAGTTTTCGGCTCTCGTCCCCTGAAATGGGGGAGACTCGTTGTATATCATGCCGCTGCTGGAAAGGTACCTGACTGCTGATCGTGACTATTTCAACTCCCGGGATGGTTTGCCACTCGGTGCGCAGAACGTCGTAGTGCGGCGCGATATTGGGATTGGACATACGGTTTACATTAACAATGTGATCCCGGTGATACCTGAAGTCTCCCTCCTGCAGCTTCTGGTTTTGGGCGAAAGTGATCATGACCGCGATAGCCAGCACGATCGACGAAGTATACTGGATGACCAGCAGGATATTGCGCATCACGTTTCGCTTGCCCAGGCGGCCAGTATCCCCACGCAGGGCATCAGGTATCCTGGCCCTGGAGATCACCAGTGCCGGGTATCCCCCGGCAAACAATCCGGTCAGCAACATCAATCCGAGCAGACCCGCCAAGGCAGCCGGACTGCTGAACGGATGGAATGCTATTGCCCGACCAATCTGTTGGCCAACGACAGGTATGACAAGTTTGGCCAACACGATCGAAATCGCCAGGGCAAAGAGCGCAATGACCACGCTCTCAACGAGAAATTGAAAGATTAACTGCCCACGGCTGGCACCGATCGATTTACGCAGACCTACTTCACGCAATCGGCTCAAACCACGAGCCGCCGCCAGGGTCATGTAATTCAAACATGCAATCAGCAGGATAATCAAGCCCAGAATCCGAATAGCGCCCAAGGCAGGTATACCGGAGGTTTCCCAGATGAATAGATTCATTTTCCGCAGCGGGCGCAGTGCGAAACCGTCATGAAACTGCATGATATCTTCGGATAGGTACTTCTCCGTGACGGCATCCATGCGCGACTCGAAATCATGAGGGTCACTACCTTCAGGTAGGAGCATATAGGTCATGTTGTCTGATGAAAGACTCGTCCAACTGCCTTGGGGATCGAACTCATTGATGCGGATGTGAGCGCCGGTAGTGGCTATCATATCAAGCGTACCCGTGCCCGTGAATGAGGATGTGAAGTGAGTATTCGGGGGCAGGTCACGAAACACGCCAGTGACCTGCAGTTCATGCCGGGTTTCAACCGTAAGTCTTTCTCCCAGGGGATTCTGGTCTCGATAATATTTTTTGGCCATAGATTCGGAAAGAATTACCGAGGTAGGATCATCCAGCGCATCGCTGGCATTGCCGTAGATGAATTCCAACTTGAAGATATCTAGAAAATCCGGGTCCACAAAACGCATTGACTCATAGAACTTGTTCTCTCCCGATCTCACCAGCTGTTCTCGTCCCATGCATCGGGCGGATTTCTCGATGTCCGGGACCTCAGTCTCCAGTATCGGTTGCAGGGCAGTATAAACCCCATCGGTACTCTTCAGGCCGAAGCCGGATTCCGGCTTGACCATGATATACGCGGAATAGATACGGTCATGATTTGGGAAGAAGGTGTCAAAATTTTCCTCGTATTCGGCGATGACTGATACCAGAATGAAGACTGTCAGGCCTACAGCCAATCCCAGTACCTGCACAATGGTGGAGGACGCTCTTTTTTTCAGATTCCTGAGGGCAGTGATCCAATAGTTATATAGCATAGAGAATTCCAGTCAGTTTATTCGGTGATTTTCTGGACGCCGACAACACTCCGGCTGTACAACCATTGCGAAGAAGGCTGAAAAGATGATAGGTCGGTTGCACTATTGGTATAGACTGGAGGGAAGGCCGGGTGGTTGTCACTGCCTTTTGGGTGAACGTTATTTGAAAATATGGTAGATATCAAAAGAGTATCGGGAAAGAGGCCGGTGATCAGCTATTCAGCACCACAGCTTTCGCCAGGCATTCTTCATACTCTTGTTCACCATCAGAATCCCAGGTGATGCCGCTTCCCACGGAATACCTGGTGCTGTTATCCGCCTTTGTCCGAATCAAGGTTCTGATGGCCACATTGAAACAGGCCTGGCGCTCGGGAGCCCACCAACCTACTGTACCGCAGTAGGCCAGGCGTGGATATGGCTCCACAGTATGTATCAATTCCATGGTCTTTATTTTCGGAGCTCCTGTGACGGAGGCCGGAGGAAAAAGACTACGCATGATTTGAGGGATGCCCACGTCGACTTCGGCGGAGATCGTGGAAGTCATTTGCCAGACAGTCCGGAAATCTTCCAGCTCGAACATCTTATCCACCTTGACTGAGCCGGTCTTGGCCATCTTCCCCAGGTCGTTACGTATCATGTCCACGATCATGAGATTTTCGGCCATTTCCTTGGTGGAATTTCGCAGTTCATGAGCTAATTCCCAATCCTTGCGCTTATGAGGGCTCCGGGGACGGGTACCCTTCATGGGCTTGCTCACAATACGGCTGCCGTCCAGTTTCCAGAATAATTCCGGAGAAAGTGAGATAATATCGTAATCACCAATATCCAGCCAGGCGGCATAGTCCACTGGCTGCGCCTGAAACATCTGATATAGCAACTCCTGCGAAGAACCATCCAAGGTGCCCTCAAGTGGAAAGGTCAGGTTAACCTGATAGGTCTCACCTGCTTCGATATTGCCTTTAATGACGTCGAACGCCGCGTAATAAGCAGCTTGGGACATAAGCGGACGCCAGCGAGATTTTGCCAGATTGATCTGAGCGGGCCCTTCCCGTGGATTTGTGGTCTCCTTTTCCGCATAGATCCCAAACCAGAGGAGAGGGAATTTGCCTGTTTGATGGACTTTGAATGCAGGATCGAAGGCCGGTGCAGCTTCAAACGACAGGAACCCGGCTGCATAGAAGCCCTGTCCCACCAGGTGCTCAATTTCACTTAGCATGGGATTGACTTCGCCAACCTGATGTGTACTGATCACACGCTGGAGATCCCTGAAAATGATCTGGCCATGGCGTGATAGAAAAATCGGATCGTACATGCTGTGGTAATCCTGCTCCGGTTCAAGGAAGATGAAATTATAGACGTGGAGGAATGAATCCCCATTGAATTCGATCAGCATTTACCAAGGGAATAATCTCGCCCTGTCAGTGGCTCATGGACGAGAACGAATGACCACAACGATACAAAGTTACGAAGCACTTGTTGCTCTGTTGCGGTCCGTCAAGGTACCTTGGCAGGCGGACGTCCAGCCCGGATAAAGATGGATTGATTAAAATGAGGAATTGAAATGCCCTATATCATTTTGGCAATTGTGGCAGGAGCCGCCATTGTGGGAGGCATCATCTGGCTTGTGATTCAATACGAGAAGAAGCGAACCGCAGCATTGGAGGCTGTCGCATCGGATATCGGTCTGGAGTTTTCGGCAATCAAAGGTGATCAGCTATTGGAAAGGATGCAGGTCTTTTCTCTGTTCAATAAAGGGCATGGTCGTAAAATAAAAAATGTGATGAAAGCTGAGGATGAAAATGCGAACCTGTCAATTTTCGACTATCAGTATACCACCGGGGGTGGAAAGCACCAGCATACTCATCACCATTCTGTGATCGCAATGGAATCTGATGCTCTCAAACTGCCAGAATTCTCTCTTCGGCCGGAAAATTTGTTCCACAAGATCGGTGCAGCTGTCGGTTTCCAGGATATCGATTTTGATGACCATCCCGAATTCTCGGAATGGTTCGTTCTGAAAGGTGAGGATGAAGAAGCGATCCGGAATTTTTTCGATGCCGAGCTGCGTGATTTCTTTGCCCTGCGAAAAGGAACCTACATCGAAAGTGCTCCCGGAGTATTCATTTATCTTCATGGCGGCCGCAAGAAACCGGAACAAATGCGTGAGTTCATCACCGAAGGCTACATGATTTACTCTACTTTCGCGAAACGGCTGTCGCGGAGATAGCAACCGGCTTCGGGTAACCGGAATAAAAAGCCCACTGGAAATAACTTTGGGCTCTAGTTATACTCGCCGCTCCGCGCCACCAACATAAACTCGAACTTTTTCGAAGTGGAGGTACCGATAGTCTTCCGTCGGAAGTTCTTCCTGGATAAGGAGTTATATCTTCAGAATCACCCGCCAAAACCTTGTCGTGAGACCAAGGAAGAACGTGCCACCCGCTTTCAGCGGCTGATGGATGAGAATGGTTGGACGAGGGCTGAGTTAGCCCGGCAGTTGGGGATCAGTAGGGCGTGGGTGACGAAGGTGCTCCGATCTGGATTCTCTACTTAAGCAACACCGTCTTGATGGACTTGTTGTACTCCAGTGTCGCCAGCCGGGCAATATAGATGCCGGACATGTCCACCTCGGTTCTGGTATATATGCCCGGTATCAATGTCACCCTTGGCGTATAAAGTGTTTTAGCGCTGTCTGATCTTAGTGGTGACAGACCAAATCCAAGCAGGAAGGCCAACAGGCTTAATAAATCCCGTTTACGAAGTTGGGGATTCTTCACTATATGTTCCTTTTAACTATTTGACTGAGTGCTCCAATGGCTTTTGTGCTCTTAAGAAGTCTTGGTCCGCGACACTTAGCAACCTACGCGCGACGGTCTGCTCGCCATTTTCATCAATATAAACGAACGAATAATTGGAAAGTACATCCCCGCCGGTCCAATACCTGCCATCTTCGGTGTATCTGAGGTCTTTATAAACCCTAGGGCCACTATGCGGAAACCGAACCGCGTACTCACCGGGCGGGAAATACGGGTAGCCTTTTAGACTGACGGTTCGCGTCAGGGACGCTCCACTTTCCAGCTTAACATACCAGGATGGATTCCAATCTTCTCTAGGATCCAATTCTTTATATGTGGACTCATAAAGTCCACTCTCACCGACACGGATAAAGACCGGTCCATTTGTATACCAGTGGAAAGAATTGCCGACAATATCCGGATCGAATACATAGAGATTGTCTTCATCTTTGTTGGACAGCGTAAACGTGTATTCAATGGTCGAGGTGTCGGCATTCTCAATGATGGTAATGGCATCAAGTTCATCCAGGTGAACCTCCAACCCGGCATGGAAAAGCCCTTTTTCAATCAATACCTGTTTGACCCTAACATCATTACGCCGGTCCCAGGCGAATGGGTAGTACCATTCAATCCACAAGACATCATCGGGAGTTAGAAATATACCGATTAGACCTAATTCTGGTATCGGGGAAAATGCATTATAATTACATTGGGCGGGATAACAGATTTCCCCATTAACAGCAACAATGAACATCTTGTTAATAAATTCCTCAACAAAATATTTAAAATCATATTTTGGAAAGAGAGTTAGTTTGTTTTCCTTCAAAAAGATGCAGTGGTTTGACCAGTCGTAGAATTCAATGTCCTCGTCAGTAAGCCACGGGTGCCCCTTTATTTCAAAATCACTGTAATCTTCATTGAATACCTTTTCAGGATCAAATTCGGGATCATCCAGTAAATAAATGGCATAAGGGACAGACGACGGATCAGGTTCGACGGGATTTTTATCACAAAGAAAGGCAGTTCCCGTCAGAGCAATGATGAATCCATATTTTATTAATACAGCCCTGCAACTCACGATGATATAACCCTATAGCTGTGTTCTTCTGGAACAATATATGTTATCTAGTTTTCGCATTTCCTGCCCGATGTATTAGCCTTCAACTATTGGATTAGGCGCTCTCTTGCCAGGTTGACGAGCTCATTGATAACACTGCCAGGCGCATCTGAATCTAGTTACATAAAAAGCCTGAGCGTCTCATTCTATTCAAGATACATTGCGCAGTGTAAAGTATCAAGCTTATTAGGGCAAGTACCGTCAAGCTACACTTGATTGCACAGGTGGGATTTAATCCAGGGATATAAAGGAGCCCCTAGCTAATCAGGGGCAAAAGTTGGCAAACTTACTTTGTGTTCTCGTCGGTGCTCCGGCGGTAGGATTCGAACCTACATCCCGAAGCTTCGGGATAACAGCCACCCGCGATATTAATCCAGGGTGTATTCTCCAGAGACTAATTTCTCGATGAATACCTGGCTCTTCTGTCCTTTAACGAACCGCTCGGCCTTCATCGAGCTGGTTCTATCATGATATGCTTTGGTGAAAACCAGCCGCCACGGTCGGCCTCTTCGGGTCCAACCTTTGGGATTACTGTTGTGATACTTTAACCGTAGTTCAGGATCGTGGGAAACACCCGTATAATATCTCCGCAAGGAATCTGAGTAGAGTATATACAGATAATAGGTGGAATCAGACAAGTGCTCCGGAGGAGGGACTCGAACCCCCAACCTAGTGGTTAATCCGGCAGCTGCCGGACTCTACCGATTGAGCAACTCGTTCCTGATCCAATCTCTCCCCTGATGAGACTTTAATTCCCTTTCCCGTTTCATCGCCTCAGCTCGGGTAGGAAATTCCTCCACATGAAGCAGTTCCCAAGGCTTATATACCTTCGTGGACCTAACCAATCCAGCATTATGCCTGGACAACCGAGCGTCCAGATTATCCGTTTGCCCGACGTAGATACGATTGTGTGAAGGGGAGAGTAGGACGTAAGTAAAGAACAAGCTCCGGAGGAGGGACTCGAACCCCCAACCTAGTGGTTAATCCGGCAGCCGCCGGACTCTACCGATTGAGCAACTCGTTCCTGATCCAATCTCTCCCCTGATGAGACTTTAATTCCCTCTCCCGTTTCATCGCCTCAGCTCGGGTAGGAAATTCCTCCACATGAAGCAGTTCCCAAGGCTTATATGCCTTCGTGGACGTAGACAATCCAGCATTATGCCTGGACAACCGAGCGTCCAGATTATCCGTTTGCCCGACGTAGATGCGATTGTGTGAAGGGGAGTGTAGGACGTAAGTAAAGAACAAGCTCCGGAGGAGGGACTCGAACCCCCAACCTAGTGGTTAACAGCCACCCGCTCTACCAATTGAGCTACTCCGGATATGAAATAGCGGCCCGAAGTTACCTGACACGGGTTGGTGTGTCAAGAATGGGCGAGTCTTACGATTCCTTCTTGTAAGCTTCCGCCAGCAGGTCCCTGGTTTCCTGCAGGCTTTGCACCTGTACCTTGGCCTGGGCAATGACCGGCATGAAGTTGGTATCGCCGGTCCAGCGGGGTACCACGTGCAGATGGACGTGGGGTTCGATCCCGGCCCCGGCAGCCGCTCCGATATTGGCGCCGAAGTTGAAGCCCTCCGCCCGCATTTCCTGGCGCATGATGCGCATAGCCTGGGTGGAGAGCGCCAGCATTTCCTGCTGTATTTCCGGTCCCAGATCGTCGAATTCAGCCGTGTGCTGGTAGGGAACCACCAGAACATGTCCGTTATTGTAGGGGAACAGGTTCATCATCACGAAGGAGTGTTCCCCGCGGTATATGATGAGGTTTTCCCGATCCTTATCGGCCGCGGGCTTATCGCAAAAGATGCACTCGTCGCCATTTTTCGGCGACAGGATATACTCCATGCGCCAGGGCGCCCAGAGACGATCCAGGCTCAATGGTGAGCCTCTTCCTTTTCCGCCTTGGCGGCGGCGATCACCTTCTGTTCTTCGTCACGCGGCACATCCTCGTAGTGATCGAAGCGCTGGCTGTGAGTGCCCCTTCCGCCGGTCATGGAACGCAGCGCTGTGGAGTACTGGTCCAGATGAGCCAGGGGGATCTGGGCTTTTACCTTCTGAAGGCGACCCTCGGATTCCATTCCGAGAACCTTACCCCGGCGGGCAGAGATGTCACCCATCACGTCGCCCATGAACTCTTCCGGTACCAACACATCAACTTCGTATATCGGTTCCAGCAGCTTGGGCTTGGCGTTCAGGAAGGATTCCTTGAAAGCCTCGCGGCCGGCGATCTGAAAGGCGATATCCTTGGAATCCACAGGATGCTGCTTCCCATCATAGACCACGGCTTTAGCATCAACGCACCGGTAACCGGCTACAACCCCTTCCTCAACCGCAGCCCGAACACCTTTCTCGATGGAGGGGATGAATACACGGTCGATGGCCATTCCCACCAATTTGCTCTCGAACTCAATACCCGAGCCAGGGGGAAGGGGTTCCACATACATCCAGACTTCAGCGAACTGTCCCGCACCACCCGTCTGTTTCTTGTGGCGGTACTTGGATTCACCCTTGGTGCTGATGGTCTCGCGATAGGGTACCTTGGGCCGGATCAGGTCTACTTCGACTTTGAAACGCTGCTTGAGACGCTTGATAACCGTTCCCAGATGCAGTTCACCCTGGCCGGAGATGATGGTCTGTTTAAGCTCCGGATCATATTGGAAAATGAAGGTCGGGTCTTCTTCATGCAAAGTCGACAGACCCGTACTAATCTTGTCCTCGTCACCCTTAGCCTTGGGGACAATGGCCGCCCGGATCTTTTGCTCGGGCAGATGGATGGGGGGCAAGACGATGGCATTACTGCTGTGGCTTAGTGTATCCCCCGTGTGAGTATTTTTCAATTTCACAACGGCTGCGATATCACCCGCCACCACCTCACCGAGTTCCTTGCGCTCATTACCGTTCATAGTGTAGATGGTACCCATCCGCTCATGCTGGTTACGGTTGGTGTTTTCCAGATCCATCCCCATCTTTACCGTGCCGGAATAAGTGCGGAAAAAGGACAGTTCACCCAGGTGGGCTTCACTCACAGTCTTAAAGATAAAGGCGGAGGGTGGGCCTGCTATGGTAGCTGGAAAGCTGATCTCATCCTCGCTCCCCACCTTCGCGACGCCCTTCACCTCTGTGAAATCCGAGGCACAAGATGCGTATTTAGCCAGGATGTCCATCATGCGGCGGACACCGATATTGGCTGAAGCGGATACAGCGAAAACCGGGATCACGGAACCATTCAGGATTGCGCCGTGCATGCCTTCTCGTAGTTCGTCTTCCGAGAGTTGGTCGTTCTCAAAGAATTTTTCAAGCAGAGTATCATCGGATTCAGCAACAAATTCAATCAGCTCATTATGGAGGGTATCGCAGCGTTCCAGCCATTCCCCGGTCG